>JBFXBK010000127.1:0-21715 GCA_050183255.1 Polyangiaceae bacterium | reverse complement strand
CACTACGGGCTAACGGGTTGGGGCAGCAACTGTGTGTCTGTGGATTCGAAGTACGTGTACTGGGTCGACGCCCAACAGGTGCTCCTGCGAGCACCGCGTAGGCGGAGCGCTGCCGGCTCTCCCGGCGCCAAGCAACCGACGCGCTCTGAGTAGCGAACGGCTGCGGTTGAATCACGCAGCCACAAACGAGAAAGAGGCGCGACCTCTCGGTCGCGCCTCTCATGTCGTCAGTCGCTCTGAATCAGTTGGAGAAGAAGATCGCTTCGATCTCCGTCTTCACATCTTCCTCAGTCTGCTTCCGCGCAATCGCGATCTCCTTCACGATCAACGAACGGGCAGTGTCGAGCATACGCCGCTCGCCGAAGGACAGCTGCTTGTTCGCCTTCAAGCGGTACAAGTCGCGCAAGACTTCGGCCACGTCATAGATGGAGCCAGTCTTGATCTTGTCCATGAAACCACGATAGCGGCGGTTCCAAGTCTGGGTGTCGAAGCCGATCGTGCGTTCCTTGAGGATATCGAAGATCTCGCGGATCTCTTGTTCGCTGATCACCTGGCGCAGGCCCACGGCATCCGCGTTGGAAACGGGGACCATGATCTTGCGGTCGGTGTCGAGAATCCGAAGCACGTAGAAGCGTTGCCGCTGCCCTGCGATGTCCTTCTCGTCAATGCTGATGACCTCCGCTACACCCTGAGCGGGGTAGACGGCCTTGTCACCGATCTTGAACTCAACTTCGGGGCTTGCCTGCATGTCGTCTCCTGTCGCGGGCCGAGGGTCAGTGATTTCGATTGAAGTCTCAGACCCGGCCAATGTTGTTTCGTAGAGTTGCTGCTCGCGCTTCTTGCAGTCTGCTTTTGCTTTGCGGTTGCTCGGCTCTTGCTCTGCTTGGTGTGGCGCGGGCTGCTCAGCCACTGGTGCTTGGCGCTCAACGGCTGGGCGCGGGAATCATTCCCTGTGGTTTTTCTGTTTTCGCACTTCGCGCCCCAAATCGGGCGCGATCTGCATTCGGCCGAAGCGTGTGTGTTGTCTCTGGCGAATGCTCTAAGTGGGAAACGCCAGAGCGTCGTCTTGTTGGACGATGCTTTCACACGGTTGCTAGCTCCTGAACTGTCGCTAGCTGGCGCTTCTTCAAGTCAGTGTGTTCGCGACCCTGCTTGTCTGAGCTTCACGGGGTTGGAAGACCTTAAGGTCTGGAAGACCAAGCCCGCCTGGGACGCTGTACTTTTCCTCGATTTCGGTGGTGCTCCGGGTCGTGTGGATCCGGGGCAATGGAACAGCCAAAAGCTCGCTGACACCGCGCCAGCGAGCTCACGCTGAACTAAGACTCAAGAGGTCGAAAACCCGGCAATCTTCAAAGACCCCGCGGCCTGCGTCGCATCACCGTGCGCCGCGCCTGAGTCAGCCGCGATGGGCTCAGCCGCGATGGGCTCAGCCGCTTGGCTGCCACCGCCCTGGAAGGTCTGATGGGCGCCAATACAGGGCGCGCTGGGCTTGATTCCTCGTTTGTGCATCCGTGCTCGTTGTTTGAAGCCAGGTGTCGTCGGTGCTCGAGGCGACGTCCACGGTGGAAGAGGTCCGGCGTGGAGCTTTGATTCCTGGCGCCTTGGGTGAGCGAGCGCGCTGATGAGCGCGAAGGTTGGTTGGGACTGTTTCGGTGTTGTTTCGCGCACTTTGGGCGCTCACACCGAACAGACAATGATGACAGATCCTGAGCGCTTGTGCTTGGACGCTCGCTGACGGCTCCTTGGGGTGCCTTGCTCCTTCGTTTTGCAAGGGATAGAGGTCCGCCAGGCGCGCCACTCTAGTCAGAGACGTCTAACTCGTCAAGAAATCGTAGCAGAAACTTGCTACAGCGCACGCGGCACGGCTATTTCTGCGCATTTCCGCGTACTTCTCGCCTCCCGGGAGCACCTTCCGCAGCCGGGCTGAACACCGAGCGCGTGGCTGCGCGCGGCTCCAGCGACGGATGTGCTCGATGTCCCGCCGCACGTGGCCAGCTGCGCCCTCCGCTCAGGAGCGTTGGGCGGCGCCATGTATTCACGCGGAAACGCCGGAGAAAGTTGCCGCGCGGCAACGTGATTCAGGCTTCGAGCAGCGCTTCGAGGATGCCCCAGCGCACGCCGCGATCGGAGACGGTGAGCTCGGTCGCCTGAGCCCACTGCATCACACCACGCGCGATGCGCGCGCCTGCAGCAATCACGTCGGCGCGCTTCGGCTCGAGGCCTGGGAGCTTGCGGCGTTCTTCCATTGGCAGTGACGCCAGCATCTCGCACAGCGCGCTCACCTGCTCCAGGGTGAGCGTTGCGCCATGAACGCGGCTCGAGTCGTAGGTGGCGAGGCGCTGCTGTACGGCGCAAAGCGTCGTCAACGTGCCAGCGACGCCGACTAGCTGCGCGCTGACCGTCGGTGGCGCTACCTGTGCTAGCTCGCTTGCCACGTCCGAATCGAGCTTGGAGAGCTCCTCCGGCGTTGGCGGGTCAGTCGGGAGGTGACGTTCGGTCAGTCGAACCGATCCGATGTTCAGGCTGATCGCGTCGTTGATGACGCCCGCAGTTGCCTGGATGATCTCGGTGCTGCCGCCGCCGATGTCGAACACAACCACAGGCTCAGCGCTCAATGGGAGACCACTCAGCGCGCCGCGGTAGGTGAGCCGGGCCTCTTCGTCGCCGCTGATCACTTCCGGTGTGACGCCGAGGAGCTCGGCGGCGCGTTGACGGAACTCCTCACCCCCAGCTGCGTCGCGCATGGCGCTCGTTCCGACGACGCGTAACCTTGGGGAACCGAACTCGCGGAGCAGCGCGGCGTACTCCGTGAGGCACGTGAGGTTGCGCTCGACGGCCTCCGGAGCGAGCGTGCGCGTCTTGTCTACACCCTGACCCAGGCGCGTGATGGTCGCGCGCTCCAACACGGGAACCAGCTGATTTCCAGCGCGATCGGCGATCGCAAGCAGCACCGAGTTGGTGCCGATGTCGATCGCCGCAGCGCGCGTGTGCTGGTTCATCAACAGTTTGAACGTCCGCCTGCGATCACTTCGCGAGGCTGTTCAGGTTGAGCATCTCTTCGACGTCGGGCAGCACCACGAGTTCCACACGACGGTTCTTCGCACGGCCTTCCTCGGTGTCGTTGCTGGCGACGGGATCGGTATCCGCGTATCCCGCCGCGCTCCAGTGCGATGCGTCCAGTCCGCCGCCCTTGTCGTCGGCGTCCGTCAGGTAGACGAGCACCGAGCGCGCGCGCATCGCCGACAAGCCCCAGTTGTCTTTGAAGAAGCCACCCTTGAGCGGCGCGGAGTCGGTGTGGCCCGCGACCTGGAACTCACGCTTGGACAGCTCCGGGTCCGTCTTGATGACCTCGGCGACCTGTTTCAGTATGGAAATGCCTTCCTTCCTCAGGCTGTCTTTGCCGGAGTCGAAGAGCACGTCGCCAGGCAGCTGGATCAACATGCGGTTGTCTCGCACCTCCACCTTCAAGCCGAGCTGCGTGAGCTTCTTGAGTCGGTCGCGCAAGTTCTCGAAGCGCTGACGGATCTGATCGAGTTGCTCCGCGCGGCGCTTGTACTCCTCGAGCGCCTTCATGTTCTCTTTCAACGAAGCGCTGAGGTTGTCGAGATTCACACCGCGCTCGCGGAGTTGCTTCTTGAGGGCGTCGACCTCCGCGACTGCGTCGGAGTGATCCTGTTCGCACTTCTTGTGTGCGGTGCGCTGCGCCGCGAGTTGGTTACGCGCGGCTTCGAGCTCGCGCACTTTTTGGTCCCACTCGTCCTGGCTGTACCCGCACGCCGAAGAAAAAAATCCGGCGCCCATCAGGGAAAAAATCAGCAGCTGGCGAGGGCGAAATTTCGGGGTCGTGAAAGACATGCAGAGGGGTCCTCAGAGGGGGTGGGGCGCTGGGCTTAGCGCTCTGGTGTGCGGCGCGTCAAGCATGCGTGTTGAAAGAACTTTTTGACGTCGGGGCGGGGCAATTCCCTACCCGCTGAACAGCCGCCACCGGGTGCGTTTGGAGGGGTCTGAACAGGTGCTCGGTCCGCACTCATTGCGTGGTCACCACCCCATGTTTCCAAGGCCGACGCAACCCCTCCCTGTAAGTTTTTCGTTGACACATCACAATAGGTGGCAATATACGTCGTGCAACATACCTCGGGATTAGTTCATTCGGTGCTGATCCCTGGTTCGTTCGTAGGAGGCACAGATGGCCGCAAAGAAGACCAAGACCAAGGCAAAGACCAGCGCTCCCGCCGCAGCCCCCAAGGTTGCCAAGAAGCGCACCGCGAAGAAGGCAGCCAAGAAGGCGGGCAAGAAGAAGGCCGCCAAGAAGGCGGGCAAGAAGAAGGCCGCCAAGAAGGCTGCGAAGAAGGTTGCCAAGAAGGCGCCCGCGAAGAAGGCGGCGAAGAAGGCAGCCAAGAAGGTCGCCAAGAAGGCGCCCAAGCGTAAGGCTGCCAAGCGCAAGGCCGCCAAGAAGGCCTGAGTCGACTGCTGAAGTGCCTCTGACCGCGTCCTGAGAAAGCGCCTTCCTGGGTGGCTGGAATCAGGCCCGAGCCGAGAGCCTCCCAATCGGGAGTTCAGAGCCGGGCCTTCAGGACGCGGAACGAGTCAACCTTCGACAGGAGACTGCATCGCACCGTTCTTTCGGAGGGTGCCTGATAGCCTGACATCAGCTGGGTCAGGCGCCTCGCGAGCTAGGCCCTGCGCGAGGTACTCCTTGGGCCTTACTTTCCGTGCGGTTGGCGGACCGCACAGAGGGGTGATCGTCAGCCAAAGGCGCGTCATTCGCGCTTGGCGACACAGGGGTTGGCAGTCTCTCTTCGAGAGGCGCGTGGTTCGCTTGCGTTCCGCACCCAGTCTCATGTGTTTGGAACCGGTTGTGCGTTCCTTCAGCAGTTAATGCCGCGCGGAAGCAATTTCGCGTGAGCTGCTGATGAGAGACAGCGCTCCGGTTCTTGGCGTTTTGTCGCAACGAGGTCGGCCCTGCCCCAGTCTCTGCGTGTGCAGGGAGCTTTTGGGGAGAGAGCGCGCCGTCTCAGTCGCCGAGGTACAGCTTCAACGCCGAAGCTGCCGCGCGTCGATCGAAGGAGACGCCGTCGAGCGCGTCGCGCTTCGAGATGTCGTCGAACAGCTTCAACAGGAAGCCGTGGAACGCCATGCATTCATCGATCGCGGCCTCGAGGCGCTGAGGGTCAACGAGGTCCGTGTCTTCTAGTCGACCCATGGCCTGCATGAATGCATCGAAGCGGGGGTAGTCGCTCGCGCGCAGCAGGGGGTAGCCCATTGCACGGAAGTACGCGAGGAACTCTCGCACGTACTGGAAGTTGTAGACCGGTGCCCAGCGATCTTCCGCTGGGGAGTGCTGCGCCTTCGACGAGAACGCGCGGACGATCTGCGCGAACATCCAGATATCGCGGCGCAAGCGTTCGCTGGTCTCGCGTTGAGCGGCTTCGTCGTCGAACACGCCGTCGCCCTCCAAGCTGACGCCCAGCGCCTTGCCCAAGAACAGGATCGCGCCGCGAATCGCCGGCCGCAGGTTGCTAATGCTCGCGGTGACCGCGTCACGCAGGGCACTGTCATTGACCTGAGCGTCCGGAGGCGGCAAATCATGCTGAAAAGCGCGCCGCATTTCCAAGCGGATATTGCCGGAGATGCCTTCGAGGGCACTCTTGATGCCGAGCAAGCGATGCCCGGCTGCACGCAGATTGTCTGACCGCGCCGAGAGATCCGTCGCGCGCACTCGGAACAGATCGCGCTCGAAGCTCTCTGCGAGCAAGATGCCTGAACGGCGCCGCAGGTAGTCTGACAAGGCGCGCGCGTCGCTGCGCAGCACGCTCAGCACCAGGTGGGTGCGGCCCGCGTAGCCCCGACGGCGTGGAGCAGTCAGCAGCGTGCGCTCGAGCAGCCGCAAGTAGCGCAGCATGCGGAACAGGCTCAAGAAGGTGAGCGCGACCAAGCGATGCGCTTCTTCTCCTGGCACGCTGCGAATCAGGTCGAGCACCTGACGGCTCTTGATGCGGTCGAACTCCGGACGAAACTCGAGCGCGGTGAGCGGATTGAAGAACACGTTGCGCCCAACGTCTCGCTGCACCGTCGAGAGCACGGAGTAAAAGAGGCGAAAGGGGATACGCTGCGCGCGTAGCAGGCCCTCGATGATCTCCTGGGTGCTGGTGAGTGAGGTGCGCAGCGACACCAGGCTTTCTTCGGGTGTGTGCTGGCTATCCCCCGTGCGCATCAAGCGCGTGCGCATCGAATCCTCGGGGATCACCGTCTCCAGGTAGCGCTGGAACACCAGCGTGCGGTCCCGCGTGCCGAGCAGCTGCCGTTGCAGCTCGATGATGCGCTGCATGCCGTCGCGGAACAGCATCATCGGCTGTCGGAAGTCCTGAGCGACGACCGGCGCGCGGCGGGGCGGCCCCGGGTGATTGCGCGGGTTGGCAAAGCACGCGGCGCTCTTGAGCAGGATCTCGAGCTCGAAGAGCACGTCATCCTTGGCTTCGAGCGGAAGCGTGGAGAACCAGAAGTCGCGCTGGGCGCGCTGTTCTCGGGGCAGCCCGCGCGTACGCGTGAGCAGATCGTCGTAGGCATCCGTATCCGGCGCGGACGGTGCCAGGCTGCGCATCGGAAGCAGCGAGTCGATCACTCCGCGAACCGTCTCAGGTTTCTCGCTGGTTGGCTAGCAGCCTTCGCAGACGGCTACTCTGCCACAGCGGCTTTGTCGGCGATTGCGGGCTTCGCGTTCGGAGATGCCGCCGAGGGCTGGCGGCCCGAGTCGTCGGGGCCGTCCTTGCCTGCTCGCATGGCCCGCCACTTCAGTGCTGCCGGGAGCACGAGGACCGCGGCGGCGATGGTGGTGATCTCACCGATGGCTGCGGCCAGACCAAAGCTCTGCACCGCGCGGTTGATGCTGGTCAGCAACACGAGGTAGCCGAGGGTGGTGGTCAACGAACACAGCACCACCGCACCGCCCGTCTCGACGAGCACGCGCTGAAGGTCGCGGTCTCCCATCAGCTCGCGGCGTTTCATGACGTTGATGCAGTAGTCAGCACCAACACCGATGCCGATGGGAAGCGAGACGAAGTTCAAGAAGTTCAACTTGATGCCGAGCAGCGCCATCGTGCCGATCTGATAGGCCACACCACACAGCAGCGTGATGAGTGTCGCCCAGCCAGCCGCGCGTCCGCGGAACGCAATCAAGATCACGAGCACGGTACCGATCAGCGACAACAGTACCGCGATCGGTGCGTCCTCGCCGATCGCGATCAGCATGTCCGCGAAGATGACCGAGTCGCCAGAGCCGTGGACCACGTCGCCGCTCGGCAGCTTCACCTCGCGGTAGGAGTCTGCCCACAGCATCAGGTAGTGAGCGTCGTAGACGCTGCGACCTTCCTTCGGCACGATGTAGACGACGCGGCCACGTGAGCCGTCCTTCTCCGTGAAGGGCCGCGCGACCAGCTCTGGTAGCTCCGCGATGCCAATCGGCGCGAGCTTCTCCGGCATGTTCTCTTCGATCGCCTTCCAGTCCTTGTCGGCGATGAAGCCGCGCTTGCGCGCGCGCTCGAGCAGGTCCTTGGTCTCCTTGAGGAGCTTGAGCTTCTCTTGCTGTTTGTCCGGCAGCAGATCGTAGATGCTGACGATCTTCTCGAACGGCTTTTTGTCCGGCGGTGCCTCGCGGTAACGCTTGTTGAGTTCGTCAACCAACGGCTGCACCTCATCGATGCGGTCTGTCACGATGGCCTTGCCGTCTTGGCCCAGGCGCCCGACGATCTTGTCGACTCGCACCGAAAGCAGCCCGGCGGCTGTCGGCTGCGTGCGTTCGTTGCGCACGTTGCTGAGGTCGTACTCCATCGGATCGTTGACGAAGTAACGCACCGACATGGCCACGCAGGCGATCCCCAGCACGGAGCCTATGACCGCGATACTCCTAGGGAATTTGTTCACCGCCCAGGCGAACGGCATGCCGTAGACTCCGCGGAGTTTCGCGCGCCATCCCGGCTCCTTGTCGCCGTACATGGGCCTGACGCGCTCGCTCAGCACCAGGATGGCGGGCAGCACGAAGTAGGTGGCGACCCAGCACAGCGCCATGCCGAGCCCCGCGATGATGCCGAAGTGCTTGAAGCCGCGGAAGTCCGTTGCCGCGAGGGAACCGTACGCGATGCCAGCGGCCAACGACGCCGCGAGGGTCGCACGGTAGGTCTCGAGGTGTCCGGTCAACACCGCCTGTTCAACGCCCTGGTTCTCGTCGCGACGCGCTTCCACGTAGCGCGCCATGTAGATGATGCCGAAGTTGATGCCGTTGCCTGCGATGATCGACGCCAAGAAGCCCGTGGCCATGTTCAGGTAGCCCACGCTCAGGTAGGCGAACGCGAACGACCACACGCAGCCTATGCCGATGGTGATGCCCATCGCCATTAGCGTGCGGAAACGCAAGAAGAACAGGAGGACGACGCCCAGAATCAGCCCGACGCCCCAGCCACCGACGCTGATCAGGTCGTCGGTGATCGCCTTCTGTTGTTCGGCGCTCGTGATCAGGTTGCCGGTGAAGTTGACTTCAGTCGCCGGGTCCCAGCTCTTGGGGTTGATCTCCTTGACCAGCTCCTCGACGCGTCGCCGGAGCTCGAAGGCTTCCTGGCTGCCGCTACCGAGCGGCGTGCGGACGAGAATCGCGCCAAGCTTGCCGTCTTCACCGATGTAGTAGCCGTCGACTCCAGGACTCTTCTTGTTGGCGTCGTCGACCTTGCGCTGGAAGCGCTTCTTCAAGCTTTCGGGGCTCAAGTCGGGGACTTCGTCTTCACCGAAGTCGAGGGCGGTGCCAGCGGCCTTCTGGACCTCCCAGTCGTAGCGCTCTTCCACGTCGTCGTGGATTTGCTGGATGTCTTTCAGGTCGGCGTAGAGCGCCTTGTTCTCCTCGAAGAACTTCCGCACGGCGCGGGTACCGTCATCGACGCCGACGACGTACTCGGGAGGCAGCGTGCGCAGCTTTGGGCTCAGGGCATCGATGGTGCGCTTGAGCGATTCCGTGTTGGAACCGGTGATGACGACAGTGAGAGTGGAAGCTCCAGCCAGCTTCTCGTTCACGCGTCGCATTTCGACAACACTGGCTTTGTGATCCGGAAGCAGCTCCTTGAAGCTGCTCCGGAGGCTGAGCTTGCTGGCGAAGAAGCCCGCAGGGAGCAGCGTGAGGAGCGCCACGATCAGCACGATTCCAGGATGTTTTACCTGGATTGCAGCCAACCAGCGGTGCAAGCGAGCGAGGACGTTCTGGTCGTTCATGGACTCTGGGAGCAGCCGCGAAGAGGCTGGGAAGGAAGCCGGATAAGGCCGCTTGGGCCTAGCGGGAACCACCTGTGCAGTGCACGTGCCAGCGATGCGTGGTTCTTGCCATCTCACGACGGTGCGCATCGGCGGCTCGACCGCGTGATACGTGGCGCCGATGTAGGTGGTGCTTCCTTACTCGGATCATTCAGCGCTGTCGAACGTCAGCGCCGGCGCCGGGGTCGGTTTCACCTGGTTGTCGCCAGGCCGCGCCAGCGCCGTAGGTCAGCGCGGGGAAAGACGTTGTGCCTCACACGCTATTCGCCAGCATCCTCAAGCGCAGCGTATTCTTCAGGCGTGTCTGTGATGATGAACGTGATCCGCGTGCGTTCGAACGGAGTCAGCCGAAGGTCCAACTTGTCCCAAATGAGATCCTGTCGGGCAGAGGGAGAGAGCGGAGCGAAAGACCCGGACAACACGAATCCACCGACTTGCCCTGTGTCCTCATCGAGGACGATTTTCGCGTCCTCTCCCACGGCCTCCCTAAGCGCTTCCTCTACTTTTTCTCTGAGAGGTTTCTCCACCGTTCATCTCCCACGGTAACGATAGTCGTCGCGGCATCGACCAACTCTCCGCATGCGACCTTCAGCGAATCACTCCCCCGGATCAGGTTCTCGTAGTACTGGACCTGCTTGAGGTGGTTTTGGATGCCCGCCTCGTCTTTGAACCGAAAGTTGTTGAGCCAGAGGTATCGAACGGTTGCTATCGGGTTCCGGATGCGCTTCCTGGCAGGTTCCCCAAGCTTCGCTTCGTCGCACGCCTTGAAGTGTGCCACTAGCCCGTGCTTGGCGCTATGAGGCCGGTCCAGCCGTCGAAACGCGCGGAGCATGCATTCTGCTGCTACCCCGGCCGCGTACATGGCGAAGCCGTACCGCTTGCGACGGCGTAGCGAGTGGGCGTCGCCGATTCTGACGAGTGCCGCTCGGCGGTATTCGCCGAGCTGAATCTGTACGTCGAGTGACATCAGGGAGCGAAGTTGAAGGGGTAGTTCAGCTTGCTCTCCATGCCCTTCGGGTGCTCGCCGAACTCGAGCTTCTTCAGGGTGTCCGCGGCGCAGTCCACGATCTTGGGCGTGAACAGCGTCGAGCGATCCTTGTTGAGGGTCGCTTCCTTCACCTTGCCCTTGGGCGTGATCACCAGGCTCATCGTCAGGTCGCCTTTGAGCCCCGGGATCTCCTTCTGCACGGCCTCGTAGCAACGCCGCACGCAGCCGCGGTAGGTCTGCACGATCTTCTGCATCGTCTCGACGTCGCGCGGTTTGCCCGCAACGCCCGCAACTTCAGGCGCCTTGGAGCCGTCGCCTTCGTCGAGGGGACACCAGGTGCGGCTCTTTCCGTCCGCTGGATTCGTGCCGCCGGCCTGAGCGCCGTCGCCGCTGCCTTCGTCGCCGCTGCCTTCGTCGCCGCCCGCGCTGCCTTCGTCGCCACCTGCGGCGCTCCCGCTGGAGTCACCGGCTTTGCCGCTGTTGCCCGTGGGTTCGCCCACGGTGGGTGGCGCGACTTCGCTGTTGTCGGTGTCGCTCGGCGCTGTGCTGCGCAAGGTCGACGCCTCGCAGCCGAAGAGGATCACCCCAGTGAGCACGGAGGCAGTGAGCAAGTTGGTCCAGGCGCAAGTCCGCATGCGCCGGTTATATCACCCCGCTAGAGGAAACCCTCACCCCGCTAGAGGAAACCCTCACCCCGCTAGAGGAAACCCTCACCCTGCTAGAGGAAACCCACACCCTGCTTGGAGAAACGGAGTCCACTCGCTGTAGGGCTGCTGGGCGCTCAGCAGGAAGTGCTTGGTGGACGACCAGCGCGGTTTGTTCGGGCGCGTCCGCAGGCGCATGCCCGCCTCCTCCGGCGTGCGGTGGCCCTTCACCAGGTTGCAGCGCCGGCAGGAAATCACGAGGTTTTCCCAGCTATCAGCGCCGCCACGGGAGCGCGGCAAGACGTGGTCGACGTTGAGATCCCGCAGGCAGGGCTTCACCCCGCAGTACTGGCAGGAGTGGTCGTCGCGCAGCAACAGGTTCTTGCGCGTGAGGCGGATGTCCACCCGTGGGTTGCGCTCATAGCGCAACAAGTGAAGCACCCGCGGCACGCGAAGGCCTCCGCTCACCATCGGCACGATGTCATCGACTACCCGCGGCTCGAGGCGACTCCACTCCGGGAAAGCGTACAAGTCGCCGCTCTCGTCCAGCGCATGCGCGGCGCCGCCGTACAAGAGCAATATCGCGCGCCGCGCCGTGGTCAGACAAACCGGCGCGAAATGGCGATTCAGCACCAAGACAGGCAGGTTGAGTACGTTGCCGTTCGTGCGCGGTCGCTCGCGATGATCATCCAGAGAAGAGACCGTCGCCGGTTCCGTGCGGGAATGACTCTCAAGGGACGTCGTGTCGATCGATCCCTTGAGGCGACTATTCTTCAGGCGTGTTCGGCTCTTGGCGCGCGGTGCGTTCAACGCTTTGCCAGATCCAGAAGAACCCGAAGGAGCAGACCGGCTACTCGCCGGTTGTCTTGGTCCCTCCGCGTGTGCCGCGGAGCCCTTCCCCCGTTGCGTCCTCACGTTGGAAGGACTGTAGCACGGAAGCTTCGTTCAGTAGGTTCGCTTGAGCTTGCCTCCGAGACGTCACACGAGCGTCCGACCAGCGGTCGATTCTTATGTGATTCCAGCTAGTTCCGGGTGGTTTGCCGCTCCCCAAGTGGGTTTGGGGGGGAGGAGCAACGCTCAGCCGACGTCGTGCGGCTCGACCGCCGTAGTCAGTCGGGCTATGCGAGGCGCCGATTGAGCCGGTTGGCGCTGATCCTCGTCCAACCCGAGCTTACCTCGCGCACGTGTCCCACGTCTCTCTTCGGCACGGCGCACCGGAGGAC
Source organism: Polyangiaceae bacterium (assembly GCA_050183255.1). GTDB lineage: Bacteria > Myxococcota_A > Polyangia > Polyangiales > Polyangiaceae > JAHBVY01. Next base: position 9,569 of record JBFXBK010000127.1, on the reverse strand, counting down.
CCTTTGTTCGAATCATCCGTATTGCCCGCTTCAGTCCCTGCCCGCTCGCGTCAGAGTGGGAGCCAGCGCGCGCTGCGCGCCGCGACGGTGTTGGGCGTCGGCCTGAGCTTGTTTGCCGTTGGATGCACGCCCCTTGGCGCTGGCGAGGGTGAAGGGCCGGCCTGGCCGCCGCTCTCGAAGAAGTGGTACGACCGCGCGCTCGTGAGTTACCGCGCGGCAGACATCGAAGACGCGGAGACGTCCATCGACAACGCGCTGCGCATCACTCCCGAAAAAGAAGAGGTGAAGCTGCTCGGCGCGCGCGTTGCGCTGGCGAAGCTCGACTACGATCGCACCGTCAAGCTGCTGAACGGCGTCGACTCTCAGGACGCCCGCAGCATTCGCGGCCGCGCGCTCTGGTACGCCGGCAACATCGACCAGGCTGCCGATGAGCTCGAGGCGCTGCTCGCTGACCCCAGCGTGCGCGACGAGTGGGCCGAGAACGTGGCCAAGCTCGCCCGTCGTGGCGGTGGTCGTTCGCCCTTCACGCTGTCCGGCCTGCTCGGCTACGGCGAGATGCCGCGCATCAGTGCGAGCAACATGAGTCTGGTGATCCCCGTGGAAGTGAACGGCGAAGAGGCGCTCGGCCTGGTTCACACCGGATACGCGGAGACGGTGGTCGATGGCAGCGGTGACCCCACGTGGATTTCCCTGCGGTTTGGTGACTCGCGTCAGCCCGGGGCCTCCCACCTCGAGGTGAAAGACGTCCCGGCCATCACCAAGGACTTGTCCGGGCTCTCCCGTGGGCTCAACGCGCCGATCAAGGTGTTGCTTGGCGTGAACTTGCTGCGGCACCTGCACCCGACGTTCGATTTCGAAGGTGGACAGTTCGTGGTGCGTAGCTTCGAGCCGCCGCCGCCGCCCGCTGCGACGACCGTGCACGTGAACTACGTGCGCGGCGGTGGCATGGTGCTGCGCAGCGCCCTCGGTCGCGACGCGAAGTCGCCGCAAGTCGCCCTGTTCGTCGATACCTCGATGAACTTCCCGTTCGCGTTCGCCGACCCGGGTTGGAAGAAGGCTGGGGTGGCGCTGAGCAGCCTGCGGCCAGTCCCTGGAGCGCCGCAGCTGAAGTCCGGCGTGATCCCTTTCATGCAGATCGGCGCCTTTGAGCTGCCCAAGGTGGAAGCGGTGCATCTGGAAGACGCGCCGAAGGATCTCGAGATCGAGATCGATGGCACCATCGGAGCGCCGCTCCTGGCCGCGTTCCGCGTCACGCTCTTCGACGGCGGACGCTCGATGTGGCTGGAAGATCACGCGACGCTACGTGACGGCAGCCCGCCCGGACCGCCGGACGAAGCGCCGGACACGGAGCTGCCTTCTCCGGCTGACGTGCCTGTCGTCCCCGAGGGTCCAGGAGTCAAAGCTCCCCAGCTCGCGCCTCCGGACGTCGCCGGACCTGAGGACGCTGAGGACGAAGCGCCGAGCAAGCCCCCAGGCGCAGCGAAGCCACCAGCGAAGAAGAAGTAACGTCCATCCCGGATGCGCTTGGCGTCAGCTGACGAGTGAGGCGGATGTGCTGGGCGTGCTATAAGGCCCGCCCATGAACCGGGCCCAGCTTGCGATTTACGCCGGAAGCTTCGATCCGCCGACGAACGGGCACCTGGACCTGGTGGAGCGAGCTTCCAAGCTTTTTCCAGAGGTGATCGTCGCCCTGGGCATCCACCCGACGCGCAAGGCGCTGTTTTCCGTAGAAGAGCGGATTGGCTTGCTAGAGCAGGTTTGCAAGCCTTTTGACAACGTGCGGGTGAGCTCATTCGAGGGCCTGCTGGTCGACTATGGCAAGGAAGTCGGCGCGCGAGTGATCGTCCGAGGTCTCCGCGCGGCAACAGACTTCGAGTACGAACTGCAGATCGCCCACGCCAACGCAGATTTACGCCCGGAAATTGACACGGTGTTTCTGCCGACGCGCGCAAACTACGGGTTCATCTCCGCCTCGCTGGTGCGCGAGATCGCGAGCCACGGCGGCGACGTGAGCCGCTACGCGCCACCGGCAGTGTGCGACGCGCTCTCCAAGAAGTTCGCCTGAGCCAACGCTCGCGGGGTGCGCGAGAGTAGCCACGCACGACGAGTGGCAGCGGAAGCTTCCGGCTGCCTGGCATTGTCCCTGGTTGCGCTTGGCTGTGCACGCTTGTGAAGTCTTGCACAATGCGTGCTGCGCAATGACGTGCAGCGTCGCTGGGCGTGCGGCCCAAACGCCAGGGAATTGGCTGCTTTCGTTGCTGGCACTGCGCGTGCACTGGTCCCCGCGCGCGGGCGCACCTCACCCCCTAAACCCCTCGAGTGTGCGCCGGGCCTGTACGAGCCATGAAGCGAACTCTGTTCTTCTCCCTGCCCGTCTTCTTCTCGTTCTCTGTCTTCGCAGGAGCTGCTCAGGCGCAGACCGTCGCTGATCTCGCGGCGCGTGGTCAGTGCAGCACATCTGGACTCGAAGGGATCTCGGAGCAGCTGGCGGAGGCACAGATGTGCATCCGGCCTGACGCCTTTGTGAAGTTCGCTCCCCATGCTGGGGTGAGCCTCAGCAGTTCGAAGATCCATCCGTACCTGCAGGCGAGCGCCCGTGATGCGCTGTGGTCCGCGGCGAGCAAGCTCAACATCACCATCAACAGCGCGTTCCGGACCCTCGCGGATCAGTACGTCCTCTACTACTCCGGCGGGTGTGGCCTGGCAGCGAAGCCCGGCAAGAGCAACCACCAGTCAGGGCGCGCCATCGACGTGCAGAACTACTCGGCAGCCAAGAGCGCCTTGCAGAGCGCTGGCTGCACCTGGCTTGGCAGCTCGGACCCGGTGCACTTCGACTGCCCCGGCAGCGACGGGCGCGCCGATGCGATCTTGGCGTTTCAGCACTTGTGGAACGTGAACCACCCGGAAGACATCATCGACGAGGACGGCGCCTACGGGCCTCAGACCGAAACGCGCCTCGCGAAGTCTCCGGCCGGTGGGTTCGCAAAGGGTGCCTGCGACCCTGAGCCGCCACAGCCAGTGCAATGTGCCAACGGCAGCGCGCCGTTCTTCTGGGACTGCGCGGGTCCGATTGACTCCTTGAGCTGTGTGCAGATCTCCGAGCCCGCGGACCCCGACTCGTGGGACGACAACTACCTCTGCAGCGAGGGTGAGCTTGGCCTGCAGTGGTCGAACTCGGGTGAAATCGCTGGCATGCGCTGCACGGCGATCACCGAAGGGTCCGACTCCGACACCTGGAACGACAACTTCATCTGCGTGCCGCCGGATTCGCCGTACTTCTTCACCTGGAGCTCCGCTGGGCCGCTGGCAGGGGACTGCGTGCAGTTCAACGAACCCAATGACCCAGACACCTGGGGCGACAACTACCTGTGCTGGACCTACGAGCCTGGCTCAGGCAACGGCGGCGTGGGTGGAACTGGCGGTGAGTCCGCGGAGGGCGGTTCCGCGGGGCAATGGGCAACGGGCGGCGAGCCTGGCGCCGGGGACTACGTGGGCGGTGCTGGTGGAGGCTCGGGCGGCGCTGGGTCGGACAACCGCTTCGGTCCGTCGACGGTGACTCGGGACTCTGGGAGCTGCAGCGTGGCCGCGCCGGGGCTGAGCGGCAGCGGCGCCGGACTGTGGCTCGCCCTGGGCGGCGCGCTGGTGCTGCTCAGGAGAAGACGTACTGCAGCCAAGGCGTCGGCGTGAACACCAGGATGAAAACGATCAAGCTGATCACGCCAACGACCTTACGCCCGGTGCTCAGCTGATCATCATCCACCGGCGGATGCCCTGGCCCGACCTTGCGGGTCATGAACCACAAGAGCAAGAACAGCATGACCCAGTTGACGATGGTGCCCATCGGCAGCAGGTCCAGGGTCTCCTTGCGGCCGTTCGCCACGTAGCGCTGAATCGCAGGCAAGCCGTGGGCTACGAAGTTGTAGACCGCGAGGATCAGCGGCGAGAAGCGGAGATAGCGCGCGAAGCGATTCTGCCGCTCCCCGAACAGGGCATAGGCGATGTGCCCACCGTCCAGCTGGCTGATGGGGAACAAGTTGAGAAACGTCACGAAGAAGCCGACCCAAGCTGCCAGAGCGAGGGGATGCGTCTGAATGTCATATCCCGGCGGCAACTCTCCGAGCGCGAGCCGCTTCAGCCCCCAGTACAAAAGGCTGTCCCCTTCGTAGACCACGACGCCTTGATTCAGCCCAGGCGTCACATCGGAAAGCCGTATGCCGATGAACATCAGCGGGATCGCGACGACCATCCCCGCCAGCGGTCCGGCAGCTCCGATGTCCATCAGCGCATTGCGGGAACGGATGCGCTCCGGCATCACGATCACGGCGCCCAAAGTGCCGAACGGGTTCAAGATCGGAAGCGGCAGAAAGTACGGCAAGGACGCCGGCACCTTGTGAATGCGCGCGGCGATGTAGTGACCGAACTCGTGGGCCAGCAAGATCGCCATCAGCGGCAGCGCATAGATCCATGCGGCACCAATCGAGCGCAGCAGCGAATCGATCTTGAAGTGGGCGCTCGCGTAGTTGCTGCCCACGAAGAACACGCTGGCTAGCGTGGCGAAGAACAAGAGCACGTTGGTGCGCGTTTTGGGCGCGAACGGAGGCGGCTGAGACTCAGGCCCGTAGCGATCGTCCGCCCAAACCGGCGCCGGCGCCTCAGCCTGCGGCCGCGGAGGAACGAATCCCTCGGGAGGCTTTGGGAAGCTGCCGGGCGGCGCCAATGAGTCGCTCATGCGCCCAATGTCTCTCTGAGTTTCAGGCTGAGTCGCTCGAGTTGTGGAGCCAGCTCCGCGTCGAGCACACCAATCTCCGTGTCGAGTCGCAGGCTGCCGCGACCGCGCGCGATGTCGGGTTGCACGCGCACCGCGTCCGCTGGCAAGCCCAAGGTCTCCCGGGTTGCCTCCAGCACCCGAGCGTCCTCTGGGTGCGCGTGAATCACCACCTGCCGCGCGCCACCCGTCTCCCGCAACGCGGTGCGCGCGAGCTCCGCAATGCGCTCCGGCTGCAGCGAGAGCTCAGCGCCGATCAGTCGCTCGGCCAGCAGACGAGCGAGCGCGATGCTGCGATCCAGGTTCCGATTGTCGACTTCGCGTTCCAGCGCAGCCAGTTTCAGTGCCTGGGCCGCGACACTCGCGGCGCCGTTTGCCCGGCCTTCCGCCTCAGCGATCAGGCGCACGCCGCTCGCTGCGCGCTCGGCCTGATGCAAGATCGCGCGCGCTTCGTTCTCCGCGCGTTCCACGATGGTCTTTGCCCGGGCTTCCGCCTCGAGCTCCGGTCGTAGCACGAGCCGCGCTTTGCGAGGCTCAGGGTTGGGACCGCCGCCGAGCGGCGCCAGGTTCGCTGGCAACATTTCCCTGGGGATGCGCCTTGCGCTACGGACTCTCACACCAGCCTCCGCGAGTCGACGCTGCGCATCAGCGCGGCGAGTTCGGGCGCCAACGCCGCGGCCCGGGTCTGGCGATCCGGATGTGCAAGCTGGGTTGCGAGGGCTCGAGTCCGCGCCGTCGGCTCCGGCAAGCCATCGAGTAGGCCCTTGCCGCGGCGCCCCACCAAGTAGGCCGCGGCGACGAAACCTCGCTGAAATCCGTCGTTCTCTGGGCTCACTCTCGACCTCCGATGGGCATCGACGCTGAGTTCACGCGCTCTGCTCCGCGCTGTAGGTTTCGCCTTCCTGGTGTACCAAGCCGTCTTCGATCAGCTTGATCAAGTGGGCTTCGAGGCTGAGCTTCGCGAGGCCCCAGATCTGGCGCGGCGTATCGTCGTATGCAAGTGCGACCAGTTCATCCAGCGATGCCCCGCCCAGTTGCTGCACGGAAAATAGCACCTTCGCCTCGCGCATCTTGCGGTGGCTCACGTAGTGATCGAACCAGGCGCTCGGTTGCTCGATCACCGCGCCGTGGGCGGGCAGTGCGCGCTTCGCGGAGAGCTCGCTCAGTCGCGTCAGCTGTTCTAGGTAGGTCTGCATGTGGCCGTCCTGAGGCTCGATCAGGATGGTCCCGACGCTCGCCACCATGTCGCCTACCACGAGCGCCTCTAATTTGGGTTCGTGGAGGCAGAGATGCCCGGGAGCGTGTCCTGGGGTATGCAGCGCTTCCCAGCGCTGAGGGGTCGGGCCGTCCAGCTCGATCACATCCCCGTCGCTGAGATGGCGATGGCCGAGCTCCGGTCGCCACGCATCGCCGAGACGCAGCGCGGTCTCCCGGTGCGCCAAGAGAGGCAGCCGGAGTTCCTCACTCAGCGCGTGTGCGCCAGCGACGTGATCGATGTGGTGGTGCGTGACGAAGATCGCCCGCAGTCGCCGTCCGCCCGACGTGAGCCCGCGCGCCCACTCCACGAACGCGCGCTGCTCCGACTCGTGGGGCGTTGCCGGCTCAACCAGCAGGATTTCTCGGTCACCCAGCGCGTAGCTGTTGGTGTGGGTCGCCGGGGGCAAGGTTGGCGTCCGCGTCGCGAAGGCCGCGAGACCCGGAGCGATCTCCACGGGTCGCTCTACGGGGGAGGCGGGCGTGACGGACATGGGTTGGTTCTAGTGCCCAATCGCCCACGTGGCCACACCCGGCAGGCAGCACTAGTGAGCTGAGGGCGTCACGGCGCCTCGCAGATCGGCAAACCCTCGGTGTTCGACCCAGCGCAATCGCGGGCGCGCTGAGCGCAACCTTGCTCGCATAGACAGGCATCGCAGGAGCCGTCTTGGTCGTTCAGGCACTTGCTGATGCAGATCGTGGCGGCGCACTCCACCAAATCCGCCATGCAGGTTGCGCAGCCGTCGCTCACGCCGTTCGCCTGCTGCGCGCAGTCAACGACGCAGGACTGAAAGGTCGGAGCACCAAGCTCACCAATGCACGTCACTCGGGCACACTGCCCGTACACGTCGAAGGTCTGCGTTTCGTCGTTGTCGCAGGCACCAGTCGGGCAGCTGCACGGACCCCAGGTGCCGTCGGGCTGGCAGCTGGAGAAGCCGCCGCAGTCGCAGGTGTTCTCTTCCCCAGGGAAACATTCGGGGCCGGTGCCAGCATCTCCGCCAACGCCGGACCCACCGACGCTGGAGCCACCGACGGCTGGACCGCCTCCAGCCGCCATCGCTCCGCCTTGACCGACCGACGTCGTGCCGCCGTGAGCCGTACCGCTGGAGCCACCACTCGCGCCCTGGCTAGCGGCGCCGTGTCCGCCCGCGCCGTTGACGTCACTGTCCACGCTCTTGCCGCCGCATCCAGCGATCAAGAGCCCACAAAGCAAAGCAACCTTCCAAGTTCGGCTAGCCATGACGCCAACCTACCTTGAAAGGTCGCTGAGCAGCGCTCGCGTTTCCGTGGAGAGAGCTCAGCGCTCGACGACGAGCGCCACGGCTTCACCGCCGCCAATACACAAGGTGGCGAGACCGCGCTTCTTCCCGAGGTCCTGCATCGCGAACAACAGCGTCGTCAAGATGCGAGCACCCGATGCACCGATTGGGTGGCCGAGTGCCACGGCGCCGCCGCGCACATTGACCGTCTTCGGGTCGATACCAGCCAGTTGATTGCACGCCATCGTGACGCAGCTGAAGGCCTCGTTGATCTCCCACAAGTCGATGCTCGATTTGTCGATACCGAGCTTCTTGGTGGTGTTCTCAATCGCCTTCGCCGGTGCAGTGGTGAACCACTCCGGGGCCTGCGCCGCGTTGCCGTAGCCGACGATGCGGGCGAGGGGGGTGAGGTTGTGCTCCTTCACCGCCTTCTCCGAGGCCAAAACCAGCGCGCTGGCGCCGTCATTGATGGTGGAAGCGTTGGCTGCTGTGATCGTGCCTTCCTTGTCAAAGGCGGGGCGCAGCGCGCTGAACTTGTCAGGGTTTCCGCGACCGGGCTCTTCGTCTTCGCTGACCACGATGGGGTCGCCCTTGCGCTGAGGGATGCTCACGTGGACCAACTCAGACTTGAACAAGCCTTCTTTCTGCGCGGCCATGGCTCGGCGATAGCTCTCCTTGGCGTAGTCGTCCTGAGCTTCGCGAGTCAGCTTGTATTCGCGCGCACACAGTTCGCCAGCATTTCCCATGTGGTAATTATTGTAGGGGTCCCAGAGGCCGTCGAAGATCATGCCGTCGACGAGCTTTCCGTCACCCATGCGGTAGCCCTCGCGCGCCTTGTCCAGGTAGTAGGGGACGTTGCTCATCGACTCCATGCCGCCGGCTACGACGATGTCCGCGTCGCCGAGCAGCACGGTCTTGGTGCCGAACACCACCGCCTGCAGGCCGGACCCACACACCTTGCTGACCGTCGTGCACGGCACGGTGTTGGGGATCTTCGCGCCAAGGGACGCCTGGCGCGCCGGAGCTTGGCCAATCCCTGCGGAAAGCACGTTGCCCATGAACACTTCCTCGACTTGTTCCGGGGCGAGCTTGGCTCGCTCGAGGGCGGCTGCGATTGCCGTGCTGCCGAGCGCTGGTGCGCTCAGCCCGCTCAGCGAGCCGAGGTAGGAGCCAATGGGGGTGCGCACTGCGCTGACGACGTAAACCTCTCGAGTCATAGCGATGGACATGTATCGCCAAGGGTGCCCGGTCACCACCCCTGAAAAGCCTCGACGAGTGCTGCTCCATGGCTTCGCTCCCGAATCAGCTGGCCCGTTGCGCAAGGCGTTAGTCCGCGCGGCCCGCGTCGGTTCCGGACTGGCTCTCAGGTCATCTGGGTTAGAGTGGCTGCGTGCGAGACCAACACCGAAGCTTCACCAGCGATTTGGTGGCCGCCATGCGCGCCTTCTACAGCGAAGCACCCGCGGATCTGGACGTCGCGAGCGACCCCGTTGCCTCGAGTTTGCTCCCTCTCCCCCTGACCCTGCTGGTGCGGGCAATGGGGCAGCCGGGGGTTGCGCGGTTGGTGCATCACGCCCTTGGGCACGCCAGCTTCGGTTTGTCCTATGGAGTGCCGCTCCGAACCGCAGCGATTGACGAGGTGCTGAGGGACGAGGCCAGTCGGGGATGTGAGCAGCTGGTGCTGCTAGGCGCTGGCCTGGATGCCCGCGGCTACCGGCTGCCAGAGCTTGGCGACTGCACCGTCTTCGAACTCGATCACCCAAGCACCCAAGGCTACAAGCGCTTGCGCGTCGGGTCACTCGAGCCACTCGCCCGCGCGGTGCACTTCTGCAGCATCGATTTCGAGCGCCAGTCCATCGGTGAAGTACTCGGCGGCGCTGGCTTCATCACCCAGCAGAAGAGCTGTTGGATCTGGGAGGGCGTCACCATGTACCTGACGCCCGGCGCGATCGACGCGACGCTGGACGCCGTGTCCCTGTACAGCGCGCCGGGCAGCGTGCTGTGCATGACCTACGTCACCCCGGAGAGCGGTATCGTGAGGCGCGCCGGTCTTATTTCTGCAGGGAAAATCCGAGAACCGATCCTCGGTACGCTCAGCCAGAAAGAAGTCCAGGAGCGCCTGGAACGACGCGGCTTCAGCCTGCTCTCCGACACGGACGCGCACGACTGGGCTCGACGTTACTGGCCCAACGCGCCAGGTGGCCTCCGCGTGTGGGAACGCCTGGTCGTGGCTCGCAGAGCCTAACCAGCGCTCGAAGTTTGCTCGGCCTGCACCGCGCGCTGGAGCGCGG
>JBFXBK010000126.1:0-21857 GCA_050183255.1 Polyangiaceae bacterium | reverse complement strand
GCCGCATGGCGCGCTATGGTGCGACGCGGGAGTACGCTGCCAGCGCAGCCCGGGCGCACCAAGATCTAGAAGCACTGCTCGGTACGCTGGAACGCTCCGACTTCGCCAGCCCGAACTGGATGAAGGATTTCGCGTTCTTGATGCAGCTGGTCGAACGCCACGTCCGAGAGGAAGAGCACGAGCTCATGCCCCACGCCCAGGAGCTGATGGAAGAGGACGAGTTAGCGGCGCTGGACGCGGCCTACCTGGCCGCCAAGAGGCTGGCCTCTCCCAACTGAGCCCGAACAACCTCAGTTCGCGGTGGAGCAGAGCGCCAACGCGTCACTCCCGCAACAGGCACGAAGTGCCACTGAGTTCCCGTTTGGCATCCATTCGCCATTGATTTCCGCCCGGCAACACGGAGACTCGACCATGCGGGGGCGCTCCCTCCCCCCCCGCGAGGGGTGCTCGTATGTCTCGCTGGTTGTCCTGGGCCTTCGTCGCGTGGTTCTTGCTGATCCCTTCGGAAGCACGAGCGTTCCTGTTCGAGGAACACGCTGACATCACGCGCGAGGCGTTGAAGCCGGCCGACGCGGAGCACCCCGACTACCTCAGCAAAACTGAACTGGAGATCTTGCAGAAGGCATGGGCACGGCTGCATCACTCACTTGGAAACGACTGGCAAGCGCTGTGCAAAGATCTCGATCATCACCAGGTTGGACAGCGCACGGAGTTCAAGCACTGCGTCGACCTCGGCATGCTTGCAGCGCTGGCCGCTGACCACTCCTGCTCCGCAGAAGATCTCAGAACGACGCTCAAGGCTGCTTGGCTCCGGGGAGTCGTGGAGAGCGCGGCCATCTCACAACGTGAGCTCAGGCAGGCTGAGAGCCGCGCCGCCCACATCGATGCCTGGAACCGCAGCCACCTCCTGCTTCAGGAGACCGACGCTCGCTACCTGGGGCGTGCTGCGAAGAATGAAGCCCACTTCCTGATCCCCCGCGTGAGCGCCCAGGAGACGCTCAACGAGTACGTGCAGCGAATGAGCGCCAAGGGTCAGGCACTCAACGCCGTTGGCTTGTTCAGCGCCTATCACGCGACCGCCCTGGACCGCGCGCGGCTCGAGGATCCCAAGGGCAACGTGATGTTGCTGGAAGCCATGGCGCTTCACTTCCTCGAGGATGGCTTCAGCGCCGGGCACGTGATCGGCTCACCCAGGCGAAACGAGTTTCGCAAGGGTACCCACGACCACTACTGTGAGGCTGGCGTCACCACGTCGAGCTGGAATGGCAGCACCATGACGCTGCGCGGGGACAGCTTCCTCGAGGCGGAGCATCGACTGCAGGCGGCCCAGGCGGTGCGAGCGACCCTGCGTAGCCTGGCGAAGGTGCTCGCGTCTGGCGCCGGCCTGGGTGGGCAACCGGAGACGATCGACCAGATGAATATCTGCGAGGATATTCACATGCCAGGAGTCGCGCTGACGAACGCCGAGCTCGACGTGCTGCGCAGCACGCCCGCGCCCAGCGTCAAGGGCTACGGCGTGCCAGAGATGCGGGCAGAGTTTGGTGGATATGCGAGCATGTCAGCGGGGCTCGCTCCATATTTGGTCCTTCCGTTCGGATACGAACCGGACATCGAGGATCGTTCGAACGTCGCCCGCGCCGGCTTCATGGGGACCTTCTCTGTGGGTCTGGGCTACGCCGTGGAAGGGATCTCGACGGGCGCGACTGACCCTCAGATCTATATCCGCGGTACGCTGGTTACGAAGGCGCGCGAGCGAAACTTCGGCTCCGAAGAGGTTGGCATCGGGCGACGCTTTGGCGGCGGCTTCAACGTCCGGGCGCCATTCATCTACGTGCCTGGAGACGGGATCGTCGTGGGGCTGGTGACTGGCGTCGCGGCGCTGCTCGGGGAAGATCCCAGCGTACCCGAAGATCTGCTGCGGTACGGCGCCGATGGTGGCGTGTGGCCGTGGTTTCGAGTCTTGCGACTCAAGAACACGGCCACGCTGCAAATCATGCTCGGTCGCGAACTCGGCGTGTACTGGATGGAAGCCGCGAAAGCGGAAGCCGTTTACGCGACCCAGTCGCTGGAGACGGTCGCCGGGCCAATCATCAAGGTCGTGCCAAGCGAAGATGTCACTGCCGTGGACTTCGATGTGCCCTGGCTCGAGCTTCGCCTGCGCCCGGAAGCCGTGAGCGGCGACCTGACCGGCGGCGCCTCGGTCAAGTTCGGGACGCTGAGCTCCCGCTACTCGTACCCGGGTGAGCACGGATCCTCGTGGGCGCACGCGGTGCTCTTGAAGTTCGAGCTCGAGGGGCGCCGCTACTTCTAGATGACCGCGCGGATCCAAAGATCTGAGTAGCCGCGGCTGGGAGCGGGGCTGGCGCTTGTGCTAGGGTCATCCCGAGTCTCTGATGCGCCGCACGCTTCCAGCGCTGCTCGGCTTCTGCTGGTTGCTGCACGGCCAGGAAGCGCGAGCCCAGTCAGCAGGGCAAGACCTCGGTTGGTCTCCGCCACAAGTTAGCTTCAGCCCCGCGCGTGAACGCGAGGGGAGCGACAAGCCCGCGTACACCGGTCCTTACAGGCTCGAGCATCGCTGGTACGGCTGGCAGACGCTGCTCGTCGACGCGGCCAGCGTCGGGCTCGCTGTGGTCACGCAGAACGCCTACGTATTTCTGGGTGGCTATTGGATCTTCCCGCCGGTGCTACACCTGGGGCACGGCCAGCCATCACGGGCCATTGGCAGCCTCGGGCTGCGGGTGGCGTTGCCGTTCATCGGGATGGGACTCGGCAGCGGACAAGATGGCAACGGTGAGGACGGGGATGCGGGCCTCGTGTACGGCGCGCTCACCGGATTGGTCGTGGCGTCGATTCTGGACGCCGCCTGGCTGAGCTGGAAAGACGAGCGAGTCCCAGTCAATCAGGCTCTGAGCAGCGCGCCGCTGTTCGCCATGACTCAGCACTCGGCGATCGGCGGCTGGCAGGGGAGCTTCTAGTGCGTGGATCCCCGCGGCAATGTCTGGCGTGCTTCAGCCTAGCGCTGCTTGGGGCGCCCAGCCCAGCTAGATTTCATCACGGCGATGCTCGAGCGGCTGCACGTCCCACCTCGACGGAGTCGAAGCCAGTGGTGCCGCCCGGCTGGCGCGCCGAGCTCGGCATCACGGGAATGTGGCTGCCAAGAGCAGAGCGAAGCTTCAACCGCCACGCTCAAGCCTTCCGCTTCGGCGCTGGCTATTCGCTGTGGTCCTTTGGCCTTGAGTACGCCCACTACCACCTCCCGTATGACGCTGGCTTCTCCGACGACTTCAGCGTCTACCTCCCCTGGGCTGCCGTGAACTTCGATCTCGGCGGCTCCCTGCGCGCAAGCCTCGAAGCAGCCATCGGCTTCGGCTCGGAAGAGCACTCCAGCGAAGAGCCCATCGTGCCCCGCGTCCGCGCCAGCCTGCAGTACGCCCAGTCCTACTTCGCCATAGGCCCGCTCGTCGGCTACGGCCTCAACCTGGCCGACGGCCACCAGGACCCCTACGGAAGCTACGACGCAGTTCCGTTCGGAATCGAAGTGGGCGGAATGTTGAGCGTCTGGTTGTTCTGACAGTTGGGGAAAGCCTGACAGCGACGTTCGGGTCCGTGTTAGGTTGGCGCGCCACAGGTCCGTCGATGCGTGTGCCCCTCCAGTGATTCTCAACCTTCTCGGCGTCCCCCTATAGACGAATGACACGCGAGGAACAGCTCGAGACCGCGCGGCAGCAACTTCGACGGGCCCCTCTTTCTGCTGCCGTCTGGAACGCGAGTTATTTCAGTATAGAAATACTTTGTGGCAGTGTTGGCCTCTGGTCTAACCTCGAAGCATGCAAACGAATGGCGTTCGGTGCTTGGTTGTTGGGCTGATGACCGTCCTTTCAGCGCCTGGCTGTGTCGCCGAGGCGGGTGACTCAGAGGGAGGCATCGCCTGGCAGAGTGCGAGCAAAGCTGAGGATTCTCTCCCCATGGATCCTCCTCAGAACTACGCGCTGGGGCCGGCGCCCGGGTATGATCCGGAAGCGCCGGGACTCGCCTGCGCTCCCTCTCACGATCCTGCGCGGGTCAGCGTGAGATGGACTTCCGACCTAACGCAAACGCGTAAGGCAGTTCGACTGGACTATGAGGTGACCGCGAACGCGGACGCGGACGCCGATATCGTGCTGGAGGTGTTTGGTCTCGACCACCGCACCGAGCGTGTGACGTTGGACAGCGTTTCCCTACAACAGGGGGACAGCCTCCGTCGCTCCATCACCCTTGCGGATCTACCTCTGAAGGGCGTTAGCCACGCAACCTCCGTGATCGTCAAAGCGGTGGTTCACACGGATGATTCAGAGCTTGTGTCTGCCACGCCCCAAGCTTTCGTGCACTTCAGCTCGAACTTGAAGCAGGCGTTCGCCTATGACCTAGACGAGCTCATCACCAAGCATCGAGGTGGGCATATCGCAGGCAACGGGGTCGATATCAGAGGGCGCGTCGGGAACGACGATGTGATCGCTAGAAGGGTTCGAGACAGACAGACGTGGCTCTCTCTCGCTCCTCGTCTGGAAGCTCGGGGAAGCGATGGATTTCCAGCCTATGAGCCGCCCGTGACTTGGGGTGTGGCAGAGGATGTGGGCAAGGTGCAGATGCCCGACGATCGGAGGGCCGAGCTGGGAATCCCTACGGAACCCGAAGGCGCCATGCGGACGCTTTCGAACGACCCCTGGTATCGGGTATGTCCCTTGTGGACGACCAGCTTCGTCGACGCGAACTCAGGTGACGCGGCGACCTATGACGGCGCCCCCGTCTGGGCGAACAATGTGCAGGCGAAAGTCCGGCGCCTGACATGCTCGTCGCTGTACTGCTTCTACGTGACGGTTTGGGACGGATACCTCGACGAAACTGGCTGTAGCCCACAGCTCGACCTGCTGGAGCAAACGGACTACTCGATTCAGGTGACAACCAACTTGAAGAGGAGCAACTCAACTTCGAGCATCGAGTACATTGCCGCAGGTCCTTCAAACCAGGGAGCAGTCTCCCTGAGCAAGGGTTTCCGCACCGGAACACGCGGCGACACCTTTCCATGGACGGTTCCGGACTTGCCCTACCATATGCTTGGAAACGTGGCCGCCACGGTTTCACGGATGTATTACTCGACCGAATCGGGATGGGTGAACTACGGGCAATACAACATCGATGTGGGGCCTGGAGCGGGCACCTGCCTCGGAGACAACACCCATTCGTTGAATACACCAGCGCTATGTCAGAGCGCGGGGCTTGTGTGGTCCACTGTCTCCGGAGAGATCTACACGGTAGACAACGACCATCGGTGGAAGTACGTGCTCTCTCACGAGCTGGGGCACCAGATTCAGTCCGCCGCGATGGGAATCCCCCAAAACGACTACTTGTTCAACGGCCAACCCGACATACCTGGGGCACCGTGGCAACTTAGATGCGATCACGTCACCGGGCAGAACGACTGGCACTGCCTCCAGTCGCTGGAGAGGACGAGTACGGCCAGCGTCGAGGGGTGGGCGCAGTTCATGGCGACGCGTCTGTGGGCTAATGAAGTCACCCAGCAGTCGACCCTCAACTACTACAAGCAGTTCGCGGTCCTGCCCCCTCCCTTTGCGCCCCTCCCAGCGCCGAACAAGCACAATGCCCACGATGCGTCGCGCTGGGCAGAAACGTGGGCACCTACCGAGCTGCGTCCTTCGACGAATCACAACTACGCCACTGAGCTCGACTGGTTCCAGTTTCTATGGTCAATACACCGGATGGGCACGGCGTCGCAGAGGTTGAGCATGTACGATCTCCGCGAGATGCATCACATGGGCTGTTTTCGGGGGTCATGCTATGATTTCAATCTGATCTGGAACGCGGTAGAAACCGGGGCGAACATCCAGTTCGGTTTCAACTCGACGAAAGCGAACTACGTGAGGAATCAGGGACAATCGCGCGGCGTCCGAAACTACTAAGCCAAAGACTCGCTATGTCCACCCGTCTCCTCTGTGTAGTGCTCGCCATAGCGCTGACGCCCGGCTGCAGCGAAGATGAGCAGTCTGGCGGCTCTGGCAAGCCGGTGACGATCGAGCCTGAGTGTTACGACGGCTGGTGTCTTATTCCGCCTGGAAAGTTCATCAAGGGCTCCCCTGAGACCGAGGTCGGACGAGCGGCCTTTGCCGAAGGACAGGCTGAGATCGAGATCACTCGCCCATTCATCCTCCAACAGTTCGAGGCAAGCGTTGAACTTTGGGATGATTCACTAAGTCCTAGCTGGTCGCCCGAACGCGGACACTATTTCCCCGAGGCAGAACCCTCGAATCCTCGTCGCCCCCTCGCCGCCCTGACCTGGTACGAAGCGGCTCGCGTCGCGAATCGCGTTAGCGAAGCGCATGGGCTCCCCCAGTGCTACGACCTTCGCGGATGCAAAGATGTCGAGGTGATCAGTGCTGGGGTACCCATTCACGTGTTGACCTGCGGGACTGCTGCGCTTGCCCAAGGGTCAACCGCCTATGAATGCCAGGGCTACCGACTGCCGACCCAAGCAGAGTGGGAATACGCGGCGCGCGCGGGAACGCAGACAGCCAGCTATGGCGGCGCTCAAGACTTGTCCGTCGTCAAGGACTACGAGCTGGCTGGGTGCGTCGAGCAGCAACCGCTCGCGACCATCGCTTGGTACTGCTGGAACGCGAGCGACCAGCTCCATGTCGGTGGAAAGAAGCTGCCCAATCCGTGGGGTTTGCACGACATGCTGGGTAATGTGGGCGAGTGGGCCCATGGGAATTTCCGCCCGTGGGGAGATCCCAGCAAGATCACGAAAGACCCGCTCGGTGAGCTCGACCCCGCGGACGCGAGTCGGGTGAGTTCCCTTGGCGGTGACTTCCGATCGGGCGCATCCGTCATGCGAGCTGCTGGGCACTATGGGGAAAGCCTGATAGCGACGTTCGGGTCTGGTGTTAGGTTGGCGCGCACCGTAGAGGACCTCCGCTCATGGAAGCACGATCTGCCCTGAGACTTCGTCAGCTGTCCGCAGTCGTGCTGCTTGTCGGCTGCAGCTCGGCGACCCCAGCGGAGCCCGACGCTGGCCCAGGTAACCCCGGAGACGCGGGCGTCGCGATCTGTAGCGAACAGTTGGACGGGACGCAGGTGTTCACTCCAATCCAACGCTGCTGCCACGTTGGGGAGACGCGCGAGGCGGCGGGAGAGCTTACCTCCAATAGCGACCCTGGACCCGTCTGCCGTGGCGAGTGCCGCGTCGGGGGCACGGTCGAGCAAGACAGCCTCCGCTGCGACTGCGGTGAGCTGACGTGGGACGGCACAACGTATTCAGGCCCGGGTCCCTGTGGCGAAGGTGAGGTCTGCTGCGTTCGCGGTCCGGGTGGCCCCTCCCCAGGGCCAACCTGCATGAAACCCGACGAGTGCACCGACTGCCGACCGAGTAAGTCTGATCCCAGCGTGATCGTTGATTGTTGCCGCGGGGCAGCATGTCGTGGGGTTTGCTACAATGAGGCCAAGGACTGCCGCTGCGGCGATGGACCGGGCTGCGAAGCTGGCTCTGAATGCTGCCCCATGGACGGAGCGATTGCCTGCGTGCCCGAGGGGACGTGCGGCCAAGGTCCCTGCCCGACCCCACCGTCGACTCCGGGCGCCATCACCACATGCTGCGGCGGCGGCACCTGTACGGGGATCTGCGTACAGGAGCACGGAGGCACCTACTGCTCATGTGGCGGAGAGGCCAACGCTTGTGCGTCCGACCAGGACTGTTG
The DNA here is from genome assembly GCA_050183255.1 of Polyangiaceae bacterium. Classification (GTDB taxonomy): domain Bacteria; phylum Myxococcota_A; class Polyangia; order Polyangiales; family Polyangiaceae; genus JAHBVY01. The sequence continues at coordinate 14,109 of JBFXBK010000126.1, read as the reverse complement.
CCTCGGGCCCAGCCGCGAACCCGCAGGGCAAGACACCTTCTGCGCGCCAAAAGGGACCTGTGGTCAGTAGTTTGCAAGTTGCCTGATTCCAGGTGCTTCCGCGGGGTGCCATCATCGGCGGAGGAGAGATTCACTCCGTGAGGGCTCCGCCTGCGCCGCCAGCTGAGTCTGGAGCGGAGGAAGAAGAAGAGGAACCTGAGTCACAGGCCACGGCGACGTGGCTCACGACGCACAACAGCGCAAGCAGCGCCGGGCGGCGCGATCTCTCCCCCCCCAAAAATACTCCACCTGGTCGCAGGGTAGCATCAACCCGCGTGGGTCAACCTTGCTCTTGGATCCGCGCGGTTTCAGTCGGTCCGTTCGCAGCAGGCTCCATTACCCCGAAATGCGCTCAAGGACGCCGGCAAGCTCGGAAGGTGTCGAGATCTGTTCGCCGGTGTAAAGGTCGAAGACGTTCGCGTCCTGTGTCCACATGAACTCGACAAGCGCTCGAAGTGCGGCTCCAGCTTCGGCCCCGGCTCGACTCAGCGGGATCGCGATGCCCAAGGCGTCCAGCGTCATTCTGGCCGGTTCACTTGCTTCGGCCGTTATCGCAACGGACGCGGGAACGGGGAACAGCTCGAGGGGCTCGTAGTGCGAAGCGCACTGACTCAGTTCGAAAAGATCGAGATGGCCTTCTGCAAGCAAGTTGTACGACATCACCCATTCCCTGCGCTGGAGAAGCGAACCTCAACGTCCTCACTGAGGCCCGTCACTAGTAACGTTCGCGCGCTGGCCGTGACTGACTGCCCACGATCGTCGTAGTGAACGAGCTGTGAAGAGCCCGCTGGTAGACAGCGCGCGTGGTGGCGAATACGAGCGCGCAGGAAACGAATGGTCCGTTCCACGTTCTCGTCGAGCTCGAGATTGTGATTGACGATGTGGACTGCGAGTTTCCGCGCGTCATTGTAAATGTCTGGCGTGATGGCGCCCCAGTTCGACGAGTGGGGGTCCCAATCCGAGAGCTCGGAAGGGCGCGACGCTAGCGAAAGAGGCGCACCAACGCGCTCAGCCGCGCCGTCACTCACGCGGTAGGGCTGAGCGACCACCTGAGCGATTGCTTCACCTCGTTTACCCATCTCTACGATCACGGCATCCAGACGCTCACCGTCGCGACGGACATATGCATCGGTCGCGATCGCGTACTCGAGCGCCGTGGAGGCCCGCTCTTTGACGAGTCTACGGCCGAAGTAGGCGGCCTTGTCGCTACGCTCAGCGACGATGGTCAGGCACTCGGTCGTGTCGCCCTCACGCGCCACCAGCGCGAACGGGAGCATTTGCCCACCCGACCCCAGCCGATCGAAGGACAACATCAGAGTACGTTCAAGCAGCTCGTTCACCGTGTACCTCGGACTCACGCGTGTAGCACTCCGCTGCGCGTCGACCAGCGTTGGGAGTTGACTAGCTATCCTGTCGTGGCCTCGCTGCGACGCATCGTGGAGTATGATCCTCGTTCCGGCTACCACGACCTGCAGAGGAGCTAGGATGAGCGGGGTAACAGTCAGCAAGCCAACTGCCAGGCGCTGAATATCGACGTCGACGGTCCAGCCGCATGTGCGCGCTGAACTCCTTGGGACTACTAACTTGACTACCTCATGTAGAGAGAACTCATGGCTACTTCTCGTCCCGACAGATCCTTGAGCGCGGAAGGACGCGGCACGCGAGCCCGCGCAGTGGGGTTTGCCATGCTGTTGATCTGGGGCGTTACCCTGCTGTGTCTCGCGGCGCTCGACTTGGCGGGATATCAAGCGTTCGTCCGCTCCCTCGAGTGGTGGACCACGACACAATGATTGACCACTTTCGCGAGAGTGTCGGGCTAGCAGCGCAGCAACCGGGAGCCGGTATAGCCTTGGCCGCGCTGGCAGTCGGCGTCCTGGCTGCTCTCGTGGTGCTGGGACTGCTCGCGGTCCAGCCCGTTCCACGGAAAGCCACTCTCCTTCCCGTCGTGCTGGCCGCTGTGGGCTGGCTTGGGAGCGTTTGTCTCGCCGTGGCGATGGTCCGGGATGGGCAACAGGAGTCGTTGCGACTCTGGCACGAACGGACAGCGGAGGTCAGTGCCCTGAACGCGGCAGCGGCCCGTGCGGAAGCAGGGCACACCTTGCTGGCGCTATCTGTGCTGAGTGTGTGTGGGTTCTGTGTGGCGCTGTCGTTGGGTCGTGGGGTGTCCGCGTTTCGCCGTGGCACTGCGCTCCCGCGGGTGGCGCTTCCCGGCACGCTTGCGCTGCTGACTGGCGCCCTCGGATATGGATTGGTGCGCCGTATCGATCTCACCTACCTCGAAGTCGAGTGCGGGGCCGCGTTTCTCTGCCTGGGGCCGGTCACTTCCGGAACAGTGGCGCTCACCGCCAAGCTGCGCACCATCCTCCTCGTCGGCGCGACGGTGGCAACCGGCGGCGCGCTCCTCCTCGCCAGGCGCTTGAGTCCACCGTCGAAGGCTGGCCTGGTCATCGCCGCAAGCGTCTTCGTGTTGGGCGCAGGGAGTTGGGGCGCCACTCGGCGTTTCCGTATCGACGCCAGCACGCCGTTGCCTGAGCGGGGGATCACTCGCGTTGGCTGTCCAGTAGCACTTGCCCGCGCCGACTCGCTTCCCAAGGACTGCTCGGCGTGTGGAGCGTCGCGGTGGGGACCGGTGATCGCCGTTCGAGGAGCGGTAGTTGATATCAACGGGAAAATCGCGCCGCCCGACGCGCTCACCGCCGAACGCGCCAAGTACTACCCTCCGAGGCTGCCGCCGCCCAGCGTCGTTCTGATCGATCGTCGCAGCGACTTCCGCGCCACGATCCGCTCGCTAGCGATGATCCGCGACCGGTATGCGTGGCTGGCAGAAGTCGGGATCCAGGAGGCAGCACCGCGTACCATGCAGACGGAGACCACGGGCAAGATCGAGCTGCCGGCGCAATGCTGTTGTATCCGCGTGGAACTGCTCGAGGGCGAACCACCGATCGATTGGGACGCGCTTGTTCGTGCCGCCGAGAGCGGCAAGCTCCCAGTCGGCCCCAAGGCAGAGAGTACGGAGCGCTAGACCTTCATCCTCACCAAGCGGTCGCCAACTACCACCGGCACCTGGTTCGACGTCCTGCAGAACAACAAGAAGAAGATCGAGGTTCAGTTCAAGTGAAGATAGTTGACTTGACGGCAGTTGGGGACCGGTGGCAGTTCCGAGTGACTTTCGCCAATAGTCGCGCGCTGCCCCTCCGGCGTCTCCACCAGACGCTAGCCGCTTTCGAAGTTCTGAAGGCAAGAAGGTACCGGTTGGACTTCGGAGCTAAGCGCGGAAAGTGGCTCCCTTTGTCTGAACTGGATAGCGCACAAGAAGTTGGCGTTGAGCCTGCCACACTCGTCTTCGACGGCGGGAAGCACATCCAGAATTGGTCGATGCGGTTCGGTGTCTGGCCTCAGATGACGTTCGACGTTCACCCGTTGGCAGCAGACGCAATAGCCGATGATTGGCTCAAGCTCTGCAGCGATTGGGGGCGGCTATTGGGAATCGCAAATGCCTATGCGCATTCGTCCGCAGAGCTCCAGGTCGCAAGGGAGCATGAGCGTCAAATCGAGCGCTATCGCGCAGCCAACCTAATACCGCGGCAGGTGTCTGAGGTCTATTGGTGGACTGGGCTGGCGTCCAACCTGGTGCAGCGACTTGGTCGCGAGAAGGTATGCTCAACTCCAGCCGATCGGATCGAGCACTTCGAGGACGGTTCGGTCTTTCTCAGGTCTTGTCACTCGGCGGCGCAGAGCCCGAGCGAAAGTACGCTGCAGGAAAGGGCCAACATTCGAACCCGCTTGTGCGTAGATGTTGAGTACGCATCGGAGCTTGGCAAACTCCAACAGCGCGCACACAAGGTTCGTCCCGTCGAGACGGAGTGGGACCCCGCAGTTGAGGAACTCATTCTGGGAATCGCGCACACATACCCCGTGGCGAAGCGATTGACGTTCATCCGACGGCTCCGCCGGTTCCAACCCAGAGTGGGCGAACAAGGGCCATTGGATGATCCTGATTGGCGGCGATCCGAAAACCCGGAGCACGACGTTCGCGTGTATCGCAGAACGGCCGAACAGTTCGTGAGTCGACATCTGAGCGACAATCGAGGGCATAAGAAGGAAGCGATTTACGATACCGTACGCGACAGGAACCCAGAGAGTCTGCTGCATCTAGACATAAGCTTTTGGAGGTACCAGCCTGGCAAACGCGATCCGCTTTTTGTCGAGGCCTTTCTAGGGATGGCCGTCGGCGCGTACCTTGGATGCATGATCGAAGATCAGCTAGGCGGGAGGTGGGAGCCAGCAGACGTGTACACCAAGTCTCGCGTCGTCGTGGGCGATCGGGCTTGGTATCCGTTCCTCCGGGCTGAGCGTTGCCTGGAGGGGGCAACGAGACGCCAGGTCTTGCTGCACTCGCTGTACTGCTTCTACCGAACGGTTGAGCGTGCCATCCCCCGCGAGGATGTGGAGCCACGCGCATGACATCCAACGGGGCTGAACCGCTTCGTAACCCGGCGACCGCGGCCGACCTGGACGTGACGTATCCTCGGGGCAACAACTCGACCAACTTTCCCCGCGGCACCCGCAGCAACCGCGGCGCTGCACTATCACTGCCCTCGCGGGGCTTGGGACTCCAGACCGCAACGAACTTCGGGGTCTCTGTGCCGACGCAGTGAGCACAGTGGGTGGCGGGAGTAGATTGCCCCGTCCGTAGCCTCAGCGTCCACGTCCACCGTTGCGTCAGGCAGCGGCATGGCGTCGCCGTAGTCAGGAGCGTCGGCTTCGGTTGAAGCGTCGGTGATGGCTCCGCCTGCGCCGCCAGCTGCGGCCGGAGCGGAGTTAGAGGAACCCGAGTCACAGGGCCACGGCGACTACCGAAATCGTCGCCAATCCCAGAGCGCAGAGTTTGGCGCGCTTCATGGCAGGTACTCGCCGTTGAAGGGAACGTAGTTCACCATGATGAAGGGTAGCACTTCGACACGGTCCGCGAGGACAGCGCCGTTCGCCGCTCCGTGCGGTCGCGGCGACGTAACGAATCCACGGAGCCAGGCTACCGTGGCACGCGCTCCCCCTCGCCGCGTCCCTAAACAGTGGATCTCCGGCGCGTAGAAGCACGAAGGCAGGACGGCTCACCGCCGCGCGGATCGAGGAGCCGGAGGCGGTCATTGCCAGGGAGCTCAGTGTTTGCGTGCTACAAGTCGGACGCAGCGAGGACTGTCTAGAACCCACTGTTCAGCAGATGCAAACCGCACGGAAAGACCACAATGCCGCCACGAAGAAGCGACTGACGACGCTGGGCTCACGAGCCCAAGCGCTGGAAGCGATCTTCGCATGTGGCGGTGAAGTCGAGCTGGCGTCGCCGCTGGTTCTCGGAGGGAAGGGTAGGAAGCGGCTACAGATCGTGGACCGGTTCGACATCGGGCGGCCGAAAGCTGGCAAGAGGCTCTACGCCTGGTGCGCTCCCGCGTCGTTTGGGGAGGGTAAGACGACACGCCAAGACGCCCGCGTGCGCGAAGGAGGTCAGGTCTACGCTCGAGACGGGGCGCTCACGGTGGAGGGCATCGATGGAGCGCTGCGCCAGATCCTCTCTGAGATCCACAAGTCGCTGTGTCCCCACGACTCGCTACCGCCGGTCGCCGACCTCCACTCGCTCAACGTGTACCGCTATGGTGGGCACTTCGTCGCTCACAAGGACACACCACGGGACCCGAGCGTGCTGGGTACGCTCGTGGTGTGCCTACCCCTGCACTTCACGGGTGGGGCGCTGATTGTCGGCGAAGAGGCGACGTCGACGTTCGACTGGGAGACTCGTGCGTACTTCGGGTCAAGCCCCATCGCAGACGGACTGCGCATTCGTTGGGCGGCGTTCTTCGGCGACGTGGACCACCGCATCGAGACCGTCACCTCCGGCATCCGCGCGACGCTAACGTATGAGCTACGGCGCGCGCAGGGCTCTCAGGTGGCTCCGCCGAAGGAAGGCGGCGACACGGAGGCTGCCTTCGCCGCAGCCCTGGCTGAAGCGATCGCCGACCCAGAGTTCGTGCCAGACGGCGCGAAGCTCGGGTTACCGTGCTTGCACCTATACGCCATTCCAACCATGGAGGGCGGCTGGCCCGGCATGGAGAGCCTCTGCGACCACCTGAAGGGGCGAGATCGCAGTGTGGCCCTCGCCCTGGAGAGCGTCGGACTGGTACCTCGCGTCGTCCCCTACGTCTTCGAGACCTCTGGTGGTGACAGCTGGCGATTGCATCGCCAGGCGAACGCGCGCGAAAAGCAGATCTTCTCCCAGAAGCGGCTCAAGGGGTCGAGCCTCGAGCGGCGGCTCCCGATTGAATTCCACGCGGAATGGGGTAACCCGGATGACGTGACCTGGCTCGCTCGTCCCCCCTGGGTCAGCACGTATCGAGAGATACCCGACGGACGCCCCGAACCAGCCGTTGAGCTGCTCGGGGAAACCGAATACAGCGCGACGAACTACTTCGGCAACGAGTCATCCGACGCCTCATTCTACGCCGCCGCAGCGATCCTCTTCGAGGTGCCAGGACTCACGCAGCGGTCAACGTAAAGCGAGCAGGTTCGACGGTTGGCTCATCTTCGAGCAGGCCATCAACCTGCTGCTGAGCCGAATCCACCAAGCTCTGGAGCTTGGCTGCTACTTCAGGTGCCAGCCCTTGAGCGAGGTAAGCTTTCCCCAGAACGATCGCCCGCAAGAGGTCTCTCGCGCTGAGTGCCGCTGCAACAACTCCCAGCCGAGCGATCTCGCCTTCGAGCTCCTGCGGACCGGTGCGGGAAGCGATCTCCTCTTCGAGCTTGGACACCTCCCGGAACGCCACCCACGCCCTGGGAGAGTCCTTGGGGAGACCCTCGGCGAGAGTGATGGCGTTGGTCACGCGCAGATTGAGGTCACTTAGGCGCATCGGTCTCGAAGACGGCTCGGGGTTGCTTGAACGATACCACGCAAACAGCCGGAGTCGCGCCCTTCCGCTGAACCCATAGCGAGGCCTTGGCCTGGCGCAACGCCTCAGCAAGGGGCAGTGACCCCTCGTCCGTGCCCTTCACTTCCAGCGCGTACACCTCAGACTCACCTTGCAGGATCCAGTCCGCGCCTTCGCTCAACGAGGACTGCAAGCGTCGCAACACCGTCCACTTCTTGTGTCGGTGCGCCAACGCGAGGGCGACGCCCATCGCGCCGTCCCGAGTCGTTTCGTTTTGATCCTCGTTCTGAGCAACCGCCGCGTGGAGCGGGACCCACGAGATGTCTTCTGGTGCGGTGAAGTCGCCTGTCACTGCTAGCTGCACGCCAGGTTCGTGCCGACGTTCAAGAGCGACAGCGGCACGATGCGCGAGCGGCCCAGCGGACTCTGGAGGCAGGCCCGCGCACAGGTTGTCGAGATAGCTCAGGTCGATCACGCCCAGGTCCCCAGCTGCAAGTGGAGAGCCGCGACGAAGCCGAACACAACCCGCTCGAACACGTCTCGCGTGAACTCTCCCTGAAGGGGGTAGCCAGGAATCGCCGAGTCTCCCCCGAAGTCGAGCAAAAGGGTCTCGGACGCGGAGTGGGCGACGCTGTTTCGAGCCTCAACTAGATCGCTCAAGGGTTCCACGAAGAAGTGCCTGAACTCCTTATGCCCGCCCGACCTCGTGTCGAATCCTCGCTGGCTTCTGTATGCCGCCACGTGGGCCACCAGTCGATCATTCGAAGGCACTGCCAACACTGCGTGGAGCGGGCGTGCCGGAACATCCTCTGGGTAGCCTCCCAGCTCCAACACGAGCCACCGTGTCCGCACAGCATCGGCGGCATCTTCGAACACGCGCTTGGCCTCCAACGCTGCATTCACTGGATGCACGCCCTCGTTCAACCGTTGCTGGAGCCCACGCGCTCGTTGACTGATGGAGTGTCGTAGTTCAGGCGTCATGACCGGCTTGAGTCTATCCGATCAGCGCGCTTGGTGGACGAAGGTAGCTGGCCGCTGAGCCTGCGGCGCAAGACGGTGGTGCGGGAGTCGTTGTACTTCACGGTGGATAGCGTTGCGGTCCGGGAGAAGGACCGCGCGTGGACGTTGTCGGTCCCGTTCCTCGCCGGTTGCCGATCTTCAACACCGACCGACCGAGCCCAGGTGCGCTGCTCTCGCCCCAGAGCAACGAGAGGCTCGAACGGGGGATCTCCAACGGATCGAGCAGGAGGAGAGATTCACTAGCGCGTTCCGCGCCTCGGCTCGCAGGGGCTCGCCCACCGTCCTCGCCCAACGCGCCGAGTGCTCTGGCCCTCACTGACACTAGGTCCAGCACGGTCGACTCCGTGCAGTTCGGGTCGAACTCCCGGTACTTTCACTACGGCGGTTTTCAAATCCGCGAATCCGTTATTTCCGCAAAGAATCGACTCACTCGCTAACCACTCGAAGACACCAGAAATTAGGTCATCTCGCAGGGTTACGTGACAAGCGAGTGAGTGGGTTGGGGGTGAGGGATGCGACGAGACGCGACGGGAGAGGCCGGCAAGTGACGGTGGATTGGGCAACGAGGGGGAAACGGAATGCGTTGTAGTCTGGTTAGCTGACTAGGCTACTCGCACACCCAGTTGAGCCCGGGGTCGTCGAGGTCGACGTCGACCAGGTACTTGTTCTTTCCGTCAGTCCAGTAGCCGTACAGGTGGTGGCCGTGGAGCGATGAATAGTCGCCCACATGGAAGTCATCCAAGCGGCGCCAAGACGTTTGTGTCAGCGACATGTACCAGCGGAATACTTTCGGTGAAGAAGGGTTGCTCAGGTCGGGAGGTGCGAAGTGCGAAATTGGACTGAATGGGTTCGCGGCGCGAATGAAGATGTCGTAGCGGCCATCCGGGACAGCAAGACGGGCTTCTTCGAAGCCTGGAGCCCGGATGCAATGACCACCCTTTTGAGCAGGAGCGAGTTTCGCAGATATGCGAAAGGCGCCCGGATCTGGAAACTGGGTGACGCGGACTCCTTCATCTTCGTCTTCTCTGGAACCGTGGAGGTCTACCTGGCCCCAGGCGAGGAACAGGAGGGAGTCGGTCACGGTCGGGGCGTTACTATCGACATACTCGGCGACGGCGACGTCCTCGGTCACTCCGCGCTAGTGGGGCGACGGCACACCGCAAACGTGCGCGCCAAGTCGGAGGCAAAGGTCGTGTTTTGGTCTGCGCGCGACGTGGCAGAACTCATGCTCGAGTCGCCAAAACGCACCTGTGCCGCGTTGGTCTCGGCCTGCCAACTGATCGGGAGGTTGAACCGGGAGCTGGCTGAACATCGCGCCGGTCACGACATCGTTTGGCGCACCTACCACTTGCTGCTCCGTCTCCTGAACGGAGCGACATGCGGCAAGATCGAAGTATCCCAACGGGATTTGACGCGTCTAGTGGGCGCGAGCGAGAGCGCTTTCAGTCGAGCCTTGGGCTCGTTCCGAGACGTGGGAGCGATCACGGGGAGCAACCCGATTGAAGTGGTTGACCTCGACCGGGCGCGTGAGTTGCTCAAGGTCTAGGGATATCGACTTGCTCTACGACAAGGCCTGCGTGAACTTTCTCGACTAGCAACGAGTTTTACGTTGCATGCTTGTTCTCGAGCAAGTCTCGACGAGGTCAGTCATGGGACAACACAAGCATGCAACTGACCAACACGAATCATCGACCGTGGCTTGCTGGTTTGTTTGGCCTCGCCCTTGGAGCGCTAAGTCCCCGGGGATGCGCTCCGACCTTCCCCGTGGCCGAAGCGGCTCGCCTTGTAGAGCCCGAACCCATGGGCCAGCCCGACTGCAACTGGAATCACTACCGTGTCTGCTGCGACCGGCTCGATTGGTGCATCAAGCGCTGCCGCGAAGTTTGTGACCGCTGCGGGAACGACGGTTGTCGCGGCGCGTGGTGCGGAAACGGGCAGGCGGTCCAAGCCTGCGAGCGCTGCTGCAACGGGCGCGCCAACGCCTGCGCCGATTGCAGAGATCGGAATGGCGAACGCTGCGCTGACATCGTGACCCAGTGCGACTGATCTGCATTCCGATGACAACGATTGTTCGGAAGACGCCACTCTGACCAGTGAAGCACGGGACCACGACAGTCACTCCGGCGCGAAAACGATGGGATACACGACCACCACCGTGCCTCCCGCGGCCTTTGGAAACGCCAGTTGTCGATAGACTCCGATCTGCAAGCCGTCTCGGGTGCGTCTTGAAGGTCATCTCGGGCGCTAGCTCGACGGTGGTCACTGTGCCTGTCGGTGTGACCTGCCCCCTGAAACTATCACACGCCTGAGTAGAGACTCCGCGGGGTTTGGGGGTTGGGTTTGATGCTCTGAGCGTACTCGAGGGGGGTCAGGTTGGCCAAAGAGCTGTGTGGGCGGCGGGTGTTGTAGTCGACGCGCCAGAGCTCGATCTCCGTGCGCGCTTCCCAGAGCGTTCGGAACCAATGCTGGTTCAGGCATTCGTCGCGGAAACGGCCGTTGAAGCTCTCGACGTAGGCGTTCTGCGTGGGCCTGCCGGGCTGGATGAAGCTCAACGTCACTCGATGCTTCCGCGCCCAAGTCGCCAGTTGCTCGCTGGTGAACTCAGGGCCGTTGTCGGTGCGAAGCGTTTGGGGATAGCCTCGCGCATGGGCAATCGAGTCCAGGCATCGAGCGACACTGCCTCCCGGCTGAGATGTCGCCACCCGACACGTCAGCGCCTCGCGGGTGCAGTCGTCCACAACGTTGAGCACACGGAAGCGACGTCCGTCCGCGAGCTGGTCCGAGACGAAGTCGGCGGACCAACGCATATTGGCCATCACTTGCGGCTCCAACGGCGCGGCTGGACGGCGGAGCCTCTTGCGCCGCTTTTGGCTCAATTTCAAGCCTTCTTCGCGATAGAGGCGATGGACGCGCTTGTGATTGACGCGATGGCCTTCACGAACGAGGAGAGCGTGAATTCTTCGGTAGCCGAAGCGCGAACGAGTCCTTGCGAGCTCCCGGATCCGATGACGAAGTGGGTCGTCTCCCCGCCGCTGTTGATACCGCACGGTACTAATGCTGACCCCGACAACCCTGCAGCTCCTGCGTTGGCTGGCGCCGTGCTCGCTCATCAGCCAGCCAACCGCTTCGCGTCGCGCTGCAGGGGCTACCATTTTTTTTCATTGATGGCCTTCAATAGCTGGTTGTCCAAGCTGAGGTCCGCGACCAGCGCCTTGAGCCGGCGGTTTTCATCCTCGAGGTCACGGAGACGCTTCGCCTCGCTGACCTCCATGCCGCCGTACTTGCTGCGCCACTTGTAGAACGATGCCGACGACATCCCGTGCTTGCGGTGACCTGCCCCCTGAAACTATCACGCGCGTGAGCCGAGACTCTCCGGGCTGGCCACGTTGTAGCTCGCGTTAAACAACGCCCTTCCAAACGCTTTACACTCTGCACTCACAGAGCTAGTCTCGCACCCTGGTGAGCGCCATCGAAACGTCTTCGTCGACGTCCGTGAGCACTAACTTATCCGCTTCTGGCCATTCGACGGAAAACTCCTGGTGTTGGTCTTCGCCGCGCACCAGTTCAAGCTTCGACCCGTCGTCATTGAGCGAGTAGCTAATCTGCATCACGCCCTCGCCCAGGAAGACTAGTGCCTGCCCGTCGGGGAAGAACTTAATCATCACGTCATCCTCATTGGTCCAGACCCCATCCTGCAGTGTCTCGGCGGGAGCTCCGCGCCGGTCAACGCCCCGGTCGAGTAGCGGTGCTAGTAGCGACTTTCGCCGCTCTCGCTCTGCAGCCTTTACTTCTAGCTGATTCAAAGCCTTCCAATCCGCCCTAGAGGACGCGTCAGCAAATACCGTAGTCTTGTACGGAAATACCAGACTGAGGCAGTGAACTGCACCCTGCAGCCGAGCAGCAGCGGTAGCTTCGACCGTTGAAATCTTGGCGCCGGGAAAGGACTTCTCGATCGTACGCACCGCCTCCCGCTGCAAGGAATCTTCATAGTTCTCGTATGTCGGAACTAGGACGTGAACCCGTTGCCCTTCCGGCGATACGCGAACGAGGGCGTTGAGGTTGGTGGGAAAATAGAAACCGCTTCCAGGTTCGCTCCTGGGTAGTGGTGCCACAACGCGGCGCACGGAATACCCTCTCTTCGCGAGCAAACGGGCGTTGGCGTTCATGGCGTAGCTCGCTTCCATCGTGAGACGCCGCACCTCGGGGACGGCGTCGTGCCAAAACTGGCCAACGGATTCTTTGCGAGGGTCGTATGAGGCCAAAAGAAGATGACCATCGTCAGCCGGCAGCAAGAACATGTCAACGTGCTTGATGGAGTCTCCGGGCAACGGACGCAGGTAAACAACATCCTTGCACCCGTACGTCGAGCCCAGCACAGAGTCCAGATCACCGCCCTCACCGTTTGCTGGAATGAGGTCGGACGTAGTCAGGCAGACACCATCGGGCAAGCGTATCAAGTTGCCACCATCCACGGTGGTGCTTGATGGCACCACTCGAACTGCTCCGGTACGTGCCATGGACTGGACTAGATAGAATGGCGAAGCATCGTCGCCTTCGCGTTCAAGAATGGTGCTGTCCGCGTAGATGTCTTTTAACTGCTCCAAAACTCGAAGCTGTTCGTCGATTATCCCCGTCATGCTACTCCGCCCGCGTTCCTCGAGGAGGTGAAGGCGCCGTAGGTCGATGTTTCGCCGCTTCCTTCGGGCCTGCTTGAGTAACCGGCTATCGCTGTAGCGACTGTCTATGGCTTGAACGGCATCTGCTATCCTAACGAACTGTGGTCCATAGTCTCGAATCCACGGCCCATCGTGTTCATCAACGAGTGTTCTCAACTCTCCTGTCTGCAGCGCAGTGCAAACCTCCCCGTATTCCTTGCAGTATGCCTCAATAGTACTAAGGTCACTACTTTCGTGGAGCGAAATCGCGACAGGCCCCGACGCAAGCATCTTGGTTACTATATCAAGTTGGATGCGGACGATCTCGTCCTGATCTGAGGCGAGTGCCACAACGACTACGCCCGGTTCCTTATACTCGTTGAAGCCTCTTACTGGCGGAGGGCTTGTTTCATGGTGAGTAGTCACGCGTGAACTCTGACGGTTGCCGGCCGCACAGGCGACACACGAGACCAGAAGCACAACGTAGACTATAATGCGCATTCAGATTTCTCCTTTCTCGCTAGTTCCAACAAACGCAGCCGCGTGAGCGACGGCGGTCTTGATTACACCTTCCGGCAAGTCCCGGAACACACGAGCAAGGTCAGCTAGTCGCCTGGATGAACGAAGCATCCCCAGCGAAAGTGCGGAGTAGTACCGCACGGCTGGCGTCTCCAGTGGATTTCTTAAGGCTTCGACCAGATATGACTCAGCCTCTACCATTCCGCACATACCGATCTGAAATGCAGCGAAGTCGCGCGTGGTCGCGTAGGTACCGTCAACGTCGGAGAGCCACTGAGTGTATCTACGGCTGCAAAGTTGCTTGCGCTCGGGATTGGAAACGACCAGTCGCGAGAGATACTGGTGAATCGGGTAGACGAACTGTCTATGACGGAAAGCGCTGACGTCGTCTGCGAGAATCGCGGTGACTAGCTTACTCGCGATAGCGTAACAATCAGTCAGACTTAGGCGATTAGCCCCACCAGCGATGTACCTTTCCCAAGCAGCTTGACCATATATACGCTGCTCGTCCTCAGAAAGTGTCGTCCTGAGTTGAATGACGCCATCAGAAAAGGGCAACTTATGTCGCTCGAGTGTCTGATATGTCTCGTCGTCCCAGTTCACCCTGGCATATTCAGAAATCTCCTCAAGCAGGTGGGGCGGAATTCCGTTGGCTCCAGTATGGGCGGGATTGGGGAGCAATTGGAACTCAGATAGCTCGCGTCCCGCCTCTTGCCGAGGTGAGTGTATTTCCGGCCATGATACGAACTCATCAGGATAGGTGGAGGCGAGATACGAAACCATTCCGTCGCGAATGGATCGAAGACTGAGTCTGTCACCACCATCCGGCACCCCTGTTGAGAGGACGTGACACAGCGCTTCGCTGAACATCGGAAGAGTCCCACCCTTGGGCACCACGGCGACGGACTGCTTCGAGGACGCGTTGAGGAAGGTGACGCCCTTGCCGATCTGTCGCTCAA
>JBFXBK010000125.1:0-22243 GCA_050183255.1 Polyangiaceae bacterium | reverse complement strand
GATGTACCCCCAAGCCTGAGGGGCGATGGGACTCACCGAAGTTGGTGGGCGAACGCGCGCCAGGGGAATGCTCAAGGAGCGCTCGCGACACGAGAGCTGCATCTCAAAGGCCGGCTCCAGCATGCCTTCGTTGGACGGGTTCTCCCACACCACCACGAGTTTTGACGGGCCGGGCGGCACGCCACCTCCCGGGAACACGTTCAGGCACAGATCGCCAGCCGGGCAACGGCCCGCTGCGATCGGCGCAGATGAGGATGGCCCCTTCCTCGAGCTGGGGGCGCAAGACACCACCACGAACGCACACAGCACCGCGGCTAGCTTCATGGGTGGAGGGTATCAGAGGATCTACGTCCCAGTGGCCTAAGGCGCGCTCTTGGACCGACCAGAGCGAGACGCCAGCAGCTCCTGACGGCTGCTGACCCCCAGCTTGGAGAAGATGGCCCCGACCTGGTGAACGACCGTCCGCGGCGACGTGCCGCGTTTCCGCGCGATATCGGCGTCAGTCTAGGCGACGGTGTGCGCGACGGGGCGCTTTCAAGAGGGCGTGTATTGAGGTGGCGTCCAGATCGACTCGCTGACGGCCTTCAGGTCCAAGTCGTGGGTCGCCGGTTGCCGCGCTCGGCGCTTGAAGACCACGAACACGCCACCACCCCATTGAAGCTCGCCGACGGCCGCGCCGACGACAATGGTGGTGGTGGAGACGCGGTCTTCAACGGGCTGGCCCCGATAGTGTCTATTCCGCGAGGCAACTGGCCCTTTCGCGTCCACGCGCACGTAGAGGCGGAGTTCGTCTGCGTGCCGCTCCGTTGGGCGCACCGGCACCGCGCAGCGCCTGACCTCACCCGGCCCGAGCTCCACCTCGAAGGGCTTGGGATACAGCAGCCAGCCGTCACCCAGGCGCTTGCGCGATTCCTCTTCGAACGAGAGGCGCGCAACCCGAGGCGCGTTGACGCAGCTCTGGAGCCAGACCTCCAGGACCGAGTCGCGAGTAAGCCATGGGTCTGGCTGCACCATCGTCCACTGCACTTCATCGCGCTCGTAGAGCCCTTCTCGCCCGAAGCGATCCCCCAGGATGTCTGGTAGCCCGCCGCTTGGGTTGCGCGACCTTCGCCAAACCATGAGCGCTGCGACGGTGCCGGCGACCAGCAGCGCGAGCACGGCCGGCGGCATGATGCCGGCGCCCGAGCCGAAGACCACCAAGACGGCCGCGTAGACCGCGGCCAACAACCCCAACACCGCCGCTGTGAACAGGCTCGCGACGCTTGGATCCGCACGGAATTCACGATAGAGCACCAGACCGGCGGGCGTCAGCACGAGCAGCCCCGCCCAAAAGGGCCCGAACGTGAACAGCGGCACGCCAACCAAGATGGCGAGAAACGCCAGGGCGAACGCCGGCCGCAAGGTCATGTTCATGCCCGCCGCTTAGCACGTTTCCTCCCACGTTTCTCTCCAGCGCCGGAGCCGGGTTTGGGGGTGAGGGTACGCCTTCGCGACCGCGTGGCGGCATGTCAATGCAGCGACTGGCCGCAGTCGTGCCAGTGAACCATAGTCATTTCTTCGTTTTGGGGAACACAGATGCGATGTTTCCACGCAGCAAGACTGGTTCCGCACACGACTCGAACAAATGCCTACAGCCTGTCGCGCAACGCCCGGCTATCCCCGGGGCGATGTCCCGCAACTCCCGTCGATTGTCTCTGGGCGCCGCCTTGCTTGCAGGCGCGGCCGTGTACTCGATTCACTCCCTCGCCGCCGCTCAGGACGCTACTCCCTGCAATCCTGCCTGCGGCGAAGGCCAGCAGTGCGTGAACGGGATCTGCATGGTCCCGGCTCCACCGCCTGGCGCTGCTCCACCGCCTGGCGCTGCTCCACCGCCTGCTGCTCCGCCGCCTGCTGCTCCGCCGCCTGCTGCCGCTCCACCTCCCGGTGCTGCTCCGCCGCCCGGCGCTGCGCCACCACCAGGCCAAGGATATCCTCCGGGCCAAGAATATCCACAGGGAAACGGATACCCGCCCGGTGCTGCGCCTCCGCCAGGGCAGATGGGCTATCAGCCTGGGCCGCCGGCTGCGCCGCCTCCGGCCGCCACGCAACCTGAAGAGCGAAGCTGGGCCCTCAGCTTCAAGGGAGGCGCGTTGCTTCCTGGCTCGATGTACGTCGAGATAGCCGACGAGACCTTCGACACGGAAATGGGCGGCCTCTTCATGGCACGCATCGAAGGCTACGTGGGGCCGAAAGTCTCCGTGGGCGCACAAGCCATGTTGGCTTACCCAACGCTGAACGTGAGCGGCGTGGGAGACTACGATCTCAGCCTGGCAAACTTCGCTCCGGTGCTCATCGCGCACTTCGGTTCCGACGCGTTCCAGATCTCCCCTGGCATCGCCCTGGGTTACCAAACCATCGACTCGGACAACCTCGACTCCAAGGTAGAGGGCTTCAGCCCCGGTGCCTTCGTCGACCTGAGCTTCCCGCTCTCCAAGGTGCTACGCGGCTCGGGCGAAGTTGGCTTCATCAGCCAACCTTCAGGCGGCAACGAAGACACCGAAGTGACCTTCGGGCCCATCTTCTACCTCGCTGCCGGCATCTCGTTTGGAGGCTAGCGGGCTCGCGCACCGCGCTGACAGTGCGCATCAGCGTTAGACCCCGAGGGCCCTTCGGATCAAGGCACCCTCGACGGGGACGCAGTGGTTTCGTGATAGGCTGTATGGCGTGAACGCGAAACGCCCCGTACCGACGCTGCCGCAATATGGGCTTTGCCGCGTTGGCTAGGTCTCACGTGGTTCGCGTCGGCTACGTCGTTGCCGGCTCACTCGCGCTGCTTGGCTGTCGTGATGACATCGTGCTTCGCCTGTCTCTGGAGGGAAAGACAGAGCAGATCGTCGAAGGCTCGTTCTCCGGACGCGCCGGTGTCGACTACCAGTTTTGGGCTGACTACTCGTACGAGCCTGACCTCGAGACGAAGCAGCCAAGGTTTTGCTACGACGTGGAGGTCGAGGTCGTGCAGGAGGGAGCAGTGGTCTCCACCGCGCGTTGCTATTCAGTGCCCAACAAGGGCACGTGCATGAGCACGAGCGGCAACGGCGCGGGGGACTGCAAGACCAATTGCGCGTTCAAGCTGGACAAGGCCGGTCAGACGACGCTCCGCGCGAAGCTCACCAAGGGCGAGCCCTGCGACACTGCGTACGCCGGACTCTCGGACCCCAATCGCGAGATGCACAGCTACAAGCTCCTGCTCGAAGAAGACGACTGAGTCTCTGTGGGTGAGTGAGAGCACCTCTCAGCGGTGTTACCCGGGTTTGGGGGGAGGCGCGCTGTACACTGCCGGATCCTGCCATGGCCGTTGAACTCGCTCACCACGGCTGAGCAGCGCGGTCCACTTTGTGACACAATCCTCCGAGAGGCACCCGACATGGCACAGCAATTCCTGAGTTCTTTAGACGACCTTTGGAACCGAGGCGAACAGAGGGGCCGAAGCGCCATGCTTCGTGAGCAGCTCGAGGTGAAGTTCGGGGCGCTCCCAGCTTGGGTCGACGAACGCCTTCGCAGTGCCACGGATGAACAAATCAGGGACTTTGCGAAGCGCATCCTCACGGAAAACAGTCTCGAAGCGACGCTGGCGACTACCGAGCGGTCCTGACGAGAATCACGCGGCGCCCGATAATCGCGCGCCGACATGCGGGGTGCAGTGCTATCCACGGCCCATGAGGCACTGGAGAGGGCTGCTCACAAGTTGCGCTGTGTTCCTTGCGAGCTGCAGCATGGCGCACCTCACCCCCAACCAGCCCGTCGTGATCGCCAACGACGCGGAAACAGAGAGCGCAGAGGGCGAGGTGGAAGCGCCGCAGGTTTGGACCTACTCCGTGCTGCTGCGTTCGCTGCTGCCCGTGACACCCGACGAGCTGGATGACTTGCGGGCGGAGTCGCTCTACAGCGCGAGCGTGCATGGGCGGCTGGTGTGGCTCGACCTGCACGGCAAGAGCGCGCGGCAGGAACTCGCCGAGGTGCAGGGCCCGGTGTCGATCACCCTCGGCAACCTGTCCCCGGAGCTGCTGCAGCGGGTGGACGACGTCGCCAAACATTACCCCGTGGCAATTCGCTATGAGCCACCGGTGCACGCACCGCAACCGGCTGACACCCACAGCAGCGACGAAGAGGCCGCGGCCGCTCAGCAGGATCTGTCTGCGCTTGGCAGCCTGCGCCACGTGCAAGCGCTGGTGTTGAGCGCGACCGTGAGCGACGAGTTCCCCGACCTGCGCCAGTGCACCGGGTTGAAGCACCTGGAGGTGCTCGCACCAGAGACCCAGGGTGAGCTCTACGAACGCCTGCCGACTCAGCTCGAAGAGCTGGTGGTCGGATCCGTCGCGACCACGGGCTCACCCAAGGCGTTGCTGCGCCTCACCAAGTTGCGCCGCCTCGAGCTCAGCAACTCCCGCGAGCTCGCGCTGCGCGATCTCACACCGCTCAAGGCGCTCGAAGATCTGACCCTCGGCGACTACCTGCGCGACGAGGACCTCAAGCACCTGACCGCGTTGCCCAAGCTGCGGCGCTTCATCACCGCTTCGCCCCTCACGAACGAGGCCCTGCGCTACCTCGCGAGGCTCCCCAGGCTGCGCGCGCTGGGCCTGCGCCAGAGCCAGCTCGACGACGACGGCGCCACCCAGCTCGCGCAGCTCACCCAGCTCGAGGAGCTCACCCCGCCCCAAGACCTCCACACCGACAGCCTGCCGCGCTTTCGAGCACTCAAGAACCTCAAGACGCTCGACCTCCACGACTCGAACCTGGGCGACAGCGGCCTGCAATACCTCACCACCTTGACCAAACTCGAGACCCTCGACGTCGGCCGCTGCACACTCACAGACAGCGCCGCACGGAGCATCGAGCAGTTCACGAACCTGCGCAGCGTCGACCTCAGCTCGAGCAGCGTCGGCGACGACACCGCCCGCGCCATCGGCACCCTGACCAAGCTTCGGCGCCTCAACCTGCAAAACACCGGCATCACCAACGCCGCCGTCCCCGCCCTGCTCAACCTCAAAGAGTTGCGCGTCCTCCACGTCAACACCACGAACCTCGACGGCGACGCCTTCATCGCGCTGCTCGCCTTGCCGAAGCTACATCGCTACTACGCCAGCACCGGCGAAGCCGACCTGCGCGCCGTAGACCGCATCCGCGGGGATTTACGGTTGATTGATTACTACTTGATAGACTGTGAGCATCGGAGGGTGAGGCTGCCGGAGTCGGAGTGTGAAGACAACTAGCTCCCAAGTGGCGCGAGCAGGTCGTCGAGCAGCGCCTCATCCAGCTCGAGCGCGCGCGCCCCGCCGCTGAGCAGAGCCTCGGCGAGGTCTGCCTTTCGAGCCTGGAGCGCGACGATCTTCTCTTCCACGGTTCCGCGCGCAATCAAGCGATGCACGAACACCGGCTTCTCTTGCCCAATGCGATGAGCGCGGTCCGTCGCTTGTGCTTCCACGGCGGGGTTCCACCACGGGTCGTAGTGGATCACCGTGTCCGCCGCCGTGAGGTTGAGGCCCACTCCACCCGCCTTCAGACTGATCAAGAACACGGGCACCTCACCGCTCTGGAAGAGCTCGATCTGCGTCTTGCGGTTCACCGTGCTGCCGGTGAGATACGCATAGGGAATTCCAGCGTCCAATAGGTCCGCGAGCAGCAGGTCGAGCATCTCCACGAACTGCGAGAAGATCAGCACCCGGCGCCCTTCTGAAAGCAGCGTCTGCAGTAGCTCACTCAAGAACCTTCGCTTGGCGCTAGGCACGTTTCGCCGCTGGTTGGTCTTCACCAGGCTCGGGTCACAGCAGACCTGACGCAGCTTGAGCAACGCGTCCAGCACCGCGATGCGCGACATCGCCAGACCGCGCTTGGCAATTTCCTCGCGGACTTGCCTGTCCACCAGCTTGCGCACCGCTTCGTACAGATCGCGCTGCGGCGTACCAAACTCGACGTGGTGAGTGATGACGGTCTTTGGAGGCAGCTCCTTCGCCACTTCTTCCTTCGTGCGCCGGAGCAGGAGCGGCGCTACACGACGCCGAAGCGCCTCCATGCGCGCAGTGTCGCCATGCTTCTCGATGGGGTTGCGGAAGGCCATGCCGAAGGCGCGCTGTCCCCCCAACGCGCCGGGCACCGCGAACGCGAACTGACTCCACACCTCGCCCAGGTGATTCTCGAGCGGCGTCCCAGTCACGGCGATGCGCTGCTGCGCCACGAGCTTCCTCGCGGAATGCGCAGTGGCGGTCTTGGGGTTCTTGATGGCCTGGGCTTCATCCAGGATGGCGACATCCCAGGGGATGGGGGTGAGGAGCGCCTCGTCCCGATGTAGCAAGCTATAGCTCGTCAGCACGAGATCGCACTCCGTCAGCTCTGCCTCGCGCGCCTGGCGCTCGGCGCCGTGCCAGAGAACCACGCGCAGCTTCGGCGCGAACTGCTCGAGCTGCTCTGCCCAGGAGACGAGCACGCTGGTAGGCGCCACCACCAAGCTCGGTCCCTTGGCGAGCTTCTTGTGTTTCCGCGCGACCAGGTGCGCGAGCAACTGCACGGTCTTGCCAAGGCCCATGTCGTCGGCGAGCACCGCGCCGACGCCGTGCTGCCCGAGCAGGCCGAGCCAGGCGACGCCCTGGGCCTGGTAGTCGCGCAGCGTTGCTTTGAAGCTCTTCGGGAGCTTGGGGCGCGGCAGCGCTCCGCCGGTGAGCGACTCACGTAGCTTGCGTAGGCCCTTGCCCGTCTTGCTGTCGAGGCCTAGCGTTTCCGCGAGGTCAAGCGCCTGCCAGCGACTGATGCGGCGCCGCTCGAGCTGCTCCGAGGTCGCGAGCTCGATCACCGTATCGACGAGGGGACGAATGCGATCAAGCTGCACTTCCGCCAGGCGCCCTGACGGCAGCTCCACCAGCATCGACTCGCCCTCACTCCCAAAATCGGCGCCGCGGGCGATGCCTTGGAGCAACATGGGGAGCAGGCTGATGCGTTCACCCTCGACGTCGACGCCGAAGTCGAGCTCGAACCAGTCGTCTCCGCTCGGTTCCAGATCGGTGAAGTAGTCGACGGACTCGGCGATCTCGAGGTTGTAGGAAGGGTCGTAGACGACCTCGATGCCGCTATCCTCGAGAAATGGCCTGCCCAGACGCTGGAACATGCCCCACTCGAGCGCGTCGGGTTGAGCCCAGTGATCCACGGGGTCGATCTCCGGCAGGAAACCCATGGACTCCAGCGCCTGCTTCGCGCGCTCCTCCGCGTAGAAGTCGCGAACGAGGCGGATCCGTTCACCGCCGATCTCGAGGAGCGTCTGCTTGGGCGGCTCGTCATCGGCGGGCGCCAGCACGTCTTCGTAACGAAACTCGAGGCGCCCCAGGTGGTCCTTCTGTCCGTTCGGCAGCTCCTCGCTGAAGATCACGAGCCGCGCCTTCGGGCGTCCCTGCACGACGCGGATCGGTGTCGTGTTCGGGACCGGCAACCCGTGTTGCTGCAAGGTCGGAGCGAGGCTCGACGCTTGTTCCTCACGGATAGGCGGCGCGGCGAGCCACTTCGCGACGTCACCAGAGGCGCGGATCTCCCCCGTCGAACCGTCGCGGGCGTCGACGTAGTACGGCGGCTCCGTACGCACGATCAAGAGCGCTGGATCCCCGAGCTCCACGACGGTCCTCAGCAGACCGTCCCGCTCTGCCCAGCCGAGCTTTCCGATACGCGGCGGGCCGGGAACGAGCTGCACTTGCCCGGAATAGTTTGCTTCGTGGAAATTATAGAAAACGCGCTCCGTAGCGAGCGCCGCCTGCAGACCGAACCCACCGAGGCGCCCCTCGAGCTTTGCTTGACCGTTCTTGTTCCAAACCAGGCTGTCGAGAGCAGCGTCGAGCCCCATGCGCGGCTGCTCTCCCGAGATGACGCGCAGCGCCCCTGCCACCGCGATGAGGTGTGCGCTGGTCCACTCACCGTTGGGTTGCCGGCGTTGGACCCCCAACTCGATCATGGGCTGGTCGCGATCGAGCTTGAGTAGCAAGACGAGGCGCTCACCCGTACGGGTTGGCTCGTCCTTCCACGAACCAAGCCAGCGCTGGACCGCGGACGACGTGGACGTTCCGCTCCCATCGAGCGATCGGTCCACGCTCGAGTGCTGGGCAGCGCCATGCTTCGTGGCGACCGCGAACAGCACCGCAGCCACGTGCTTGCACTCCGTGCGCCAGCTGCACGTGCATCGCAAGCTCCCAGTGAGCCTGCCATCGACGCGATAGCTCCCTCGACCTCGAGAGCTCTTCACGATGCAGGCGAGTTGCCCCGTCTCGTCGAGGCTCACCGGCCCGACGCTTCCCATGACCAACAGCTGAACGCCCAATGGCCGCGTGCCAACCGCCATGAGCTCGAACGCCCGCATCGCGACTTCGGTCCAGCGAAGAGCTACGTCCCGGCTCACGCCCCGGTTGAAGCATGGCGCGGGAACCAAGCGCAAGGGCGATCCTTCCGACCATTGCCTCCGCTCGATAGCTTGCGTACGCGCAGCTTCATGGACGAAGCCAAGCTGCTGCAGAAGCTGAGAGATCTCGAGCGACTCATCGCCGGCGCGGACACCAACGGCGAGCGCGTCGCCGCAGACCAGGCGCGGGAGCGCATCCTGGAGCGCCTGCATCGTCTGCAGCGCGAGGCGCCGGCCGTCGAGTTCAAGTTCATGATGCCCGACGTGTGGTCCATGCGCCTCTTCATGGCGCTGCTCCGCCGCTACGACCTCAAGCCCTATCGCTACAAGCGTCAGAAGCGCACCACCATCATGGTGAGCGCGCCCGAAGCCTTCGTGCGCGATGTGCTCGAGCCGCACTTCCGCAGCGCCGCCAAAGAGCTACACAAGCACCTGAACGACGTCGCCACCCACGTGATCCGCGAGGCAATAGCCGAAGGTGGAGAGGAAGCGGAAGAGGTGGAAGAAGCGCCGCAGTTGCCGTTCGGTTCCGGGAGCGAACGATGAAGACGCGCGAGCAATGGGCAGCCGAGCTTCCCGCGGTCTTTGGTAACCGTCCGGTTCGATGGGCGCCCCCAGAACTCACGTTTGGGGACTACGAGGGACGAACCCGCACGCTCGAGGTCTTCAACGCGGATGCTCGCGAACAACTTGGCCTGCTTAAGGCGCTGAGGCCCTTTCGAACTGAACTCGAAGGTGACGTTGGAGGAACCGTGATTGTCATCTTCCACACTCGCAAGGAATCGCAGCGGCTGTACTCCGACTTCATCAAACACCACCCAGCAGCGCGCTAGGCCTCCGAGACGCCTTGGTGGCGCCCTGGCGTTACCCAACCTTCACCGCTATTACGCCAGCACCGGCGAGGCCGACATGCGCGCCGTAGATCGACTGTGAGCACCGGAGGATCCGGCTGCCGGAGTCGGAGTGTGTCGATCGCTAAGATCACGCCGGCAACTTTGAGGAGCCGCGGCGCCCTTTCGTTTCTGGGTTCGGGGGAGAGGTCCGGTGTACACTGACGGATCTGCCATGGCCGATGAACAGGACTCCGCCGCTCAGCCCCAGCGTGTCACTGAACTCCAGGGCAAAGTCGTCAAGGCGCCGTATCCAACCGATGACGGCTTCGTCGTCGTCGAGATCTTGGCTGAGGACGGAATAGCCGTACTCGGGTTCTGCGATGCGATATCCGTCGGCGGCGATGTGGGGCCTGAAGGCGGAGTGGACCACATCAATCTTGGGATGCACATAATCAGCGACCTGAGCCGCAAGAGCGCTCTTCTGCCACTGGTGCATGAAGCACACCGCATGCGCAAAGCCGCAGGGAAACCCTCGCCGTTGTACGACCTCAGCAAGCCGGGCCGCATCGTCGAACCGCCAAACGAGCGCGGCATGATGAAGGTCGAAGCGGACGGCGTGCTGTACGACATCTGCCTCTACAACGACTACGCAGATGCCGTCTACGAGTACGACGAGTCCGCGCCTATCAGTCCCGAAGGGATCAGCACCGCTTCCGCCGCCGGGATCTGCTGGGTGCTCGAACACCCGGAGGAGGCGGCGGCGCTCGGTGTCGATGTCGACTTGTATCGGCTCTACTATGAATGACGATGACTCCGACGACGGCTTGCCGTGGGGCAAGAGCACGCTGATCGAGCTCGGCCGTCCGCTGGAGCTAACGGGCGAAGTGGTGGCTGGCCCTCTCCCCCACGACATGGGGTACGTCTACGTTGACGTACGGGCCACGGACGGGCTCCTCGTCCGAGGCTACTTCACCCAGCTGTTCTACAATGCACTAGAGATCAGCCCAAACCCCACGAACGACCATATTCTCCTCGGCATCGAAACCATAGAGCGCATCAAACGGAAGCCTGAAGTCTGGGCGCTCTTGCAGGAGGCGCATCGCATGCGCATTGCCGCAGGGCATCCATCGTTGCTCGACCTCGAGCATGTGGGACGTATGATCTCGCGCAGCCCGACCAAAGCGCTCTTCAAGGTGGAAGCGGAGCGCGTGGTTTTCGAAGTTTGGCTCGATGCTGAAGGTCGGGTCGACGAAGAAGCGGAAGACTGGGACGTGACCACCCCTGAAAACGCCGCGGTGGCAAAGGCAACCGCCGTCCGCTGGGTGGTCGACCACCCTGAAGAGAGCGCCGCGTTGGGTTTGGACGCTGAACTGTTTCGCTTGTTCTATGGGACGAAGTTGACGCCCTAGCCTTCCGCACGGCGTCCGATGATTGCTGAGCCCGAGCAGCTACCTGGCGGAGCCCAAAGCTCTCAGCGCTTGCGCGCTTTCTTCGGCGGCTCGGCCTCTGCCCGGAGGCAGCTCAGCACGACTTCTGCGATCTCCGACATCGAAGCGGCGGTCGGGATCTTGACCCGCGAGAAGAGCTCGTAGTTGTCCTTCGAAGCCTGTCCCGAAGAACAGGACCACTCATCCTCCGTCCAGGGTGCCAAGCCAGCCACCGCGACCAGCTGGGAATAGAACGCCTCCATCGAGCGCGCCCCGACCGCAGTCATGTACGGTAGAAAATCCGCATCGGATCCGTTCGGTTGCCCGGCGTTCTCCTCTCCGCGCTGGATGGCTCGAACGAGCGCTGGCTTCAGATCTTCGCCGCTTCGAACGTCGTCCCAGCGCAGGCGTTCGAACTCGTCGAGGGTGGTAGCGAAGTCGTCACCCCACGATTGCGTGACCAACAACAGATCGCCCGATTTGCAAAGGAGCAGCGTCACACTGAACATCAGCCAGCCTCGGCCGAGCAGCGTACCATTTGCGCCGCCGCGCGGTCCCTCCGAAGCTCTATCGGCCTCCAGCCCGAGCGGTCCTACTCGGGCAGACACCACCACTCGGCGCTGCGAAACACCACGCCGTCGAAGCTCGTGGTCTCGCCCGTCTGGACCGACTCGTGGTGTGCCTCTTCGCGCAGCAAGCCGGAGACGACTCCGCTCGGTTCCGCCAGCAGCGCGAGCCTGCGACTGGTGTACGGCCACGCCTCAGCCCACTCGAAGGCATAGCCCCGCAAGTCCTCGGACTGCACATCGACGGACGCTTCCGCGTAACCGGGACTGGCGCACTCCAGGGGCAATTCGAACTCACGGTGCAAAACACCATCCGCGGTCTCGATGCGCAGCGTGGTCGTGACCTCCAGGGATGAAGGACATGCGAGGCGCTCGAGGGAGCTCCCTCCGACGCGCTTGCCCTCGAGGTACACGACAGAACCGCCCCGATAGCTCAGCTCCACGCTTGCAGTCGTTTCCCCAGGGGAAGGCACACGCGCCCCGAGCTGCCCCGGATCATTCCAGCTCCACGTGCACTCACGCGCCCCCAGGATCCCCTCCAGACAACTCGCAGCAGACACCCCGACCGGGCTGTGCTCATCGAACCCCAGCTCCGAAGGCGTGAACTCGCAACGGGCCCGGTCAACGCTAGCCTCCTCATCACTCGCGCCGCCGCAGGCGCACAGCAGCAGAGCAACACCACCGAGCCAATACCGCGCCATCACGCAGGTGTACGCCGCTACTGCGCGGCACCGCAATCGATTTGCCTGTCACAGCCGAGTTTGGGGGTGAGGGTGGCCGTGCTGCAGACTAAGCCTAGCGTACATTCTCTAGTAGGATCTGGCTGTCGTGCTGGCGTGTGGAACCGCGCGACCGCCCGCCGCTACGACGCCAGTAACGCCTGCTCCCGTTGCACCTCTCCGCCCCGCCGAACTCCGAGGAACTGCCATGGCTCGCCGAGCTGCCGGCGCTCATCAATCTCGACCTCGAAGCTCAGACGGTCAGCGCCGCGACGCTCTCCAAGCTGACCGGCCTCGTGCGCCTGAACCTCAACACCGCAACGGTGGACACGAGCTCGTCCAGGCCATCACCAAACTCACCCCGCTTCGCGACCTCGACCTCTCCGAAACGGGCGCCGCCGAGCGTGACGTGCAACTCCTGCTCAGAGGGTTCCCCGCGATTGACGAAGCGCAGCTGCATGCCCTTGCAAAGCACGCGACGGACCTCGCCAGCACCGTGCCTATCCACACCGAGTGCCGTCGCTTCGCTACGCACCAAAGCGTCGAGCACCGTTATCGATGAAGCCAAGCCGTCATCCGCCAGTAGAATCAGCCTACGAAGCCATCGAAGCGAGCGACGCGGTCGCCGCCATCACTCGCGATTTCAGCACTGGCCGATTCCCTCCGGACCCGCGCTGCCACGTCAGGCAACACCCGAACGCAGTACTGCTCCTCACGGCCGGGGGGCGCTGCGCTACTAGCCTAAGATTCCAAGTCCGGGAGCCTTATCCTGTGTGTGGCGGTGGAGGGCCCGGTATTGTTGAGTCGGCGGTCTACCCTATCACGCAGCGCTCGTTACAACCGCGAGTCCTAACGAGTTCACCGAAGTCCCATGGTTCGAGTTTGCAGCCTACTACTGCAGCGCCCACGCTACTCAAGTGCCGTCCTCCCCTCGCGAAGGAAGTCCTGCGCTCGAGCGTTCTCTAACGGCGAATACCGCTCCTTCATCATTGCACAGAACACCCGCCGTGACACTCAGTGCCACTCGCCAGCTGGCTACCGTGCGCTCCGCGTTGGCCGGAGGATTCCCGGCTCGCGCGTACCATGGTAGCAATACAATTGGAGATTCTCGTGGCAGCTAAGAAGACAACAAAAACTGACGGCACAACCCTCAAGTCCAAGCGCGAATCGGATACTGCAGAAAACCCCCGTGATCGATTCTTCCGCGAGACTGGGCAGACGCTCGCAGAGCGCCCCGCCGAAGACGAAGTCCTGCTGAGCATACCGATATGGGGCTATCCCAATCATGGCAAGACGACGATGATACTCACGGCTATTCACTTCTGCGAGCCAAGCACACATGGTCTCTCGCTTGCACTTGTAAGTGACACGGACGAGCTGGAGCAGTTTGAACGCTGCCATGCGAACTATCGCGGCCTAAACTTGGCTGCTTGCGCAGAGTCAACGAGGGACTCCTTGTCCGAGCTCCTAGATCGATTCTGCGAGGAAAACGAGTTTCCGCACGCGACCGAGAAGCCGTCTCAGTACCTAGTCGAGATCCAAACGCTACCGTCCCGCCTAGGTTGGCTACTGCTACCAGATATCAAGGGCGGTTCCTACGAGACGTCCGACCCGACGGCGAGAAATGCACTGCGTGGTGCACACGCTATGATCCTTGTGGTCGACCCGTCGTACTACGTCCGCACCGATCCAGATGGCATGCAGTACAAGAAGGAAATCCTGCGCCGCATTCAAGCGTGTGCCAAGGAAGCAGTGCCCACGTGTGTGGCCTTGACTATGGCAGACCGCTATGGGGATCAGGAGGATCCTGCAGATCTCGCTGAGAAGCGGATATCAGAACTCATCAACGCCCAGCGTGGACCCAAGGAAAACTTCAAGGTACTCCGAGTCTCCGCGATTGGTCATCCGCCTCTGGACGCTAGCCAAGACGAAGCTGCACGCCTTCCACCTCCATCCGCGCGTCGACCGGACGAGATGCTCGAAGCGTGGGTCTGGACGATATCGGCAGCGCTCAAGAAGCCCTCCGAAACGCTGCGCTCGATTCGACCGGAGCGCGATCTTCAAACCAGTTCAGGTCATTCTGAGGTAAAAACTCAGAGCATTGTCGAGCTCCGCCCACTGGCGGAGCTGAGTGCACCCGGACGTGTCATTTTCACGTGGGACACTGCTAGAGAAAGCCACTTCTTGTTCCTGTCTGCCAAAGGACTCACAGAATACGTTCTCCCTCCCGACTCGGATACTCCATCGGTCTCGGCATCATCGGAATTCAACATCCCGGACTGGGAGACCTGTCACGGCTTTCGGTTGGACGGCTGCAACTTTCTCGGCGCCGAACCACTCAAGGTCCTCTGGCATGGACAGGCCGGATCGGCACCAGTACCGACACATCTCGCCATTGAGCTCCTGGCCTGGTGCCCGGTAGGCGCAGACAAGCTTGTGGGAATCTCAGCGGATGGATCGCTTCACGCACTGCAGCTCCGCGAGGGACAGTGGGAAGGAGTGAATCACGTAAAGTCAGCAACGACCTTGCCGGACCGAGCTGTCCTCCACTTCCTTCCGGGCAGCTCGTCGGTTCTCGTAGTCGACCAGAACAGCGCATCGACATTTCACGTTGATTCGCCGTTCCGCCTCGGTGGGAGATTCAAAGCAGTTCTCAATGTGAAGACGGCAGGTACTCCGACCTTGCTGAACTCATCCGGCTTCTTCTTACGTCGCGGAGACGCAGGCACGATTCACGGCGGTCGCGAGACAGAATTCAATCTCGGTAACGCGCACAAGGAATGGACCGGAGCACTCGCCATGGCCAACGGTGCGAGCAGAGTGGCTTGGGTCGACGATGCGGGGTTGTTGCGAATCGCTTCGTTGGCAGGCAAAAAGCCCATCGTTAGCTCGGAGGAATACTCACAGACTCTGAACGAGCGTCCGACCGGGGTAGTTCTTACTCAGTCTGGCAACACCTTGGTCGCAACCCTTCCAACCGGAACTTCACTTTGGTTACGGGTTCACGGGATGACTAATGCTTAGCCAATTGGACGAGATCCTCCCCGCTGGAGAATGGAAGGACTGGGAATTTCTCAAGGCTGACGGGCTGATGACGCGCCAGGCTGGAGCGGTACACGCAAGGGCCACGAGAATCAGAACGGGCGAAGTGTTGCACCTCAAGGCTGTGCCCGCGAGAGGTGAGAGCGCCAACTCCACCACCAGGGACCTCGCAAGCAGACCTCAACTGTTGGAACTGAAGGAGCGACTTGTCCGCGTCTGCGAGCTCCAAGTACCCACCGTCCCCATTCGATACGTCGACTTCCTAATGGAACCTCCTTGGCTGGTGGTCGGGATGGAGCCCGTAACTGTCTTGTCAAACACCCTTAGTGAGGCAGTACCGCGCTCGGACTTGGCGTGGCAAGTACTTGAAACCCTAAATTTCAAAGCCTGCGACGGTTGGTACCACTGGGATATCTGCCCCCGAAATGCCGGAATCACACTCGACGGTAAGGTTGTCTTCCTAGACTTAGACAGTTTCTACCCTCTGGACTCGCCACCAACTGCTGGATTGAAAGTACAAAAAGACTGGCGAACTCCCGCGTATCTTCAACGGATTCGCGCGGAGGCGGGAGAACGCAGGTCGATCACCCTACGAGACGCGCAAACGCTGCACGACGCAGGGGTCCTCCTCTTGGCGGCCGAATGTGAGCTTGGCGAATTTGATCGCAGAGAGCTGAGTCAGTCCGAAGCGGAACTCTGGGTGCACGAAAGACCGGTTGGAGATGAGATAAAGACCTTCTGGTCTGAGCACCTTTCCGACCTCTGTCGAGGACAACAGAAATCATGGGACGAGATCGTAAGACTCTTAAAGAGTAGGCCTCGTACTAACGACTCTCCTAGAACACCTAGCCGACGTCCGGGAGCTTCCACAGCCAGACTTGGACCTCAGAGCCTGAAGGGCAACTTCCGCGAACTTCAACGTGACCTGAGATTGAGACGTCTTCGTGCAAGCCAGATTGAAGGCTACAGAACGGGTCTTGAGCGGGAAGTCTCTCGAGATCCTCGTCTCCGTGAGCACTGGGTGGAGTTGTTGATGATTACCCTCACTTTTCTGCCGGACTACGCCAAAGCATACGAATTCGCCGAACGCGCGCTTGAGCACTTTCCGAAGGACAAAGAGTTCGAACGGGACCTGCAGATGGCCAAGCGGTGGAACCGATGATCACGCGTGCCGTTATCTGTATTTGGGCCAAAGGGTTCCGTGTCACGGAGCGAAGCGAGGAGTTCCAACTGGTGGTACCCCACGATTCGAAGGAGCTGGGACCGTTTGAGCATGAATTTTCCGAGGATGAATGGGGCGTCGCGCTCACCGAGCTATACCGGGCAGACTCATCCACTTGGAGCGCCCAGTTCCATGTCGCACTCGGAAACCAAACGGTGGGGGTTACGCGCGTCGCGCAGAGCGCAGATAAGCATGGGCGCCCTAGCGCCGTCGCAGTGCGAGTTCTCGCGGAGTCCACGCAGGGTCTGGCCAAGCCCGCGTCGCTGGCATTACAACTCGCTTCGACGTATGCAGAGACGCTACGAGGAGCTCCCCGAGCTATTGGTATCCAACTGAAGGACAACAGGTTTCTTGAGGACCGAACGTTCGACCTGAACTCGGTAGCGGGTGACACCTCTGTCGACTGGGAGCCAATTGAAACGCAGTTACGTCTCCATACGGGAATATCCACGATCGCAACTAGCTTATTGGCGAGCCTTGGCGCTAACCTCTTGATAGGTCGGATACCCGAGCTGCGCACGTATCCGGATATCGATGGGATCTTCGACCCTACAGCCGGGGAGTTGCTCCGACTCTCAGACAAGATCAGCCCAATTGAAGAGATCAAGCCCGTGACCACGGAGGCGCCTACGATCGATGACCTTCGCGACGCGCTCCGTGAGATACGCGAAACACAGCATCAGATTCTAGAACGCCAGCTTGAGTTCTCCGAGCGATTCGCAGGCTTCTTTGAGTACGCTTTCAGGATATTCTATAGGCTTATGGACTTCCGGGACTCACCAGACACCAAGGACCAGAAGGAATCAAAATCGCGTAGGTAGGCAGGAACTCGTTGCGGTCATTCGGTGGCGAGGTCGGCAGCGCTGTCAGGGTCAGAGAGCCATTCGGCGCGGATCGAGAGCTCGCGGAGAGGATCAGCACACGCGTGAGCAGAGTCCGCAAGGCTTGGGAGGGGGCTTCATACCTGTGCACTCATTCGGTCAGCTGGAGCTTCGCTTCATGGGGGCTATTAGACGTTGCGGCTGACAAGGATTGGTGCCCCGTACTCGCGACGAAGGTCGGCGCGAGTAGGGTTCCAGGCTGACATAGAGTAGAATACAAAGATGGGTGAAAGGGTTTGGGGAGATCGCATTTCCGACCGAAATCCAACTTCGCAAGGGTAGTAACTCGACCCTCACATCAACCGCGCTTGAACGGGAACGTCCAATGACTTCAACTCACATCCTCCTCCTCCACTCAGTTCATCATCCCATCACCGTCGAAGAAGTTGCTCATCTGTTCGAAGGCAGTGACCAACTGATTCCAGTTAGGATCGTGCCTGCGTCTCTAGCATTGAGCGCAGCAACGTTCGACTGGCGACGCCTCGTTCGCGAGCAGGAGTTGATCGTGGCTAGGGACGTTGAGTCAACGATCAAAGATCACCCTAATGCAGACCTAAGCTATTTTGGCTTTGCCCCCATTCCCCTAGCGATACACCTGGGAACGCTATTTCATGCCCGAAGGGTTCGCATCTACCAGAAGAACCATCGCACAGGAGCGTGGAGCTGGCCCGAAAAAGCGAACAGGAAAGAACTACAAGTTACGAAACTCGACGGGCCTGATAGCTCTATGGACACGGTTCTCCGCATCCCTTTGCGTGCGAAGGTCGACGCGCGGTTTTTGGATAGTCTAGTCCCGGCAGCTGCTCAACAGATCGAATTCGGGCTCGGCGAGGTAGGCGAAGATACCATAACTCATCCGGAGGAAATTAAAGACCTGGCCCGGGCGTTTCTGGATCTCCTGGATTCGCGAACAGGTCGAGATTCTCGCCATATCATTCACATATTCGGCGCCATCCCAACCGGCGTCGCGTTCGCCTTAGGCCAACAGCGGAGCCCTACTCAGCACCCAAAGCTACAGACCTATCAGTACGTCGCAACGGAGACTCCATCACACCAACCGGCGATTACGATTGGATCGGACGAGCCATCTCGACATGCCCTGTCACGAGAACAAGTCGATATCGCCAACGGACTCCGCAATGAATGGCGGCAGCAACTCCTCAGTTTGAAAGCTTTTCATAGAGCACAACAGTCAAAAACCGATGCAAGCTGGCTGGTCGCGCTCGGCCTCGAAGGCAACACCAATTGGGACCACCTCCCTCCCTTCGCTCAACTAAAGGAGCAATGCTACGAGATCGACGCTCAAGATGATAGAGAGTTTAGACTTCGCGCCGACGCGCAGCGCTGGTCTATGGCAGATCAACTCCTGTTTGCCATAAAGCAGATGGACCAGGACGCCTCCGAGAAGGGGTTGCGAGCCCTACGCTTATTCTTCTTCCATGAGACCTTGCATGAAAACGTCCACGAGCTAACCACCGCCACTGCGCGGCTGGTTCGCCGCTTCGTACAGATCCTCGAGTTGATCGACTATGAAGCCGACGTTTGGGCAATCTTGCATGAATTCGCGATCTGGAAGCACAAGAAGTTCGATCCCGACACAGAAGTAGAAGAGCTACGGCGCATCATATCGTGTTCACTGGACACGATGTGCGCCTTCGATGCGTCGGCGGCACCCTTTGTCCAGTTGGAAGTGCGCCGCTTCAATCGCTATCTGATTTGGGTGTGGCAGCTAGCGCGTCTTCACTCCCTAACGTCTGTGCCAGATGCGCTCGCCGTCCTCCTGGCCAAGCCCGCTATCGAGATCAGCGGTCCAAGAATCGTCGCGAATGGTGACAGATACTACTACGAGCTGAGGAAGCCATGGGTAGGGAAACCGGAAATCGGGATACTGACTTCCACACGAGCGCTTCGGAGGAGGGGCTCCACGAATGCCTTTGATATCGAAAGCCTCATTGATGCCATCGCCAACCTAGATCTCCAGACCGCGTCAGCGCAGCTTCGCGCGGTCCACGATGAAGACCGAGGAAACTGGTAATCCACCCTAGCGAATCTTCACTAGAAAAGCGCCGCTTCGTGCTGCCAACTTACCACCCTTGACGATAAAGCACTCAACCCAGTGGGCGCCCGCATACCGGGTATGCTCCTCACGAGTGAGCCGCCCGCGACTCCAGTTGTCTTCGTAGAATCCACCGCGCAAGCCCCCCGCAAGTTCAGCCTCATCCCCTGTGTTCACGACTTGCCAGTACACTTTGTACGGATGCCGTGCGGTGGTACTGGCACGAAATGTGAGCTTGGTATTCTTGTCTAGGGCCTCTCCACTCTTGTGATGTTCAGAGCGATATCCCCGTCTATGGCGGGTGCAGCGAATCGAGACGGTATCACAGTCACACGCGCCGACTTCGGGCCACTTGGGAGGCCTAGCGTGTGGCGCCATCGGAAGAGACGCGTCTCCTCTAGAAAGAGCGATGACATGTTTCTCGGCAAGTGCTGCCCCGCCTGGGTTGACCCGCACACCAAACGCTTGCTCAAGCAATTCAACTTGTCGATCTGCATCAGCGCAACGAAGATCTGCATCGAACGCGGCAAAGGACTCCAGCCAATCAACGAACAGGTTCCGTTTCCTCGGCGTTTCAATCCATTTATCAGCAAAGTTCTCTTGCTCGTTCACGGGATTGCGGACAAGGTGAACTCCGGAGATAAATTCAACGTGATGAGCCATTCGTTCAGCAAGGTTCTGGACCGTGCGGGATAGGCTTCGATCATTATCATATGCAAGCGCCGCCAGAGTAGTCAGAATAATCGAAATTGGCCTATCCTCGTCGTCGCCATATTGAACATCCCTGTGCCTTTTCAGTAGCTGAATCGCTCGCTGCAGCGTCGTCTGAACCTCATATTCAGGCACGTCCTCAACCTGTGCCTGTTTCTGTATTGCAACGGCCAGCCTCCGCTCCTCGAACCGCTCCTTCATCTGAAGTCGGAACCAATCCCGATAACCTATTGGGTTGCTTTTTGGCCACTCAGAATCGTGAATCACCTCCTTATCCGTTATCAGCACTCGACTCTCAGCAAAGGCCTGTTTCGAAGCTCTCCCCTCTTCGTCCGGAATAGCTGGAACGATGTCCATATGAAATCTGGACGCATCAGCGTACTGGAGGGTCCAGCACCGGCGGCGCCCGTCCATCGGCTTAAGCATGTTTGCGTAGATTTGGCTACTTCTCAGTCGGTCACCAACGAGCTTGCGCAGCAACCCCTGCGTCAGCCCGGGAGGGGGACGCTTCAGCTCACAAAGTAGATCAATGTCAATTTCGCCTTGCTCCTTAAGCGGGCGAATAGCGGTACCTAAGGCGAAAGAGCCCTGGGTGCGTATGGTGGGCGAGTATCTTCGGAGTGGTGATGTGTCGGCGTCGAGCCATGCGCCTACGGCCGAATAGCGAGCCGCCGCTTCCTCATATTTCACGGTTCCAACATCAACCGCGTCGGCGATACTCGCATACAGTCTGTCAAGCACGACGTCTCGCAAGATTCATCTCCAGTGGTTACTCGCACCACGCCCGTTGCGGGGACTCCGGCACACTCCAGTCATGCACGCGACTTTGCTACGATGGTAGGCCACAGTCTTCTCCGAGTCCAGCGACGCAGACTCTGTTCGATCAGAACAGCGCATTGCACACAACCAAACTCCTCCCCCGCCCGATACGCCGTGCCATGCACCACGGCAAGCTCACCAAGACCATCGCCAAGGGCCTCCTCGAACTCAAGCGCCGCGTGGAAGCGGCCAACGTCCCTCCCTCGCGCCTCGACGAGTCCCTGAATGTTGCCACGTGGAACATCCGGGAGTTTGGGCGCCGGCCGCGGCGCGCTGCGTCGCTGCATTACATAGCCGAAATTCTTGGCGTCTTCGATCTGATCGCCGTCGTCGAGCTGCGGGACGACTTGAGTCAGCTTCGCCAGGTGCTGGGCTACCTCGGGCCGTACTGGGACATCGTTTTCTCGGACTATTTGACCGACGCGGGCGGTAACCGCGAGCGCATTGGCTTCGTCTACGATCGCCGCGCCGTGGAGTTCACCGGCCTCGCGTCGTACGCCATCCCCCAGCGCAAGCGCACGCACGGTGACGAGTACGCGTCACAGATCTCCTGGTGGCGCCCGCCATACCTCACCTCCTGGCGCTCTGGCAGCTTCGACTCGCGCCCGGGAGGCGCGAGCAACGACACAGCATCCTGCTCGCCGCCCACATTCGCTGGGGCAAGAGCGACGCCGGGCGCGAGCCGGAGCTCCGCCTGCTCGCCGAGTGGGTCCACACTCGCACCCAGGAGCAGTTCCTCGGCGACAAGGATCTGATCGTACTCGGCGACTTCAACATCCCCGCGGAACAGGGCCCGCTGTTCGACGCCATCACCTCCAAAGGCCTGCGCATGCCCGCGGCGCTGCTCGGTCAGCCCGGCTCAAACCTCGCGCGCAACAAGCGCTACGACGCTCTGCTGGTTGGTCGCGCCTCCACGGGCGCGACGCCCTCCACGATCCGCGCTTTCGTGAAGAGCTTCAGCGGTCACGCCGGCGTCCTCGACTTCTACTGCGGCGATCACCGCCCGCTCTACCCGCGCATGCCGATGACCAAGAACCAGTTCACGTACGAGCTCAGCGATCACCTGCCGCTCTGGGTCCAGATCAACACCGACACCGAAGCCGAGCGCCTCGACCAGCTCCTCGCCCGCGCCGTCTGAGGCCGCCGCCGCGCCCTCCACCAGCGTCTCCGTGCGGTCCATTGGCCGCCCCGCTGGCTCGGGCTCCGCAAATTGTTGCGCCCGCGGCGCCAACAGACGCTCCTCCACCGGGAAATGTTGCTCCCTCACCCCCAATCCCCGGCGCGGCAGAGCGGATCCCCAGCGCCCCAATGCGCACCCCCACGTACTTTTCACGCAACCCCAAGCTCGACCCACCGATTTCCCCTGCACAAGACGACTCGTCCCGTGGTCGTTCCAGCAGGGTAGGGGGTGAGGCACGAGGTTTCCCCTGCAGAAATTGCACGGTCCCCGGCTCGAGCCAGGGTGGTCCCCATGGGGATCTTCAGTCTGGGGCTGGGGATCGGCATTTCGCAGGCAGAGCCAAGCCACTCGAGCACCAAGTCGCTCGCGTGCGAGCCACA
>JBFXBK010000124.1:0-22312 GCA_050183255.1 Polyangiaceae bacterium | reverse complement strand
GAGGGTGGTGCTTGCCGCCGCGGAGTTTGCGGAGGCGAGAGCCGCTCGAAACCAGTGACCCGGTCGCTCGAGCGGAGCTGAGTGTTTAGGGTCCAGAGTGCTTGATAAAAAGCTGGCCCGATGTCGTGCCGCGTCTAGCACGGTCGGCTTGTTCTGCCAACGCGAACTGTAGGCCTGTGCAGGTCTCTACCAGCTGCGAGCAGCCGTCGGTAGCACGCGATTCCTGACGGTTTTCGTGGGCAGACGTAGCCGCACCTTGCAGCACGTCCGCACCTGGCACCTGGCAATGCATGGCGCGCGACACCTCGCCGCACCTCACCTCCCCCCCAAACCCGCTTCGATCAGCCAAATAGGCGGAGCTGGCCTCCGCGATCGGTGGGACGCCGGAAAGTCGAAGCCCGCGCCGGCTGCTCGTCCTCGACGCCCTGTTGGTAGCCGAGACGGGCACAGGTTGCGCGAAACAAGTTCCAGATCATGTCGGCGTAGGGGCCTTCGCCCCGCATGCGAGAGCCGAACCGCGGATCGTTGAGCTGTCCACCACGGGCCTCGCGAATGCGCGCGAGGACCTTGCCCGCGCGCTCCGGAAGCTCTCGCTCGAGGCGTTCCACGAAGACTTGCTTCACCTCACCCGGCAGGCGCACGAGGATCATTCCAGCGCGTCTGGCTCCAGCTTCGCGACACGCCTCGAGGATGCGCACCAGATCACGATCTGCGAGCCCCGGGATCAGTGGAGCCACGTTGACGCTGACATCGAGCCCAGCCGCAGTCAGGCGCTGAATGGTGCGGATGCGACGCTGGGGCGTGGCCACGCCGGGCTCGATGCAACGCGCGACTTGGGGATCCCAGAAGGGCACGCTGATGGTAACGCCACACGGCGTTTGTTCGGCGATCCGCGCGAGCACGTCGATATCGCGCTCGATCAGCGGCGCCTTCGTGATGACGTGAAACGGGTTCCTGTACTCGCCGCACACCTCGAGGCAGTCGCGCGTGAGACGCAGGCTGGCTTCGATTGGCTGGTAGCAATCGGTGTTACCGCTGAAGAGCACGGCGTCCCCGTGCCAGCTCTTGGCTTCGAACGCCTCGCGCAGGAGCTGCCCAGCGCGCGGTTTGAACACCACCCGGCGCTCGAAGTCGCTGCCGGCACCGAACCCGAGATACTGATGGCTCGGTCTAGCGTAGCAGTAGGCACAGCCGTGATAGCAGCCACGGTACGGGTTCACGCTCCAGCGCATCCCGACGTCTGGGCTCTCGTTCTTGCTCAGGATGCTGCGAGAGGCGTCCTCGTAGAGCTGCAGCCCGTGGCTGGGCGGCTCGACACCGTCCTCGAGGAGGTACTCCACCTCCTGCCCGTGGAACGGGTTCGGGGGATTGTGCACGGGCAGCGGCCGCATCTCGGGGATTGTATACTGAACATCGAAGCAGTCAAATCCAGGAAACCCGCTACGTTCTACGGCGGCTCCCAACACCCCGTGCCGCCCGTATTGCCAGACCCAGCCCGCAGAGTATGAACGAAAGACGCTCAGACTTCCCCGGGAGCCGAGCCATGAGTTGCCGATGATCAGCCAGGAGACCGTCGATCGCGTCAAGAGTCGGATGAACGCCATCCGCATCATCGGCGAGTACGTGAAGCTGGAGCGGCGCGGCCGCAGTCACATCGGGCTCTGCCCTTTCCACAAGGAAAAAACACCAAGCTTCCACGTCAGTGACGAGCGCAACTTCTACCACTGCTTCGGTTGCGGGGTGAGCGGTGACCCGATCCGCTTCATGATGGAGCACGAGGGACTCTCCTTCGTGGAAGCCATCCGTCACATTGCGGAGCGCGAGGGCATCGACGTCGTCGAGACCGGGGACGACCGTGATCGCCTTCAGGCCGCCGAGCAGCGGCGTCGCCTCGAGGAAATGTATGACGCAGGTGCGGTGGCCGCTGCGTTCTTCGAGCGCATGCTCACGGAGCACCCGTTGGCTGAGCTCGCGCGCCAAGAGCTGCGCAAGCGCGGGCTAGAACCCGACCAGCAGAGCGGTGACGCCGCCGAGGCGATGCGTGCCTTTCGCGTGGGCTACGCCCCTTACGCCTGGGACGGCTTGGCTCGTCAGCTCAGAGATCAGGGAGCCGGAGTTCAGCCGGCGGAGCGCGTCGGTTTGCTGGTACCGCGCAAGAGCGGCCCTGGTCACTACGATCGCTTCCGCCATCGCCTGATGTTCGCCGTGCTGGACCTGCGCGGGAGAGTCGTTGCTTTCAGCGGGCGCGCCCTCCCGGAGCCAACGGAGGAACAGCTCGCTCGAACGGGTTTGTCTCCGCTCGGAAGCGGCAACAGCGAGGCGCCGGCGAAGTACTTGAACAGCCCGGAGAGCCCGATTTACCGTAAAAGAGAGGTACTCTTTGGGCTGTATCAGGCGCGCCAGGCGGTGCGGGAACGGGACCAATGCATCCTGGTCGAGGGCAACTTCGACGTCGTGAGTCTCCACGCTCGGGGCATCATGAACGTGGTCGCACCCCTCGGCACGGCGTTCACCGCCGAGCAGGGCAAGGAGATCCGCCGCTACACGAACCAGGCGGTGATGTTGTTCGACGGAGATTCCGCGGGGAGACGCGCGACCGAGTCCGCGCGCGGTCCCGCTCGGGAGGTCGGCTTGGTCGTGCGCGTGGCGAGCCTGCCGGAGGGCGTAGACCCAGACGACCTCGCGCGCCAGGGCGGCGCTGATGCCGTGCGTCGCATAGTCGGCGCCAGCAAGTCGATGCTCGAGTACTTGATCGAGAGCACCCTCGACGAGAAGGTGAGCGGCGCACTCGACAAGGGCGAGCGCATCAAACGCGTGAAGGCGCTGCTCGATGAAGAGGATGATCCCACCGTGCGCGCGATGGCAAAGAGCTACGCGGACACCGTCGCTGAGCGCTTGGGCATCGCTGATCAGACGACGCTCCGCGCTCTCGAGGTGAGCGTGGGGGTAGAACCCCGGTTACCGACGGGCCCACAGCAATACGGTGGGCGCTCTGGTGATCCCCGTCAGTCCGCGCCCGTGGCTGAGGAGCGACGGGGACAGTTCGATGCGCTGTCTGAGCGCCCGCGGGGTATTGCGGCGCCGCAGCCTCCGGAGCGAGCGAAGAGTCGCAACCGAGCCCACGACATCGAGCAGGAAATCTTTGGCGCATTTCTCGACTT
Organism: Polyangiaceae bacterium; assembly: GCA_050183255.1. GTDB lineage: Bacteria > Myxococcota_A > Polyangia > Polyangiales > Polyangiaceae > JAHBVY01. Next base: position 19,151 of record JBFXBK010000124.1, on the reverse strand, counting down.
CCCTTCCCTGCTGGGAGACGCTGTGAGTTGGGAGGCGGCGGGTCTGTTGGAGGGTGACTTGGCGCTTGGCTATGTCGCGTTGCGTCAAGTATGGGAGAGTGTGGGTCAGGTGCAACGGACCTCAGAAAACCCTGGATCGACGCGGACGCTGCTGGAACCTGCGAGCATCTTGGCGTCCCTGCCCCAGTCGTTGGCGAGCTATGCCAGCCAGCGTCTTGCGGCGCCCAAACACGACCAGCTAGACCCTTGTCGCGGCGAGCTCGTAGCCAACCTCCGACGCCTGGAGAAACTGCAAGCGGTGCGCGAAGCCGCCCACGTCGTCGATGAATTACACCAGGCCCAGGCCCAGGGAGATTTCGACCAAGAACTTTCACTCTTGAGCGAACGCTTCAGGCGTGCCAGGGAACGACGCCGTTAGCTGCCGAGCGACCACGAGGGAGGTTATCGGCGGCACGGTGCGGGATAGCGAGTTTCTTTTAGGGGTATGAGCCGCTCGGCTAGAGCGGGACTTGAGGATTGCCTGGCGTGACCAGAAGTCGCGCGAGGCTCGGCTGAGAGGAAAACGGTGGGAGCGAAACATCCGAACGGGGCAAAGAACGGAAGCGGCGCACGCACGGGGGGCCCCGAACGGGGGAACGGCGCGGGGGCGCCCGGGCAGACCAGCGAAGAACGCGTCAGCCAGCTGATTCACCGCGGCAAGAGCCAAGGCTTCCTGACCTTCGACGAAGTGTCCGCCGCCTTACCCGGTGACAGCGTCGACCCCGAGCAAATGGAGCAGTTGCTGTCGCACTTGGAAGGGGCGGCGATCGACCTTGTAGAGGCCGACGACTCGACCTCTCCTCCGAAACCGGAGAAAGCTCCCAAGCCAAAGCCGGCCAAGGCCGAGGCGCCCAAGGCCAAAGCAGCCAAGACGCCTGCTGCTAGCAGCGCCGACGAAGCGCTGCGCTCCAACGATCCAGTGCGCATTTACCTGCGTCGCATGGGTGGCGTTTCTCTGCTGACCCGTGAGGGCGAAGTGGAGATCGCGAAGCGCATCGAGGACGGCGAGAATGACCTGCTGAGCGCCGTGCTGGACACCCCCGTTGCCGTGCGCGAGTTGGTGTTGCTCGGGGAAAAGCTCAAGGCGCACCAGATCCGGGTAAAGGACATCATCCGCGAGCGCAGCGAGGATGAACCCGAGATCGACGAGGAAGAAGCTGACAGAGCGACCATCCGCTTGCTGGACAAGCTAAAGCGACTCGACAAGAAGAGCCGCGAGACTCGCTCCCGCAGGGAAACGGCCACGGGAGAGAAAGCCAAGCAACTCGACGCAGAGCTCGCCGCGCTGAAGAAGGACGCAATCCGCACCCTTCGCGACTTGAAGCTCAACAAGAAGACCGTCGACAAGCTGATTTCGTCGCTAAAGCGGGCGATTCAGGCCTTCAACCGCGCGGCGGCGCGGCGCGGCGAGCTCGAGGCCAACCTTGGCGCGGAGCGCGGCAGCCTCGCTGAGCGCATCTCCAAGTGCCTCGGCGACCCCGATGCCTGGGAGGCGCTGTGCCAGGAGCACCGCAGGGCATCCCTCGACCTTCAGCGGTACATCGACGCAGTCGAAGACACCGAACGAGAGGCAGCTGACATCGAGAGTGAGCTGGGTGTAGACCGCGCGGTCACGTTGCGACTCTACGAGCAGGTTCGGGAGGCAGAGCAACGGACCGAGCGGGCCAAGGCAGAACTGGTCGAAGCCAACCTGCGCCTCGTGGTGTCGATCGCCAAGAAGTACACGAACCGTGGCTTGCAGTTCCTTGACCTGATTCAGGAAGGCAACATCGGCCTGATGAAGGCCGTGGAGAAGTTTGAGTACCAGCGCGGCTACAAGTTCAGCACCTACGCCACCTGGTGGATTCGTCAGGCGATCACTCGCGCCATCGCCGATCAAGCGCGCACCATCCGCATCCCGGTCCACATGATCGAGACGATCAACAAGCTGGTACGCACCTCGCGCTACCTGGTTCAAGAGCTGGGTCGCGAACCCACTCCCGAAGAGCTCGCGGTGAAGATGGAGCTGCCGGTCGACAAGGTGCGCAAAGTTCAGAAGATCGCGAAGGAGCCGATCAGCCTCGAGACACCCATCGGGGAAGAGGAAGACTCGAGCCTCGGCGACTTCATCGAGGACAAGAACGCGATCAACCCCGCGGAGGCGATGATCACGAGCAACCTCGAGGAGCAAACCGCCGAGGTGCTGAAGACGCTGACCCCACGTGAAGAGAAGGTGCTTCGGCTACGCTTCGGCATCGGCGAAAAGAGCGACCACACCCTGGAAGAAGTGGGCCAGGACTTTGAGGTCACCCGCGAACGGATCCGCCAGATCGAGGCAAAAGCGCTGCGCAAGCTGCGTCACCCGAGCCGCAGCAAGGCGCTCAAGACGTTCCTCGAGTAGCGTCACCGGGTGTGAGAGCAATGACGACGGGCTCGCCGCAAGGCGGGCCCGTTTGCATTGATGCGGTGGTTCCAGCGGTCGCGCTCTCGCAGCATCGCACACCGGAGGGGCGCACGACGTACAGGCTCAGGGGCCGTCCCAAGGTCGCCCGAGCTTCTTGAGGGCTTCCTTTGCTTCCCCACGGTAAGCCGAATCACGGGGGCCGTCGCGTAGGAACGCCTCCCAGTGCTTGACGGCTTCTTTGCGGGCGCCAAGCGTCTTCGCGTACAGACGGTGCGCCTCCCACAGCCAGCGCGGCTTGGGATCTTCCTTCTCGGCGTACTCGACGGCTTTCTCGAGCTGCTCACGCGCTTCGTTGTCTTGACGGTTGGCCGAGAGCAACTTGCCGTAGCGATAGCGCCACAGCGAGTTGTCTGGATCCGCGGCGATGGCTTTCTTGAGTTCTTCCATCGCATCCCGCTCTTGCCCGAGCGCATCGTAGGCTTCCGCGAGGTCCGCGTGCGCTTCGTAGCGCGTCGGGCGCAGCTCGAGGGCCTTCTGCAGATCGACGATCGCATCCTTTACGGCACCCTGGCGGTATCGCAGCACGCCGCGCTGCCAGTACGCATCTGCCAGGCCTTGATCGAGCTCGAGCGCCTTCGCGAGCGCGTCTTCTGCCTTCTTTGGGTTGCCTGCTTCGTTCGCGGCCCACCCGACGTACAGGTGATACTCCGCACGGTTTGGATCGAGATCTCGGGCACGCTCAAGGGACTTCAGCGCCTCGGCCAGCGAGTTGCCCTTCAACAGCAACGCGCGCCCCAAGCAGTGATTCGTCTCCGCCGAGGTCGGCCGCACTTGGAGCACCTCCTTCAGGATCTTCTCGGCTTGCGCGCCTCGCCCCGCGCTGACCTTGCCACAGCCGACACGCAGCTTGAGATCCGGGTCGTCTGGTGCCTTCGCGAGCGCAGCTTCGTACTCCTTGAGCGCCTCCTCACTCTGACCGGCCGCTTCGAACAACAGGCCGCGCTCGAGAGCCAGACCAGGGTACTCACGATCCACTTCGGCGACCGCATCGAATTCTTTCCGCGCGGCATCAAATTCGCGATTACGCCGGTACGCTACGCCGAGTCGAAACTGAGCACCGATGTCCTTCTTGTCGAGGCTGAGCGCCTTCTTGAACTGTTTGACCGACTCCTCGTAGCGGCCCTGAGCCAGGGACACTTCACCGAGCGCCTTGAAGATCGCTGGCGAGCTCGGCATCTTCTTCTGCGCCGCGGCTAGCTGCTCCTCAGCCTCTTCGTTGCGACCTTGCTGACTCATCAGCATCGCCAGTCCGATGTAGGCCTCGACGACAGCCACCTCGTCTTTCCCGGTAGCGATTGCTTTCTTGTAGGCGGCCTCGGCCTCCTGACGATTGCCGAGGGCGTCCTCGGCCTTGGCAAGCCACAACCCAACTCGCGCGTCGTCGGGGTGAGCGGAAGCGAGCTTCTTCAAGATCGCCTTAGCGTCCTCGAGTCGCTCGAGCGCGATCTGGGTCTTCGCGATACCGATCGACGCAACCACGTTGTCCGGGTCCGCTTCGACGCCAGCCTTGAAGCGCGCCAGCGCCTCGCTGAAGCGACCCGAGCGGTACAGCGCGTCACCGAGTCCAGCGAGCGCCCCCGCCGCCTTGGGCGAAATGGTGAGCGCCTTTTGATACGCCTTTTCGGCGTGGGTGATGCGAGAACGCGAGAGATGAATGTCACCTCGCAGCGTTTCACCATCGACCACCTCTGAGGGGCTCGCGGGATTGTCTGGCTTGTCGAGGAAGGACAAGAGTTCGAGCGCTTTGTCCTCGTTGTGTTCAGTCCATGCCGCTCGGGCGAGCAACATGCGAGCGCCCACGTGCTCGGGGTTTTGCTTGAGTACCTTGGCGGCCTGTTGCTCGGCGCCCTTGGTGTCACCAGCGAGGAGCTTCGCGCGCGCGAGCCCAAACTCCGTGCGCGGCGACGGCTCGACCTGCGCAGCCTTTGTCCAGACTTCCGTCGCGGCCTTCGCGTCTTGAGCCAAGAGCTCGACTTCGCCCAGCGCCGCCAGCGCATCGATGTTCTGCGGGTCCCGCTGACTGATGCGCGTGAGCACCTGGCGAGCGCGCGCCAGGTTGCCGTCAGTGGCGGCTTCGGCTGCCCGGGCTAGCTCGAGTTGGTCGACCTCGCTTGCGTCCTTTAGCTCCTGGAGCAACACCTTTGCGCGAGCCGTGACCTTCGCATCCACACCGAAGCGTAGCGAGCTGAGGAAGCCGGTGAAGGCTGTATACGCCGCCAGCGGCTTTACCCGCTCCTGTTGTGCTCGCGTGCGATCCACCGCATCAAACGCAGCCGTGGCGGAGGCGAAGGTATCCTTCGCCATTTCCGCACGGGTATTCTTGACGGTAGTCTGGACGAGTTCCTTGTACTCGCCGCTCTTGACCTGATCGAGGATCCAGTACGCCCCGAAGGGTCCGACACTGGGAACTAGAGCCAGCGCGCCACCCGCAAGCAACCCGATCACCGCGATGCCTAGAATGATGCGACCTTTTCCGCGCCGCGGAGGTGCATCGGGGCCGGCATTCACTTGGAGCTGAACGTGTGTACCAGCTGCCTGATTCGCGGGCTTGGGTTTCGGCTGATCCTCCTGGGGGATCGCGCCGAACTCCATGTCATCCTCTCCCCCACCCTCGATCCCGACGGGGCCTGACATGCCGCCCTCGTCGTCACCCAGGTTGACCTCACCGTAGCTGACTCCTCCACCAGCCTGACGCACGACTGCGTTGTCGGAGTTCGGGGCACTGCTGGGGCCGCCGAAATCATCGAAGCCATCATCACCTGCTGGCGAACCGAAGCTATCCGGCGGGGGCGCGCCAAAGCTGTCTCGGGGGGGAGGCGCGCCGAAGCTGTCCCGCGGAGGGGGAGCTCCAAAGGGATCGCTGTCACCTGGACTTGCCCCGAACGGATCCTCTCCGAAGGGGTCCGACGCCATGCTTCCGCGAGGAGAAGCCCCAGGAGGCGGTGGCGTGCTGCCGATTTCCGGCAGGCTGTCCATGCTGGCGCGCGGAGGCGGTACGCTGCCACCGAGATCGATCTCGCCGAATGCGCCCGAATGTCTGACGGGCAGATTTCCGCCGAGCGCGGGCAGGCTGGCGGCGGACTGCGGCAAACCCGCCGCGGTCTGGGGGAGCCCCGCTGCCACTTGCGGCAGACCGGCGGCGGGAGAAGGCAACGAAGCGGCCGGTGAAGGCAAATCTCCACCGAGGCTGGGCAAGCCCGCGGCTGGCGAAGGCAAGTCGATACCACCTCGCGCCACCGCAGGCAGGTCTCCCCCGCGCGCGGGCAAGTCGTTGCCTCGCGGAGACGGGAGATCGAATCCACCACGTGCTCCGACCGCGGGTAGGTCGCTGCTGCTGAGGCTTGGTAGATCGTTGCCGCCACCGCCCACTGTTGGCAGGTCGATATCGCCGAAGCCCCGAGCAGGACTCGGCAGATCGGCGCTTCCACGGGCGGGGCTCGGCAGATCGAATTCGCGCGTGCCGCCACCAACTGCCGGGAGATCGGCGTCGAACCTTGGAGCCTGTTTCCCGCCACCTACCGCGGGTAAGTCGGCGCCGAATTCGAATCCGCCCAACGCACCACTGCCGCCGATCGCGGGAAGATCGGCTCCGAGTTCAAAGCCGCGCTGGGCACCGCCGCTTCCCAACGAGGGCAGGTCCACTTCACCGAACGACTCCATCTGGGGCCGCGGACCCGTTGTTCCGCGGGGTCTAGGCGCGGCCGCGGCGGGCAAGTCCGCGGGTGGTGGCTTCCGCGCTGGTGCAGGAAGGTCCACGTCCCGACGCTGCCCGATGGCGGGCAGATCGAGTTCGTCGAAATCGGGGTCAGGAAGCGCAGGTTTCGGCGCAGCAGGCTTTGGGATAGGCGGTTTCGCGCCGGGAGCCGCTGGGCGTGGCAATGCTGGCTTGGCTCCCAGCCCGAGGCCAGCCACTCCGACTCCCACACCCACCTGTGTTGGCTTGCGCGATCGATGTGGAACGGGTGGTGGCTGACTTGGACCCGAGTCCATTCCGAGACTCGCTCCGAGAACGGGACTTGGTCCTGTACGACGGTTGTCGACCGCGGGCGGTTCCACCTTGAATGTCGTGCCGCACTTCGGGCAGCGCATCTTGAGGCCACTGGGTGGCACCCGACGCTCGTCGACCTGATACGGAGCCTTGCAACCGGGACACTCGACCTTGAACATCTAGCCTCCAAGGGTAGCGGGATCGCTAAGCTTTGTCGTGGTTTCTGCGAGCACTCGTTGCGGACTGGTGGCGCCGCGCCAAACGGCATTTGCCTTTCGTGGAAGCGCCGCGGGGTGCTAACAGCCCGCAGGTCGAATGGTTGATGAACCTGGTGAAGAACCGGCAGCGAAGTCACCGGCTGCTCCTTCACGTTCCAATCAGCGTGGGCGCTGGGTGGGGCTCGGCAGCGTGATCGTGCTCTTTGGGCTGGGGGCGCTCGCCTGGCCAGGAATGAAAAAAACACCGACGCTTGCGGCACCCAGCGCGAGTGCCTCTGAGGTGCCATCAGCCAGTGAACTGCCCAGAGACGGGGGCCTCGAGCTGGAGATCGACGCGAGCCTCGCTCTGGCCGCGGCTGAGCTATCAGACGACGACCCGCTGCTCGCCTATTCCGGTTGGTCAACCAGGCCGGAAGGCGGAGCAGAGCCCGCGCTGCCGGCGACAGCACCCGTCGCGGTGCGCTTTGGCGCGGTACTTTTTCCGTATGCTGGCGCGGAGTTTGCGCCGCCCGATGCACCGACACGCGACGTGGCTCGCGGCGAGGCAGAGGCAGCCCTGGAGGTCGCCAAGTCGGACTTCAAGAAGGCGGTTCAGCTGGGCCACGGGGGAGGAGAGGACCTGGGACTCATGCGTCGAGGGGTCCTTGAACCACCGGTGGAGTATGCGCTGTTCACGTTGAAGACTGGCGCGGTCTACCCCCATCCCGTCGACACTCCACGGGGCTACTGGGTGATACGCAGGGTTCGGTAGACAACCGCCAGACCGCTCGACTGCGCGTGTCGCGCAGCGAGGTTCAAGTCGACAGAACACAGCTTCGAGAACTCGGAAGCGTGCGCGTCCCCGGATGGATGACGTCATCCACGAACACATCGCTAAGCGGTTGGCGAAGTGACACGCCCAGAGAGATGACGAAACCCTGTTCTTTTGCGCCCACGAATCATAGATTCGCTGCCGATGCGCGGTTGTGTGGGGTCCACCGACGATCAGAGTTCCAGCCGGGGACGAGCCGGACCAGGGGCGTGTGACGTCCCGAGTCGAGCGAGCCGCAGCCAGGCGTCAACGGGCGCGGCTCCGCCTGATTCGCGCCAGAGACGCGCCGAGAAACAACCCGTACGCTCACTCACGAGCGTTCCTTCCAGCGCGCCAAATCGCTGAATTGTTTGTGCCGCGAATCACAGATTCGCCCCACTAGGCACGCCGACCTAGTGTTTAATACAGTCAGTTCTGATCCATCGCCTGGCATGGCGAGGATGCCGATCGATGCCGAACCTCTCGAATCAAAACAGCTCTGGCAACGGCAACTCGCGCGAGGAAGGAACCTCCGATCCCACCTGGATCGTCGCAACCATCGAACGGTTGCGGGCCGAGCACGACGCCACTTCTAGTCAGGCCGCCAAGGCCATCTTGCTTCATGAAATCGGCCTGCTCGAAGAGCTATCCGGGGATGAAGCAGGTGCGGCACGCGATCAACTCCAGGCGGTCAACGCGGACTCAACGTTCCGCGAACCGCTGGAGCGATTGATCACCATCATTGAGCGTCGCAAATCGTTCAAGAACCTCGGACGGTTGCTGGACCGCCTGCTGAAGATTTCCGAACGGCCCGGAGAGCGCGCGCGGGCACTGCTCGACAACGCGGCTTTTTTTCACGACCACGGCGAGGACCTGGATGCCGCCAGGCAAGCGCTGCTGGAAGCGACTGAGCTCACCCCAGAGGACCCGTCGCTGTGGCTAGCCCTCGAGTACGTGGCGTGGGCGCTGGAAGATCTCGATTTGGTGATTGATGCGCTCGGTCGCCGGGCGAGTCTGGAGCAGAATCCGCACTGGCGCGGCCTGCTCCTGCTGGACGTGGCCGCGCTGCAACTCCAGCGAGAGCAGCACGCCGAAGCGATCACGAGCATCGAGCAAGCCGTCGAAGTTCAGGGGCCCGCGACCTTCACGGCACTTCTCGCCTTGGAGCGGACTGCTAGGTCCGCGGCACGTCCCGAGCTGGTTGCTCGCGCACTCGAGGCTCAGGCAACGTTGATTTTGAGCGGAATCGAGAGCCCCGAAGCCGGTAGCGCCCTCGGCATCCCCATTCAGCGCCTGACGAGTACCCACGCTGCAGATGCCTGGCTGCGTGCCGCTGAGGCACTGCGTCAACACGGCGATACTTCCCAGGCCCACGATCTTTTGGGCCGCGCTCTGGAACGTCTCCCCGAGGAACCGTCGCTGCTGCACGCCCGCATGCTGACGGCGGAATCTCTCGGTAACACTCAGCAAGCCGCGGAGTTCGCACAGCTGGAACTGAAAGCGGGTGTCACCGGAGGTGTCGCCGCGAGTCTTTGGTTGCGCGTCGCCGAAGCCGCCGCCTCGCAAGGGGACGGACAGAAGGCTCTAGAGGCGGTGAACGCGGCCCTCGGTCACGACGCGGGTAGCATCCCCGCACGTGTACTTCAGCTCGATCTGTTGATCGGCGGTGCGAATCCCGGCGCCCTGGCTTCGGCACTTGAAGCCGCCGCCGCCGAGCTGCCCACCGACGCGGCGAAGTCGCGTTATTTCCTCGCGGCAGCAGATGCCTGGGCCAGGCTCGCAGGAGACACCCAAGGGGCAAAGGCCGCACTCTCGCAAGCTGGGATGTTCGGTGCGAGTCCGGGTGTCGTGGCGCGTGTCGCGCGCATGCTCGCGGCCGTCACTCAAGACGGGAGCTGGTTCGAGGAAGCCACGCGCCGGTTGCTGGCTGCCGGAGCAGAACCCGCCGAACAGGCCAGCCTGTGGTTCGAGCTAGGACGCCTACGGCTGCTCCGCGGGGATCTGTCCGGGGCGCGAGATGCTTTCGCGTCCCTCACCAACGCGCCAGGAGGCAGCTGGCTCGGCCCGGCGCTGGGCGCTTTCGTCCTGCCGTTGGCTCCTCAGACCGCAGAGGGGGAGGAGCAACCTGCTCCGATAGATACGAGTGCGGCGCTCGCGCAGCTCACGACCAGCGAAACAGACGCCGACGCAAGGCGCGCGCTACAAGTCGTGGCCGCCATTCGAGCAAGGCTCGGCGGTGACACGGCTCAGGCGCGCAGCGCGCTCGAAACGCTACACGAAGCCAACCCTGCAGACCCGCTGGTTGCGGCAGCGCTCGCGTCGTTGCTCTCGGAAGCTCAAGAGTTCGCCGCGGCGCGCGAGACGCTTGCGGGGTGCGCCAACGCGACCGACGATCTGCAGCTATCCGCTGCACTCAACCTCGAGTGTGGTTTGCTCGCCTGGCGGCAAGCAAACCGTGAGTCCGCCCTGGACGATTTCGCGCGCAGTGTCGACCTCGAGTCGGGTGCGGCGGGGACGCTGCTGGCGTGGGCGTTACGCGCTGCCACCCCCGACGACGCTGACGCTCGTCGCCGCGCCCTTGAAGCTGCGAGCGAGGCCCAGGCTCAAGACGTAGACGCGCTCGCTGCACTCGCGATCGAGCGCTGGGGCGTCGAGCTGGCTGCCGGCGGTGACCCAGAAGATGGCCGCGCCGCCCTGACCGGCATTGATCCAGGCGCCTCGGACGAACTGAACCAAGCTGCCGACCTCGCGCGGGCGCTCGGCGACGATGAAGCGGCTCTGGAGCGAGTCGCCGCTTTGGGCGATCAGGCGGCGACACTTGCCAGCGCCAGCGCCTATCAGCGCGCCCTCGAACTGGGGTCGAGCGCAAGCTACCTCGAGGAGCTCGCAGGGCGGTGGGCCGAGCGGCACAACGCACTTGGCGGCGCGAACGCGCACCATCTCGACCCAAACCTCGAGTGGCTCGCGCAGAGCATTGCCGCGGGGAATGTCGACCACGAAATCGAGGCCCGTCGGCAGCTAGCCAGAGGAATGTCCGGGGACACACGCGCAGCCCTAGACGCGAGCGCCAGCCTGCTCGAACTCCTCGCGGGCAACGCGCGGAGCCCGCTCTTGGAGTCGCGCAGCGTCGCGGCTCGCTTGACGAATCTAGAGCTCGCGCCGCCGGGCAGCGATCCCCGACGCCGCGCACGCGCCCTCGCGGGTGTGGACGACTCACTCGGGGACGACACCTCGACCCTTGCCCTCGCCCTGGCTGGCTGGAACCAGGTCGCTGCGGGAGAGCTCGAGGCAGCCGAAGATTCGTTCCGCGCGGTAACTGAAGCGCTACCCACCGAAATCCTGGGTTGGGAGGGGCTGCGGGCAACCGCCGACCTCACTGGGGACCGTACGCTGATGGCAGAAGCCTGCGCCGCACTCGGCGACGCAGTGGCGGATACCAGCCTTGGCGCAGAACTGTGGGAGCGCTCGGCGCTCATTCTGCTGGACGAACTAGGGGACGCTGAGCGTGGCGAGCTCGCCCTGGCGCGGACAATCGAGCGAGACATCCGCCGAGACGTGGCGTTCGATCGGCTGTTCCGCATCGTTCGCGCACGCAAGGACGGCCCCACCCTGCTCGAGTTGATCGAGAGACGCCTGGAAGTCGCTGAGGACCCCGAGGAGATCGCCAAGCTGTTCTGGGAACGGGCGCGAGTGATGCGCAAGGCTGGCGATCTGGAGGGCGCCCTCACCGCACTCGAGAACGTCACTATGCTGGAGTCGGAGCATGTTGGCGCGCTCGCGCTGATGGGAGAAATCGCCATCAGCACCCAGCGCTTCGAGGAAGCGGCCGAATACCTGGGCCGACTTGCTGAGCTCGAGGAGGCGCCCGCCAAGCAGCGCTTGATGAGCGGCGTCGCTGCGGTGGACCTCTACGAGAAGAAGCTCGGCAACGTGGAGCAAGCGCTGGGCGTGCTCTCTGCGCTCTACAAAGCCGGGCTCAGCACGCTGCCCGTGCGCGAGCGACTGGCAAGAGCGGCAGGCAAGGTTGGAGCTTGGGAGCAAGCGACCGAAGTACTCGAACAGCTCATGCAGGAGCGGGAGAGTTCTGAGGGGCGCATCGAGGCAGCCCGTCTAGCGATGGCCATTCATCGCGACCGGCGAGCCAAGCCAGAAGAGGCTGCTTTTGCCGTAGAGAAACTGCTCTCGGAATCACCGCAAGACGGGGAAGCGCTCGACCTCCTCCTGAGCGGGCTGATGCCGGAGCAGCTACAGGTCAAGTTGGTGCCTCGCGCGCGCATGACGCTCGTCGAGAGCGTGCAGCAGAACCCCACGGACATCGAGGTCGTGAACCGCCTGGCTCGGGTAGCTGAGGTGATGGCGGACGCACCCATGCGCCAAGCGGCGCTCGGCGCGCTCACCGCACTCGGCGCGGGCACTCCGGACCTCGACGCCGAGCTGCACAGTCTTGACCAACGCGTGGCTCGCACTCCTCAAATGGCGATTGAGCCCGAAGCATTCCCCGAGCTGTTCGACCCGCAAGATCGTGGGCCAATCGTGGACCTGATGGCCACGCTCGCGCCGGTCTTCGCAGAGGCAATCGGGCCTAGCTTGGCCGCCTTTGGTGTAGGCAAGAAGGACCGCATCGATCCGCGAGCCGGCGTGCCTCAACGCAACGAGTTAGCTGCGTGGACGGGAGCGCTGGGCGTTGGAGACTTCGATCTGTACGTTGGAGGTCCAGATCCGCACGGAATATTCGCCGTGCCAGCAGAGCGCCCGTCCATCGTGATCGGCGCCCAAGTCGGCGCTCCCTTCGATCCCGCGCGTCGTGCGCTGGCCGCGAGAGAGATCTTCGCGCTCCGTCGAGGCTCCACGCTGCTCAGACATCGCGATCCAACGGACATCGCAGCGTTGGTCGTCGCCGCGTGCCACGTGGGTGGCGTTCAAGTTCAATCCCCAGCCTACGCGATGCTCGGCGAGTTCGAACGCCAGCTGGGTAAGGCGATGCCCCGCAAGCTGAAGAAGGTGCTTCCAAACCTCGCAGCGGCGTTCGCCCAATCTGGGCAGGACCCGGCGCGTTGGGTGGATGCCGCCAATGGGACCCTCGATCGCATGGCGGCAATCGCAGCCGGCGATGTCTCCCAGGTGTCGCTCTTGATTGAAAACGGCGCGCGGGGAGTGCCGCCGCAAACTCATCTCGGTCAACGGCGACTGCACAACCTCCTCGGTTTCGTGCTGTCCCCGGCGTACCTCGATCTTCGCGCCCGCTTGGGCATGGGTGTCCGATGAGCGACCAGGACGACGACAAGAAGCAGCGGGGCGCTGGACGCAGCGGGCGCGCTGGCGACATTGGCGCTGAGCTTGGGGATCTCGACTTCGAGCCCGACGCGCTGCTCGACAGTCTGCTCGCCGACGACCCAGCGTCCACACCTTTGCCAATCCCGGGCCGCAAGCCAAGCTCCGCGCCCCCTGCGGCGCGCGAGCCGCAAGAGACCCTACCGGACCGAGGTGAGACCGCGAACGCGCTGAAGGCGCTGAGCGAAGATCCACCGGCAACTTCGCAGCGGCCCGGCTCTCCGTTGCTGAGCAAGCGCCACTTTGCGACGCTCCCGAACCGCCCGCTTGGACCGCGGTCAACGTCCCCCCAAGCCCCGCGTTCTTTGGCGCGAGACCGAGACAGTCAGCCGGATGCAGACGACGGCAAGTTTCGAGGTTCTGGCGAGTGGTCACCCATCGGCGGGCCGGGCGAAGCGGAACCAGCCGACTCGGCGCCGGGTCCCAAGCTCCATGAACCCGCGCACCGGCTGTTCTCGGCTGACGATGAGACCAAGACCTTCACGAACCCCTTGAGCGAAGGAAAGAAGGCACCTGCGTCGATTCCGCCGGGCGTCGTTGCGCGCCCCCGAAGCAAGCCGCCGCTGCCTGGCGCGCGCAGCGCTCGGCAGGGTCCACCCCGCCCCGGCATACCTGGCGCGGTTATCCCGCGCCTGAGCGACGAGGCCACCAGAAAGCCGCCAGCTGTCAACCCAGCCGGCCCACCGCCGCGCGAGCCGTTTCCACCTGCGTTCAGCCCTGACGCGCCGAAGGCCACGACGTCGTTGGACATGCCGACCCCAGTTCCCGACGGAACCGAGGAGGCCGCCAACTACTTTAGCGAAGACGTCGCCAGCGCAATGGAATTCGCAAAGAGCCACAGCGAGCTACCGAACGTCGAGGAGGTGGACGACGCCGAAGCAGACGCGCTGCTCGAGGCATTGGACAGCGGACGTCCCTCCCAGGCGGAGCTCTGGACGGAATCCGAGGATTGGGGCGAGTCGGAGGTCAATGCCCCGTTCGAGGCGATCAATGGCGGCACCGTCGACCCCGAAGACGAGGAAGGCCTGGCTGGCGAGTTCGAGAGCATCCCCGCGGATGACTACGACGGGAACTACGCCGACAGTGGCTTCGAAGGTGACGAAGTCGGAACCGGCGAGATCTGGGAGGACGAGCAAGAAGCAGCCCATCACCTAGCCCTTAACGGCATGCTCGACGCCTGGATCGCGAAGGCTGAGTGGTTTGAAGAGGAAGCCGAGGCCGCCGTCGATGGCGCGGCGCGGACGCGGTGTCTCGTCGTCGCAAGCGAGCTTTGGGCGATGGCGGGCGACGATGAACGGGCTCGTAAGGCAGCTCAGGCCGCTACGAAAGGCCAAAAGCATCCACTCGCGCAGCGCCAGCAGCGCTGGCTGACGCAAGCGACAGAAGAGTGGAGCCAAGTCGCAGTCGCGCTTGACCAGGAGGCGATCACCAGTCCAACGCCCGAGAGCCGCGCACACTCCGCTTATTTCTGCGCAGAAATTAACCGCGTCGTGCTCGAGGACGCGGACGCCGCGAGCAAGAAGCTCGACAACGCGCAGCGCTTGGCGCCCACCGACCCGCGTCCCTACGTGTTCAAACTGGCGCGGGAACTCGCCGCAGGCAGCGCGGCACCGAACGTGCGCCTGCCGGACAGTCCCGAACTCGGTGCGATCCGCGCAGCTCAGACGAGCATAGTGACCCGCCGAAACGCCGCGCCAGAGCCAGACTCGGGCGCAGAAGCCTACCTGTCAGCAGCCCGACGCGCCCTGGCCGCTGGCAACGGGAAAGCAGCAGGACTCGCGCTCGCCAATCTGGTCCGCGTCCCCGAGCTGCGACATGCGGCACGCTGGGTGGCCGCAGCCCTGCTGGCTCCGGCACCGGACACGCGAGACAAGGCAATCGAGCTACTCTCGGCGATCCTGGCCGAACATTCCCGGGCGGAAACTTCACCGCCGGCCTACCTGCTGCACGGGCTCGCTGCCCGGGCGCTCGAGGGTTCGAACGCTGAGGGCATGCAGCGGGCGCTCGCCGCCTCCGGAGATGCCTTCAGTCAGGCAGACCAAGTCGCGATGGCGCTCCTCAGCGGCGCAGACGTCCCGACCGCTCAGTTGACAGGGCTGGCGAAGCAACCCGGCGGCGCGGTGCTGGCTGGTGCAGCGCTGGCGCTGCAGAACGATCTCGAAGGCCTCGCGACGGTGAACATTGGCGAACCGACCGGCCAAGCCCCGCACCGCCTGGGGCGCTCCTTCAGTTCCGCTGCCGCGCTCAGCGCAGCGCTCGCGGCGACAGCCGAGGAGACGGAGCAATCTCCAGAGCATGCCGCACTGACGCGGCTCCTGCACATCGAGCGCGCCATCGCGAGCAAGGACTATGCGTCGGCAGCTGACACCCTCGGCGCCCTCGCCCCGCCCGAGGCGGACACCAGTCGCCAGCTGGTGGCGGCGCTCGCGCATGAGTTGACCGGAGGTGCAGCGGCAGCTCTCGCAGCCTACCAACGCGCGCACGGAAAGTCGCCCGCGTTGGAGGCACCGCTGCGGGCCCAAGTCGAGGTGAGCGGCGCACGACGCGCGGCCAGCCTGCTCGATCAGGGGGCGGAAGCGAGCGAAAACGATGCGCGCAAAGCTCTTCTCCTCACGGAAGCGGCGGTGCGCTCCCAGCAGGACGCGCCGGACCAAGTCATGGGCCTGCTGGAGCGCGCGCGCGACGCGGATCCGGGGCTGCCGTTTGCGTTCCGGCTCGCGGAGTTGTCCGCGCGCATGGCAGGCGATCCCGAGCTGCTCTTGGAGTGGATCCGTCAGCGCAGAGACACCAGTGAAGACCCGATCGAGACCGCACACGACCAGGTTCGGGAAGCCCTGCTCACGGCAGACGAAGACCTCTCAGGTGCGGCGGACCTGATCGCCCTAGCCGCAGAAGAGCGTCCTGGCGACGTTGGCCTACGAGAGCTCGGCGAGCGACTCAACCCAGGCAGCAACCTGGATCGCGGCGCGTGGCGAGAGGCCGCAGCAGCAGTCGCAGAGGGCCCCGTCAAGGGTCGTTTGCTGCTCGAGGCGGCGCTCAACTACGAGCGTGAAGGCGACAGCGAAGCCGCCGCACGTGCGGCACGTGCGGCTCTCGAAGCCGGCGCTGGTTCCCTTGCGGAAATTGCTCGCGAACGCACCGCTGCGGGTACCTCGGAGTCCGCCGATCTCGCGGATCTGCTGCTGAGCCAAGCCAAGGCCGAGACAGACCCAGCGAAAGCGCGCGCGCTGTATGAGCGCTTGAGTCAGCTCGATCTAGCTCGGGGTGACCAATCGAGCGCGCTGCTCTGGCAGTCAGCCATCCTCGAAGACTCGCCCGACTACCTGCCCGCGCTGCGCCAGCTCGAGCACGCCTATCTTGCTGCGCAACGCGACGAAGACCTAATCCCCATCGAGCGCACCCTGTCGACGACCTTGCCAGGCTGGAGCGGGCTGGCGCACGCCATCCTCGCCACTCGCCTGATCAAGAAGACCGACGAGTGGCTGAACGCAAAGGACGTGGTCTACGGGACAAATCATCCTAGCCCCCGCCCCTACTGGCTCCTGCGTCAGCTCGCTGCGTACGCGCAAGCGACGGGTGATGACGCGAAGGCCTTCGAGGTGCTCGGCGAGCTCGCCTCCCAGAGCGACGCCGACCTGGACGCTTCCACGCTGTGTCTCCGCGCAGCAGAGACGGCCGCACGACTCACCCAGCGCGAAGAGGCGCGCCTGTTGCTCAATCAAGCCATCGATCGCATGCCTGAGCACCTCGTGGCGCTGACCACGCGCGCGGATGTGCTGGAAGCGAGCGGCGATGGCCCTGCAGCCGCGACGGCGCTGGAGGCGGTCGCTCAGACGAGCGCGGTAGAGCGTCACCGGCTCGAAGCTTGGTACCAAGCGGGGCTGCTGTGGCTGGATCGCGCGGGCAACGCCGAGCGTGGCGGCGCTGCGCTTGAGCAAGCCGCGAACATCGACGTCACCCACGGCGACGTCTTCGAGCGGCTACGCCAGCTTTACGTCGACCAGAATGAGCGCTCAAAGCTCGCGGCGCTGCTCGAGTCGCGGCTCGCGCGCACCAGCGATCCTGCGGAGCGCGTGGGCCTCGAAGTCACTCGCGCCCAGGCCCTGGCCGAGATCGGCGACCGAGGCGCGGCGCGCGCTGCGTTGGCTGCCGCTCTCGACGCCAACCCAGAGCACGTAGAGGCGCTGCGCGCGTTCGCGGACCTGTGTGGCGACGAGGGAGACTGGCCCGAAGCGGAGCAAGCTTGGATCCGTCTCGCACGCCACACCCAAGATCAACCAAAGCAGGCAGAGATCTACCGCAAGCTCGGTGAGATCTATGAGCAGCACATCCCAACACCAGACCGCGCGGAACTGTCGTACAGGGAAGTTCTGAAGCGCCTGCCTCAAGACATCCAGGCTCGGGAGCGCCTAGTTCAGGTGTACTCCGCCGCAGGCAACGCCGAACGCGCGCTGGCTGTCCAAGAGGAGCTCTTGGGCCTCGCCGAGAGTGCTGACGACAAGCGCACGCGCTCCCTCGAACTGGCTGTGATTTACGAGCAGGTCGCTGGCGACAAGCGCAAGGCGGAAGCCATTCTCGAGCGCACCCGAAAAGCGGCGCCAACCGATCCACTGGTGCTGCGAGCGCTCGCGGAGTTCTACGCGCGCACGGGCGAGACGCGGGCTCTGAACGTACTGCTCGACCGAACCGCGAACGACGCACGCCGCGCGCTCGGCACGGGTCGCTTTGATCCGAGCTTCTTCGAGGCGCTAGGTAGCGTTGCTGAGATCCGCGGGGATATGGACTCGGCGCTCGTGGCAACCGCCACGCTGCGCGCCATTCAGGGCGGTGACCCACTAGCGGTGCGCGGCGGAGGCGCCGCGGCAGGTCAGCCACGTTTCGACGATCTGCTCGCGCCTGACTTGCTGACCCTACCGCTGCGCTCCTTCATTCAAAAGACCGGCAACGCCCTCGACGGCGCCTACGGGATGGATCTGCGCGCGATGCGCGCACAGCCGTTGCCCCAGGAGATGCAGGGCTTCAAGCAACAGATCGCGCAACTGGCGATGAGCTACGGCATCCACAACCTGGAAGTGCTTGTCGCGCCGCACATCGGCAAGGCGGCGCAACCCGCGAGCACCAATCCACCCCAGCTGGTGATCGGCAAGGAGCTACTCGACGCTCAAGACGAGGCGATGCTCTACTTCCTCGTCTTCCGCGCGCTCAAGCTGATCCAGGCCAACGCCTGCGCCCTCTCGCGCACGGCGCCAATCGACCTGTGGCCGGTCCTGGCTGCGTTGCTCAGTCTGTTCGCGGACAACTGGCAGCCCCAAGGTGCGGACGCAAAGAAGTTCGCTGTGGCTCAACAACGCATCCGCGCGAGCTTACCGCGCACCTTGGACGATGACGTACCGGTGCTCGCGCTAGAGGTGATCGGCAACATCGGCAACCGAGCGAGTCAGCTGGCCACGTCGCTCCACGAGTGGGGCAACCGCACGGCGCTGCTCGCCATCGGCGACCCTCGCGCGGCGCTGCGGGCGATCGCTGGAGGAGAAATTCCCGACGATGACGCCGAGCGCGCCAAGTGGGTCACCAGGAACGCCGAAGCGCGCGATTTGGCTGTTTTCAGCGTGAGCGAGAAGTACGCCCAAGCGCGTCAGGCACTCGGGTTGTGATCCACACGTCTGCGGCAGCGATACGGTGCGCAAGCTGAGCTAGACTCCAAACATGCGGCGGTGGTGGGCTCTTGGCGTGCTCGTGGTGCTCTGGGCGCCCGAGCTCGCCGCGGCGCCCACGGGTCGCTTCCCGGATCCTCCCGGCAAAGCTCCGAACCCAGCAGAGACGACCAAACCACCGCCTCTGACCCCAACAGCTCCGGCCCCTGCAGCTCCGGCCACTGCAGCTCCGGCCACTGCAGCTCCGGCCACTGCAGCTCCGGCCACTGCAGCTCCGGCCACCGCGGCTCCGGTTCCGCCGCCCGCCACGGAGAGCTGGGCGACCCGCAGCGCGCGCCTACTGACCGAGCAGGCTGATGCGCTAGCACGGCGAGGCGAGTTCGCGCGTGCGCTGACGGTCTACCACCAGGCCATGGTGATGGACCCAAGCTTCGCTGAAGCCTACTTTGGGCTCGGAAAGCTGCGCCAACGCCAAGGAGACACCCGCGAGGCCGAACGCATCTACACCCAGGCGGCGCGTCTCAGAAACGGCGGGGCCAAAGCCTTCGAGCTGCGCGCACGCCTGCGTTACATTTCCGGGAGGCAATTAGAGGCGTTGACGGACCTCGCCGAGGCCCTTCGACTCGAACCCGAGGACGTGCCTCGGCTCGAGCTCGCAAGCCAGTGGTACGTGGCTCAACAGGCGTGG
>JBFXBK010000123.1:0-22503 GCA_050183255.1 Polyangiaceae bacterium | reverse complement strand
TCGGATACACTCGTGCGCCGAACACCACGACTGCGTCCGCCGGCCGTCGGTAGTCTGTCTTGCCGAACAGCACCATTTGCGCGACGGGGCAGGCGAAAGCCACCAGCGTGAGCACGCTGAGCGCGCGCCACTTGGCGAAGCGCCCCGGCGCGAAGTCATTCTTGAGCGCGCTGAACATCACGCTGAACAGCGCCGCGAAGATCAGCGCTGAAACCGGAATGGGGCGCGGCGTGTGGATCCTCCCGGAATGAAGGGCGACGCCGAAGGCGATGGCGTTCGCGCCGCAGAACGCCATCAGAAGCATCGACCACCCGATGGTGACCTTTCGCCTCACGGCCCCGAGCTGAGGACGCCATGCAAAGGCGACGAGCACGAGGGCAGAAAGCAGCACCACGCACCAGCTCAGCCAGTGTGGCAGACCGCGCAGATCCACCCACCAAGCGCTGGCGTCGAAACCGGGCTCGAGCGCGTCTCCGACTGCGTTCAGCGCGCTGAAGCCGCCAAAGAAGGCAGCGACACCCCTGGCGATCCCCCAGCGCGCGTCGCGGAGGTGCCAAGCATGTTTCACATCCGCATCCAAGGCGCGGGGTGTGACGAGTGTGCGGGTCGCTTCAGTCACGGCTTGCCTGCTGCTCCCCAAACGCCATGGTGGGCGAGGATACTCCCGTCGCCGGCCCGGGGCCAAAAGCCGCAAGTTGAACGCCGCTTTCGTCTATCCAGACTGGTCTTCCGACCATCGCTCAGGTCATGCTGAAAGATATGAGTCCGAAATCCTTGGGTGGACGGCGCTTAGCCTTGCTCGCCGTGGCGGGTGTCTCACTGAGCACGGCCTACGCCTGCAACGAGTACGACGAGTCGCTGCTGGTCGCGGGGGAAACCGGTGGGACTGGTGGCACAGCGGACGGTGGCGGCGGTAGCGGCAACGCCGGTTCAGGCGGCGGGCCGGACAAGACGCCGTTTTGGCAGCACAAGGCGGACAACGGGTGTGACACCGAGGGCGTGCCAACTGCGGATCAGCGACCCACCACGACGGACGCGGCAGATCTTCCGCCGCTCTACCTGGGCCTGATCACGATGGGGTTTGGCAGCGCGAAGAACGACAAGCCGCGCACGCCCGATCCGGAGGCACGCAAGACCATCGGTTTCGACCTCGATGGCAGCTGCACGGACTCAGCGACTTGTAGCGGTCAAGCGTCGGAGCCCAGCTGCAAGAACGACATGGCCTTGCCCGATGGCGATGCGTGCCGCGACAACGCGTTCGGAGCCGTGATCTCCAGGATGGCCGAGATCCCAGAGCTACTACCGTACGGATATAAGGAGTCGAACTGGGATTGCGGTCTGCTGCATGGAGAGTTCCTCGAGATCTTCAAGCTGACCGGCTACAACGGCGAGCTGAACGACCCCCAGGTGCGCGTGGATCTCTACTCTTCGGACGGCGCTGAGGGGCTCACCCACGCAATCTGCGGCACGACGGGCAACAACGCCCCGAGCGACTGGTTCGACAACGTGGCCTGGCTCGAGTTCGACCCGTTTCGCGTGTCGAGCCGCTACCTGACGAAGCAGACCGGCTTCGATAAGGGGACATTGCCGGACTCGATCTACGCTGACGCCAACGCCTACGTGCGCAACGGCTACTTGATCGTTCAGCTACCGGATCCGTTCGAGTTCTGGCTGAGCGGGGAGCGCTCCTTCGGGCAGACCGCGGGGATACGTCTGATGATTCACCGCGGCGTAATCGCGGCGAAGCTGGAGCTCGACTTCCAGACAGAGAACTGGTCCATCACCGACGGAACTCTCGGTGGGGTGATCAAGCCCAGCGAGTTCATCACGAACCTGAAAGAAGTCGGCGTTTGCGAGAACCTGTGCGGCGCGGACCAGCCCTTGCTCGACTTCATCAACCAGCGCACGGATGCGTTGCTGACTGGTGATCCTGACCCCGAGGCTGCGTGCGACGGACTTAGCCTGGGCATGCGGTTCACGGCCAAGGAGATGCTGCCCGGTATCATCGTCGATGCCCAGGTTCCTGCTGAGTGCTCCAAGGTGCCCTCTGACGCGCCCCCGCTCAACTGCGGCTGTCCGTGCACGAACATGGGCGGTACCGGTGGCACTGGAGGCACGGGCGGTACCGGTGGCACGGGCGGTACCGGCGGCACGGGCGGTACCGGCGGCACTGGAGGCGCCAGTGGCGGTACCGGAGGCACCACGGGCGGCGCCGCTGGCACTGGCGGCAGCAACTGACGCCGCGGCCGCATTGATTGCCATGCGGATATGAATGCATTCTCTCCCCCATCAGAACTAGTGAGCGAAGCGCGGGGCAAGACGACTTTCGCTGGACGCTCCAGAGTTCGCACGCCTCTTGTGAGACCGGAGTTCCGAGGAACCCGGATCGAGCCGGGGGTGAAGCGAGCCCAGCGCGGGCAACGTCACGTTCGAGGCGACGAAGGCATTCACAGCTGGTGGCGGCGGGATGGGCGCCGAACGTGGGCGGCTTTCAGGTAAAAAAGTGCTGTGGAGACCCAGCGCCTTCGTTGACGCCGTAGAGTGTGCGGGGGAAAGCATCTATTCTCCCGCCGCTCATGCAGGAGAAGGGTTGGGTTCAGGCGCTGGGGCCGGGGTTGCTGTTCGCGGCCGCGGCGGTGGGTGTCTCGCACTTGGTGCAGTCGACGCGCGCCGGTGCGTTGTTCGGACTAGGCATGTTCGGCGTGATGTTGCTCGCCAACCTCACGAAGTATCCCGCGTTTCGCTTCGGTCAACAGTACGCCGCGGCGACGGGGACATCGCTGCTCGAGGGCTATCGGCGCCAGGGCACTTGGGCGCTGTGGCTCTATGCTCTGCTGACGTTGCTGACGATGTTCACCGTGCAGGCGGCGGTGACCTTCGTCACGGCAGCGCTCCTGGTGGCGACGCTGAAGCTGAAGCTGAACCTGATCGTCGTGAGCGCTGGGCTCATGGCGCTGTGTGCCGGCCTCCTGGGCATCGGACACTATCGCTGGCTCGACCGGGTGACGAAGCTCTTGGTTGGGGTGTTGACCTTGACCACCTTGATTTCCACCGCGCTGGTGCTGCCGCGCGTGTCCTGGGGATCGCTGGTGGACGTCGGTGCGCCATTCGCAGCGGGCAAGCAATCGGTGCTGTTCGTTGCGGCGTTCATGGGCTGGATGCCTTCAGCGATCGACGTTGCCGTGTGGCAATCACTTTGGGTGCTTGCCCGGCGAGATGACACTGGACATGTGCCCACGGTGCGCGAGTCGATGATCGACTTTCACATCGGGTACATCGGCACGGTGATCCTCGCGGCGTGCTTCATGCTGATGGGCGCCGGGGTGATGTTTCACACCGGGCGCACCTTCGAGGAGTCTGCGCCCGGCTTCGCAAACCAGGTGATCAGTCTCTACACCGAGACCCTCGGCAGCTGGGTTGCGCCAGTCGTCGGCATCGCGGCCTTCGCGGTGATGTTCTCGACGACGCTGACCGTCGTTGACGGGTTTCCGCGTGCGATTTCGGTTTTGGTTGCGCGGCTACGTGGCCCGGAGGAGGCCGGTCACGACGAGCAGGACGAGCGCCCTCAGCGCGTCAGCTACTGGGCCGCGATGGCGGTACTGTTCGTGGGCTCTTGCTTGGTGATTTCGGTGTTCTTGAAGAACCTGAAGACGATGGTCGACGTGGCCACCACCCTGAGCTGTCTCACCGCGCCGCTCCTGGCGGTGCTCAATCATCGCGCCGTCAACGGCGCCGAGGTGCCTGAGGAGGGCCGACCCAAGCCGTGGCTACAAGGGCTATCTTGGCTGTCCATCGCCTTCCTCTTCGCCTTCGCGATCGGCTACCTGCTGCTTCGCTATGGCTGAGCCTCTGGTGCGGATGCTCGCGGGTTGGGCGCCTTAGTCCTGGGCGGGTGTCTCCGCGAGCAGCTGCTCGGCGCGATGGCGCCAGGGCTCAGGAGGATTATCCGCGAGGAAAGTTTGGAGGCTCGAGCGCGCCTCTGCTGACTGCCCACTGCGCTTGAGGTAGTGAGCCAGGGCGAGGCGATGATTCGGCTTTGCGGATTCACGCACCAGCCCTTTCATCAGGTCTGCAGCGTCATCGGCTCGACCGCTCTGACTAAGCACTTCAGCGTACTCGAGCGCTGCCGTGTACTCGCGGTAGCGCGGGTCCACCCGCATCAGGCGGTCATACAGCTCGAGCGCGCGAGGGAGCTCGCCTCGCTCGACCGCGCAGCGCGCGTCGCCGTGCAGTGCCCTGGGCTTACTCGGTTGTATCTCGAGGATGCTCCCGTAGATCCTCGCCGCCTCCAGGTAGCTGCCCTGTTGTTCGAGACCGTCGGCGTATTCGAGCTGCCGCTCCACCGCATCGAAGCCCTGCAGCTTGCTCCAGACGAGGTACAAAATGGCCCCAATCGGAAACCCGAGCACCAACAGGAAGTACCAATAGGCGGGCGCGCGGCGCCGGGTCGCGTCGTAGAGGCTCCACAGGGTGAGCAGCATCAGCGCGAACGAGAGCAGCCGCACATCGCTAACTTACACTGGCCCGTCCCCGCGCTCACCTACGGACCGGTTCCGGTGTGTGGGACGGGGAAGTCCCCATCCGGTATTTCCAGGCCTGGCGGTTCTGACGGCGCGCGTTTCAGCGCGAAACTCCCGTCGTTGGGGTATCGCGTGCTAGCCTCATCGGCGAGGCGAGGCTTGAGCAAAGGGCGAGTGCTGATCATCACGAGTGACGAGGAGCTGTGCCTCTCGCTGCAGCGCGCGCTGATCAAGGCCGATTTCACCACTGAAACCGCTGACTCGGCCATCTCCGGCGTGAGCGCGGCGGTGGAGTCTCAGCCTCACTGCGTGATCTGCGACCTGTATCTGGAAGACATCGAGGGCACCTGGGTGATCGCCAAGCTGCGCGCCGAGCGCAGTGAGATCGCGATGGTGCCCACGCTCATCTTGGGCGATGCCTTCGATCTCGACACCGCGCTGCAAGGGCTACGCTCTGGTGCCGACGCCTACCTCCTGAAGCCAATCACGGAAAAAGCCATCGTGCATCAAGTGGAGGCGCTGATGCGCTTGGTGGCGCGAATCCGTGAGAGGCGGGACTCCTTCCTGCCCCCAAGCAGCCTGGGGCCCCTCGCGTTGCGTGGCGATCTCGAGCAGATGAACGTCGCGACGGTGCTGATGGTGATTGAGATGGAGCGCCGCAGCGGTCGTCTCACGATCACCACCGGCGGCGATCCAGAAACGCGCGCGGCGTTCGTGATGGCTGAGGGCACCTTCGTGGAGAGCACCCTCGATGGTCGCCCGCTGGAGCTGAAACGCGTGCTGCGCGATGTGCTCGGTTGGAAGCGGGGGCGCTTCTGGTTCGCTCCGGCGACTGATGCCATCGCACCGAACTCGCGTGGCACTATCGGTGGCGTCTTGCTCAACGTGATGCGCGAACTCGACGAAGAGAATCGCTGAATTATTTACGTGCGGAAACGGCGCCCGCGGCTAGACGCAGGTGTCGTGAGCGCCGCGGCGTGGGTGCTTACAGGCGTTCGTCGAAGACGTCGGCCTTCGGCTTGGCTGCGGGTTTGGGCGCAGCGGGCTGAGGCTTGCGATTGGCCCAGGCTTTCTTCTCTGCTTCCGAGGGTTCTTTGGGAGCCTCGGCGCTTGCGGAGGCTGCAGCGGGCGCCGCGGGCTCTTCCACCTTGGCCGGTGCTTCCTTCGGATCCGCCGTAGGCTTGGCAGCTTCGGCCTTTTCGGCTTCCGGCTTGGGTGCCTCCGCGGCCGGTGTGGGGGGCTGCGCCGCAGGCGTTGGAGCCTGATTGTCCCCGCCTCGAGTGAAGCCCCAAATGGTGGCGATCAAGCCGACAGTGACAGCCGCGATGGCGATGTAGAGTGGAGCACGGCGCTCCTTCGGCTTCTCCTGCATCCCCGTCGCGCCGAACGCGGTTGCTGTGGAGTGGGTGTCGCTGGGCCTGTTCACTGAGATCATGGAAGGCCGCGGCGGCTCCATGTGACTGACGGTGCGGGGCCGGCCGCCGCCCTCGAGGATGCGCACGACGCGCGCGGCAGATGCGACGCCGATGTCGCCGGCGAAGGGGCCGAGTTCCATCGCCAGCTCGCCCACGGACTGGAAGCGCTTTGCGGCGTCTTTCTCGAGGCAGCGCGCCACCACTGGCTCCAGCTCTTCCGGAAGGTCCGGACGCACGATGCGCATCGGGGGCGCCGTATTCTCCAGCACCAACGCGCAGAGCTGCGGCATCGAGTCGGCGACGAAGGGCAGGGTGCCCGTGAGCATCTCGTAGAGCACGACGCCTAGAGACCAAATGTCCGCGCGCGCATCCACGTCGCGGGCCGAGCGCATCTGCTCCGGCGACATGTACAGGGGAGAGCCCATGGACACCTGGGTCTGAGTGAGGCTGGACACACCCATGTCGCTCGTGACTTTGCTGATGCCGAAGTCCAACACCTTGGCGATGGGTGAGCCGTCACCCCCGCGAGTGAGGAAGATGTTGGCGGGCTTGATATCGCGGTGCACGACCCCCGCAGAGTGGGCTGCCGCCAGCGCTTCGCAGACCTGCAGCGTGTAGAGCGCAGCGAGCCCGATATCCAGCGGACCCTCGGACTCGACGATCTCCGACAAGTCCTTCCCCTCCAGGTACTCCATGACCATGTAGGGGGAACCGGTGTCCTCCATCGTGCCAACGTCAATCACGCGGGCGACGTGGGGGCTCTTGATGCGGACCGCCGCTTGCGCTTCCCGGAGGAAGCGAGCTGCGGTGTTCTCGTGCTTGGCGACCGCCGGCAGCAGGAACTTCAGGGCGACTCGATCATTGAGCACGACGTGAGTGGCCTGGACGACGACGCCCATGCCCCCCGCGCCGAGCACCTTTTCGACCCGGTACTTGCCTGCAAGCACGTCGCCGGGTTTGACCTCTACGTCGACGTTCTCAGCGAGTGCGCTCATTGATTGATTTCCTTCGCCACAGCCTTCCAATCTTAAAGTTCCGGCCCATGGACCCGCAAGGAACAGGTCCGCCGCCGCCGGACTTTTGTAGGTGAACGACTCCACCGACGGCGACTGGAGTGCGCGTTCTGCCCGCGTATCCAGTGTGTAACGTCACGCTTTGCACGTGCTGCGGCTTCGGCCGCTGCTTTGGGCTGCTCGGATTGGTGGCAGGTGCGCGGCTCGATTCTCACGGAGCACACTGGCGCACATGTTCCTTGGCGCACATCTCCTTGGCGCACATCTCCTTGGCGCACATCTCCTTGGCGCACATCTCCTTGGGCGGCGCTCTTTGCAAGCCGGCGCGCCCTCACCCCCAAAAAAAAGGCGGACGCAGGTTCCAGCTACATGATCGTGCGGCGGAGCGGATGTTCGCGCCCACTGTCTTGGGCGCGGCCCCACACGGGCTTGAAGAGCCAGTAGTGCCCGTACTTCTTCTCGTAGTCGTGGAATTCCGCTTCGAGTCCGACCTTCGGCTCGAAGCCTTTGCGTAGCTGGAAGCGGATCTCACGCCCGTAGTAGAGGTAGCCGGTGCGGCGCTCCCAGTCCTCGAAGCTCCACGACTCGAGGATCTTCAGGACGTTCGGGTGTAGGCGCTCATTGTTCCAGATCACGTAGCCTGGCGTGCCGTCGATGGCTTGTGCGGCGATGCCGGAGTCGCCGGTGGGGAAGCGTTCCACCACGTAGCCGCCGTTGGGGCTGCGCAGGGAGAGCAACAGGTCGCTGCCTTCGAGCACGACCTCCACGTCAGCGCTGCGAGGCTCGTACACCAGGTGCCCCTCGGGAGTGCGCTGCGTTGCCCACAAGCAGCCCGCATCCACTTCGGCCACGCCGTAGCCGTTGATCAGGTTCAGGGTGGTACCGTGGGCAGCGCGGGGGGTGACAGCAGCGATCAGCTGCCGCAGGGACATCTCCAGCGAGCGTGGCATGACGTAGCCACCGGTCACGAGCAGCAAGGTCGGAGGTAGCACCGGGTTGGTCGCCAGATGCCGGAAGAGCAGATCCGCGAGGTAAAGCGGCTGCCCGATGAGCATCACCGGATAGCGCTCGAGGTGCGCCAAGTGGAGCGCCCGCGAGGCAGTGGAATGGCTCAAATAGCTGTCTACGGTGATGCCGAAGTCGAAGGTTCCGATGCACGCGGGGTACGCGTTGATCACCATCGGGACTCGCCCGTCGAAGCCTTGCAACACTTGGGGGTAGCGATTGGCGAATAGCGCCATCAAGTTCCCCCCAGGGCGAATCGTGCGGAACCCGTATGGCCCTCGATCGTGGCTGCCAGATGAGTATGAAAGAATGTCGCCGGGCTTTAGATCCTGCATCTGCGCCTTCAGGGTGAGCCTCGAAGTCTGCACCGAACTTCCGTTGCACGTCCAGTAGAGCTACCTGGAGCGAGCCATTGAGTCGCTCGACTCCATGCCGCCTTCCGAATGCTTCGCCTGAGAACGCGGGTACGATGCTAGAGTCAGCGCTTACGTTGTTCAGGAGTGGCGGGGGCACGCCGAGCCCACCTCGAACCGCATGGCGGCAGCCGGAGGAGCAGCATGGAGTTCAGGGCGCGACAGGGAACGGTTCAAGATACCGATCGCATCGTCGACATCTGGATGCGCGGCATCGAAAATAGCCTCGGGACACCGCCCCCTGCGGGTCACGACTACCGCGCCTACTTCGGCGAGCGGCTCGAGAACCAAGACGATATCTTCCGTTACACCATCGTCGAGAACGATGCGGGAGACGTCCTTGGGTGGATGAGCCTGTCTCCCTTCCGCAGTAACCCCGCGGTGAAGGGCATCATGGCGGAGCTCAGCGCGTATGTTGAGCCAAACAAGATGGCCAGCGGAGTCACGGGATTCGGGCTGGACTACGTGATGCGGGCGGCGGACGCATCGCTGCTGCAATACGTCATCGCCTTCTGCCTGCGTACGAATACGGGAGCTTTGAAGCTGGTGTATCGCTACGGCTTCAAGGAACTAGGGGAGTACCCGGTCAGCAGCAAAGCGCCCGACGCAACGCCGCTGGTGTACCTGGTGCGCGCTTGCTCGTACCGCGAGGAATAGCGAATCCGCGCGGTACCGCAAGTGCAGTCGCGGTACCGCAAGCACAGACTCTGGTCACTGGTTCGGTTCGAAACGCAGCGTGGTGAGCGTATTCGGGCGGATGATCAGGCGGTCCACCACGGTCAGCAGATTTTGCGCTTCGGGGTGCCAGTAGGCGCGCACCTCGAGCGCATTGCCCGGCTTGATGTTCAGGAAGCCCCCCAACGCGATCTCCCCAGGCTGAGTGGTGGAGACGTCGCCGCTCGGACCGCCGCCAAAGAAGTAGAACTCGCGAGACGCGCCGTCCAAGTAGTCGCACTGGTTCGGGACCGAGAGGCGGATGTTCGGCGCCCCCTTGTCCTTGCAGTCCACGGATTCCACCGCGAGCCAGCCGCGATCGTCCCGCTGCTCCGCGCCGACGGTGTCGAGGAACACCATCTTGAAGTCGCTCTTCCTCAGCATCGAGAGTGGAAACGTGCGATCGCCCACGACTGGACGACTGAAGTACTGCAGGTAGTCGAGCCAGGGATCATCCCCGTTGTCTGGGCCGGTGATCTGCAGGTAGCCCTGATAGCCAGTGAGCCCGCGATTGGTGCGGGTGTTGACCGTGAGGGTCGCCACGCCATCGGCGCCCGTCGTGACTTCGTCTTGGGGCGTCGCACAGCCAAAGTCAGTGCGACTCGGGCATGCCTTCACCGTCACGCCGCCCAGCGGTTGGTTGGTCACGAGCACGCCGACGTTGAGCGTGATTTGTACGGTCTCGGAGGTAGCCAGCTCGGACTCGAGGTTGCCGACGCAGCTGAAGTCTTCGTTGGGACCGGCGTTATGGGTGCCTTCCCCTGGGCCGTTTCCGCCGTCGTAGGCGAAGTCACCTGGCTTACAAGAAGCCGCGACTTCCGTGTCCTCGATGCCGAGTACGTTGGCGCAGGCGGTGACGAGGAGGAGCGCTGACGCGAGAATGCTTTTCCGTAGGGTAATCATCAGAAGTTGCCTCCCAGCCAGACGCCGGTCGCGCGCGGACCGACCGCTGGAGAGACTTGGAGGTGACCGTTTGAAGCTGCCTCCTGCTTGCTGGGCGCGGTGAGCAGCAAGATGATGCCAACGGCACCCAACACGCCGCCGCCGGCGAAGAACAAGGTCGACAGGTTGGCTTGGCTCTTCGCGTCCTCTGCCAACGTCTGGCGGTCCGCCGTTGGGCAGATCCCGTCGCTGCAGTCAGCGTCCTTCCACTTGTTCTTGGCGCTGAGTCCGAACACGCCACCCACGGCGAGGCCCACCAAGCCGGCGCCTCCGAGGATGATGCCAGCGGTTCGCTGACCGGAACCGTCGCTGCCCTGGTCGACGGGCCCCGGTTGAGGTTGGGGTGACACTTGGGGAGCGGGCGTTGGCGTGGCAGGAGTCTCCGGCGGCTTCTCCACCGGCGCGTCTTCGAGCTCAGGCACTTCGATGGCAATCGGCTCCGTCACCCCCGACGTCGGCACGTCGAACGCTTTGGCCCACTCCTTCTTTCCGGGTGCGGTGACGCTCAACAGGTGCGGCCCTGGATCGATTGGAACCGGCGTGTTCCACGTTGCGGCGTACACCGGGGAACCGTCTTGCTTGATCTCCAGGCCTTCGATGGCCGCGGCGCCCTTCACGACGATGTTCACGCGCACGAGTCGGCTCTCGAGGGCCGTGGCGCGCTCCTGCGCCACGTCAGCGCGATCCTTTTGACCGGAACGCCGCGCTATCGTCGCCGCCTCGAGAAACTCGGCCCAGGCGCTGGCGGTCAGTCCCTGTTGCTCATGGCAGTCCGCGAGATTGAGCAACGTACCCAGCGCCGGGTCGAGCTTGTTGCTAGCCGCAAACTTGGGACACGCCTCCTCGTAGTTCTCGGCGTCCTTCAGCTTCTTTGCTTGCTGAAAGAGTGCCTCCGCCGTCGCGCGATCCTGCGGGGACTGAGCGTGAGCGAGAGGTGCGAAGCTCGAAGCGAGCAAGGTCGTAATGACCATCCACGTGGGGCGAACTGAGCGCATGTTGGCGCCAGTATATTCAGGTCTTTTGCTCGCCGCCCAGTAGGTGGGGTGGTTAAACACTAGCTGAACACCTGGCGGGTAATGAGGCCACCAATCATCCAAGCGCTCGCACCATCTCACCGGTTTCTTGCTAAGCAGGCGCCGTGACCTCCCTCAGTGTCGGTCCGGTTGGCGGCTATTTCGGTGCGCCCGCCCTCGCTCCGGCGGAGCACGGTGCTGCGGGCGACGCTGCCAGCGACTGGATCGACTTGGCGACGCAAGCTGCACAGAGCGTTGGCCTCGAGGGGCTGGAGCTCGAGGCTCGTCGGCAGATTGGGGACGCCTGGCTGGACGTCGCGCTGCGCTTGCATCGCGGGGTAGTCGATGGCTCCCGCCGCACCCTCGAGCTGATGGCGGTGGGCGCGCCAGCGGCGATCTTGGATCAGTCC
The DNA here is from genome assembly GCA_050183255.1 of Polyangiaceae bacterium. Classification (GTDB taxonomy): domain Bacteria; phylum Myxococcota_A; class Polyangia; order Polyangiales; family Polyangiaceae; genus JAHBVY01. The sequence goes on along the minus strand of JBFXBK010000123.1, from coordinate 11,058 downwards.
GAGGCGTGCGCTGCGGAGGTTACGGACGTGAGCGCGCTGGCGTTTGGGATCGCCTCGGCCTACTTGGGCGCACCCCGTTCTCCCGGCGGTCTCGAGGCACCTGAACCACTAAGAGTGGACCCAGTCGGGCTAGCCGCCGCAATTTTCTGTGAGGATTTTTTCGGGGGTGAGGTCGCGCTGGGCGTTCACCAAGCGCTGCGTACTTCCTCTCCACGGCCAGAAGTCACGCCCACCCTGGAGGCGATGTACACTGCCGCGCGGAACCATCAAGCGCTTGCCCGAGCGGCCCTGTCATGGCTTCTCAGCGGGCCAGCAAGCGGCGCCATGGCCGCGTTGGATGAAGCCTTCCCAGCCAAAATCAGCTGGGAAGGCTTCGCAAAGAGCAAACCAGGTGCAAGCGACCCAGCCCTGAACAGCCGCGGCTTGATTGCGCCGGAGTGGCTCCAGGCGCACGCCGTGCGTTGCCTAACCCAGGAGCTGCCACGCCTGCGCTCGGGGCTGCTCCAGAAGGTTTGCCACTGATGAGCTATCAAGCCCTGTTCTTCGACAACGACGGAGTACTCGTCGACACTGAAGGCCTCTACTTCGAGGCGTCGCGCAGCGTGTTGAGCGAGCTGGGAGTCGAGCTCACCCACGCCATCCACCTCGACATCAGCCTGCGCCAGGGCAAGTCGGTGTTCGAGCTGGCGCTGCAAGCGGGTGTTGACGCAGCCGAGCTGCCGCGCCTGCGTGCGGAGCGGGACGCCCGCTATTCAGCGCTCTTGCAGGCTGGGGTTGCACCCATCCCCGGCGTACTCGAGGCGCTCGGCACCCTGCGCGCGCGCCATCGCGAGACGAGCCGCCGCATGGCGCTCGTCACCAGCTGCTTGCCGCAGCACTTCTGGCGTATTCACCGCGATCGCCAAGTGGTCGACCACTTCGATCTGGTCTGGACTCCGGATCGCTACGGCGCGCACAAGCCCGATCCAGAGCCCTACTTGACCGCCGCGGCGGAGCTCGGCGTGGCTCCCGAGTTGGGCGTCGCCATCGAAGACTCGCCGCGTGGAGTCGCTTCCGCACGGTGTGCCGGGATGTACGTGATCGGGATGCGCTCGGACTTCGCGGGGGAAGCAGTGGATCTGAGCGAGGCGGATGTGGTGCTAAATCACGTGGGCGAGCTGGTCGCTCACCTGGATTCGCTCTAGGTAACCCGGATGTTGCGCATCGATGCCTTCAGCGACGTGGTTTGCCCCTGGTGCTTCATTGGCAAGCGCAAGCTGGAGCTGGCGTTAGCCCAGCGACCGGACCTCGAGGTCGAGCTGCATTTTCATCCCTTCTTGCTCCACCCGTATTTGCAGCCCGAAGGCGAAGACTTCGCGGCCTTCGTGCTCCAGAAATTCGGCACGGATCCCGGCAAGCTCTTCAAGCGGGTGCTGGGTGCGGCGCAGAACGCGGGGCTCGAGTTTCACCCGGAGCTCATCCGGCGCATGCCAGACACCACCGCCGCCCACTGCCTGATCAGCTGGGCGCCCCCGGAGCAGCGCGCGGACTTGGTCATGGCGCTCTTCAGCGCCTACTTCTGCGAGGGCAAGGACGTGGGTGACGTGCAGGTGCTGGCCGAGCTCGGAGGCGACTTTGGCCTCGAACCGAGCCACTCCCTCGAGCGACTCGCCGCGGGCGTGGATCGGGAAGCCATCCGTGAGCAAGCTGCCGATGCCGCCGATCGGGGCATCACCGGGGTACCGTTCTTTCTCATCAACGGTCGCTGGCCGGTCCCGGGTGCCCAAGAGCCGGAGACGCTGTTGCGGGTGCTGGACAAGGCGCGCACGGTTCGCGCCTAGGTGACGAAGTTACGGCCATGTCGGATACAATTATTGCCGCGCGGATTCAGTCTCCAGCAAGATAGCTCAGCAACCCCGGGCCCGGCGGATCCCCTCACCCACGCGGACCCGGGGGCGCGTATCGCCAACCGTTGCCGGTCGTCGATCGCGCGCGCTGAAGAGACGATCCTCGCAGTTCCGGGAGCGACGCTGTAACCACCCAGCGGCATAGAGATCGGATTCTGGACTCGGATCGTGCACGTCGAGTCCCGTCACGCTCCCACGCCGGAAGTTTCGGATAGGTTGCGTCGCCGTCTCAGCAGCTATTTGCCGACGCGTGCCTCAATCGCGTCACACACGGTCTTCAGGACCTCGATGCGCGCCCATTGCTTGCTCTCGGCGCTGACCAGAGTCCATGGGGCGTGTTCGGTGCTCGTCTGGCTGACCATGTCGTCTGCCGCCGACTCGTACAGGTTCCACTTCTCGCGGTTTCTGTAGTCTTCTGGTCCGATCTTGTGCTGCTTGTACGGCGTCTCCTCGCGCTCTTTGAAGCGCCGGAGCTGCTCTTCTTTGCTCAGGTGGAGCCAGAACTTGATCAGCACCGTCCCTGAGTCGACGAGCTGCTCCTCGAAGTCGTTGATCTCGGCGTACGCGCGGCGCCAATCGACACGGTTTGCGAAGCCTTCGACCCGTTCCACCAGGACGCGGCCGTACCAGCTCCGGTCGTAGATCGTGAAGCGACCTGGGCGGGGGATGTGGCGCCAGAAACGCCACAGGTAGTGATGCGCCCGCTCCTCCTGAGAGGGCGCGGCGATGGGAATCACGCGGAACTGTCGTGCGTCCAGCGGACGAATCATACGGCGGATGGCTCCGCCTTTCCCCGCGGCATCCCATCCCTCGAAGACCACGACGACTGACACGCCCTTGCGGCGCACCTTACGACTCAGCTTGTTCAGGCGCCCCTGCAGCCGCTCGAGCTGATGTTCGTAGTCCTCTTTCTCGATGTCCTGCGTCAGGTCGACGCGGTCGAGGATGGTCAGCGGATCCGCCACGTTCGGGTCGGGAGGCGCCGACTTGGCGCGGTCCGCGTGGGAGGCGAGGTGCTCCTGAATGCGCTCGAGGATGTGTTCGCCCATCGTAACCGCGCGGTAACGCGAGTCGACGCCCTCGATGATCGTCCATGGCGCTTCACCGCTCCCGGTGTCCCGGAGCGCTCGTTCGCTCACCGCGCGAAACTCGTCGTAGGACTTGAAGCGCCGCCAGTCTTCCTTGGTTACGCGCCAGGAGGTCTCCTTGTTGCTCTCCAGCTTCTTCAGTCGGCGCCGCTGCTCCTTCTTCGAGAGATGGAACCAGAGCTTGATGATCAGCGCACCGTCGTCCGACAGCATGCGCTCGAAATTGCGGATGTGCGCTAGCTGGTCGGCAAGCTCTTCATCGCTCGCGTCGCCTAGCACGCGGGAGATGATCGGCTGTGTGTACCAGTTGCCTATGTAGATCCCAATCTTTCCGCGCGGAGGCGTCTTCATCCAGTAGCGCCAAAAGCGAGGGCGCTCGGCTTCGTCTTGGGTGGGCGTGTCGAGAGCGTGAGTCTCCAAGTAACGGGCGTCGAACCACTCATTGAGCAGGTTCGCGGACTCACCTTTGCCAGCGCCGTCGACGCCGTTGAGCAAGATCAGTACGGGAAACGGCGCGTCCGCCAGTTGGCGCTGAATCGTCAACAGCTCTTGCCTGAGCCGCGGGACGCGCTCGTTGTATTCGTCCTTGGTGAGTGCGTGTCCCAGCTCGGCTGTTTCGAACATGGCATCACGCTATCACGGCTCTGTTACGTCCGCGCGAGCCTCGAGTGCGCCGAGTAAGCTCTGCAGTGAAGCGACGAGCTCCCGCAGCATTTGCTCGTTTCCGAGCCGCTCACCCAGGTCCCGGCGCAACTCCTCGAGGACCTCTAGCCCTTCCAGCAGGCCCTGCCGTCCGCTTTGTGTGAAGCGCACCAGTTGCGCGCGTCCGTCGCTTGGGTCGGGGACGCGCTCGACGACTCCGAAGCTCGCGAGTTCGTCTACGAGCTGGCCCACGGCTTGTTTGCTCACCCCCAACCGACCTGCCAGCGTGGTCAGACGGGTGCCGTCGAGGTCAATGTGCGGAAACAACGCCGTGTGGGCCATGCGCACCGGAACTCCGGAGCGACGATTGGCGAGCTGTAGCGCCTGCTCGTTGAACAAGCGCGAGCACTTGAAGAGCAGTTGACCAAGACTCGCCTGCTTCGCGGACTCGAGGCGCATTTCGTAGGTCGAGTCGCTGCGGCTGCTTGCCCGTTCAGGCCTGTGTACTTCTTCGCCACTTGCCGCACGGCTGCGGGGATTTCCGCGCTTGCCTACCATCGAGCTGAGTGTGGCGCCGCTCCCGAACATTCGTCAAGTACGCTTGACTAAATCTCGAAAGCTGATTCACTAGCGCTCTGAAAGGGAACCCAGATGGATGAACCCAAGGTACTCGAGGCGCTGGCGCCCGGTGTGTGGCACTCGGAGCACGATCTATTTCTGCCAGGCGGAGTCCACTTCCGCACGCGAATGACGGTGCTCGACACCGGCGATGGCCTGATGTTGCACGGCCCGGTGCCCATGGACGCAGCCCACGCGGAGCGCGTGAGCAAGCTGGGCGAGGTGAAGCACATCGTCGCGCCGAACAGCTTTCACCATCTGTACGCGCGGCCCGCCGCTGACCAGTTCCCCACGGCAAAGCTTTGGCGAGGTGAAGCATTGGCCAGGAAGCGTCCGAACCTCGAGGGTGAGATGATCGTCGCCGGTCGCGAACCGACGTTTGGAGAGGTCAAGAGCTTGGTGCTCGGCGGGATGCCCAAGCTCGACGAAGTCATCGTGTTGCATCCGGCAACTCGCACGCTGGTCGTCACCGACCTGGTGTTCAACATCCTCGAGTACAAGGGCTGGCTGAGTGGCGTCATGTTCCGGCTGACCGGGACTCACAAGAAGCTCGCCCAGTCCCGGCTGTTCCGTTCGGTGATCAAGCAACGCGCGGCCTACGAGCAGAGCCTGCAGGAAATCCTGAGCTGGGACTTCGACCGCGTCGTCATGGCCCACGGCGAAGTTCTGGATCGGGCCGGCAAGGATCGACTGGTGCAGGTGCTCGACGGCTGAGTCTGTGTATATTGGAGGGGCAATGACCCGCCCACCGGTGCCCCTCGCGCAGCTGCGTGATCTCGAGCTGTTGGTCGCCGCGCACCACCCGCTGATCGGCTTTGACACCGATGAGGAAGATCGCGTGGAGGTGCTGCTGGAGTCGCTGGCCGCGGCGCTCCGCTTGCCTTACTTCGTGTGGACCGCGAGCGCCGGGCTGCGACGCACCGATATGGCTGGTCCAATCCACGGCACCAAGTCACCACTGCTCGCCGTCGAGCACATTCGCGCGTCGGGTTTCGAAGCCATCTACTACCTGCGGGACTTTGCGCGCTTCGCCGAAGAAGCTCAGGTGCAGAGCGCGCTGCTCGATGCCTGCCATCAGCTCTCCAGGCATCGCGGCGCAATCGCCTTGGCGGATGAACCCCTGGAGCTGCCTCGCGCGGTGAACGCGCTGCTCACCCGAGTGCATCTCGATCCCATCACCGAGGACGAGTACTACGAATACACGCGGTCACTCCTCGCGAGCCTGCGCGAGCGCATGACCGTGGAGATGGAGCTCACCGGGGAAGACGTCGCGGTGCTGCTCCAGCAGCTCAAAGGGCTGACGTTCTTCGAGGTCAAGCGGGTGTTGTCCCAGGCGATCATCGAGCACGGGCGTCTGGATCGCTCCGTGCTCGATCGCGTTCGCGCGGCCAAGCGCACGGCGGTGGAAGCCACGGGGATTCTTGATTTTATCCCCACGGAATCTTCCATGGTGGACGTCGCCGGGCTGGATGCCCTGAAGGCCTGGCTGCGTCAGCGCAAGGTGGCCTTTTCGGAGCCCGAGCGTGCGCGTTCGTTCGGTTTGGAGCCTCCGCGAGGCTTGCTCTTGCTCGGTGTGCAAGGTTGCGGCAAGAGCTTGTGCGCGAAGGCGGTCAGCCACGAGTGGCAACTTCCGTTGATCCGCTTCGACCCGAGCCGGATCTTCGCCAAGTACGTGGGTGAGAGCGAGAAGAACTTGTCGCGAGCGATCCGCGTCGCCGAATCCCTCGCGCCCATCGTGCTCTGGATCGATGAGCTGGAGAAGGCGTTTCCCCAGGGAGGCTCCGAAGACGGCGGCGTCTCCACTCGCGTGCTGGGCAGCTTCCTCACCTGGCTTCAGGAGAAGCGCGCACCGGTGTTCGTGATCGCCACTTCGAACGATGTTTCATCTTTACCCGCAGAGCTCTTGCGCAAAGGTCGCTTCGACGAGATCTTCTTCGTCGATCTGCCAAACCCCGAGGAGCGCGCCGCGATCCTCAAGATTCATCTCAAGCGGCGTGGGCGCGATCCCGACGGATTCGACTTGGGAGAGGTCGTCGCCGCGACCGACGGCTTCAGCGGTGCTGAGCTGGAGCAGGTGATCGTCGCCGCGCTCTACGAGGCGTTCGGCGCCGGGGAGGACCTCGCAACTCAGCACCTCAAGACGGAGCTGGCGCGCACACGCCCCCTCAGCGTGACGGCAGCCGAGCAAGTCAGCGAGCTGCGAACCTGGGCGCGCGGACGCGCGGTATCCGCAACCTGACTCAGTTGCTCCGAGCGCCGGTATTGTTGGCTTGCTGCGCGCCGCCGCCCGCTGCCTCGGACGCGACGATCAGGTAGCGCTCCACCGCCTCGAGCTGGTGTGGAGTCATGCGCACGAACGGCGTCATCCGCTCCATCACGTCGGGCCACTCTGCTGCTTTGTGTTCCGCCGGGACGGGCAATGAGTGACAACCCGAGCAGCGTTCGACGAACAGCGTTCGCCCTTCGCTCAGCTCCGCTTGGGTCGTACCCGGCCAGCGGCTCTGCGCCAGGGCGACGTGTTGTGTGGACGGCTCCGGCACCTGACCGACGCAGGCGGCCAGGCTAGCTAGGAAGAGGCTGATGCAGAGCAGACGACGCATGGCACTCACAAGTGGAAGGAGAACAGGAGCCGAAGCTCGTAGGCGCTGTCGGTGGTGGTGTTGCGCTTCCCCGCTTTCAAGTCGGTGACCTGCGGCAGGAAGCTCAGCGTGGCCCAGTAGGTCTCGTCGGAAACCGCAATGGTCGGACCGGCCGAGAGCTTGGACTTCTCCACGTCGCCGCTCACGAGGCTGGTCTGGCTCGTCACTTCGAGGCCGGCCGCGAAGCTGGGACTCACGACATAGCTGACTCCCAACACCGGATTCAGCTGCAGCACACGCTCGGTTTCTTCGGGGCCGATCTCCCATTCGTGTTCGCCGACCAGGTTAGCCGCGACGAGGATGTTACCGAGCCGCTTGTCCAACAGGAGCTTCGCTTCGATCTCGTACAAGCTGGGGCCCGCCGTGAACTCCAGATACCCTGCGGAACCGATTGCGTCGGCGACAGGGTCACTCAGCTTGAGCTTCCACTCGCTGGAGACGCCGTCATACGCGAAGCGGCTCTCCCGCACGTCCTCGGCGTTCTTCTCCGTAAGGGCGTGAAAGTTCAGATAGAACGCGGTCATCAGCTGCCCTGTGACGCCCACTTCGAACTCCAGCCGGTGGTCGAAGCGCGAGTAGTAGCTGTCCCGCCCGCCGCGCCAGGTGGTCCACACCTCGAGCTCTCGATGTCCAGGTGGGAGCAATGCCGTCTCATAGGTGTAGCCAAAGTGCCGATCATTCGCGGACGCAGAGCCCGCTGCGCACAGCATGCCCGCCGCAAACACGAGACCGAGACCAAGACGACCCAAGCGATTCATAGAGCAATGGCGTAATGAAAACGATTATCACTTTCAAGGTCGATCGTCGATCCAACGGGTCCTCGTGGGTTTGGGGGTGAGGACTGAACGGCTGTGCTCTCCCCCATAAATGCTTGAAACAAATAGATAATACGGTGGTCTGAGGCGGCCAAGTCCGCGAGCCTGCGCCAAAGCACCGCACTGGGCGCCGCCCTTCAAGCTGAAATCGCCAGTCAGCACGGCTCGCTGCGCGCGAGGCAAGGCTCCCCGACACGACGGACCCTGAAGGCGATGACTTCAGCCACCCTTGTATCGAGCGAGTGCTCTCGTAAGGTTCCCGCTCCCGGGCCTTGGGCCCGGTTCGCGCCTCGAGGCGCAAGAAGAACGCTAGCGCCCTGGCGGCGCAAGCTCGATTGCCACACGGAAAAGGAGAGACCCATGTCTCAAGTTCGCGCTTCTCACATTCTGCTGATGTACAAAGGCTCCTCGCGCTCCACCGCGAGCCGCTCCAAGGACGAGGCCTTGCAGCAGATCACTGACTTGAAGTCGCAGGTCGACTCGGGCGCCGACTTCGCGGATTTGGCTCGCAAGCACTCGGACTGCCCCTCGAGCCGCAGCGGCGGCGATCTGGGCAGCTTCGGCAAGGGCCAGATGGTGAAGCCCTTCGAAGACGCCACGTACTCCATGGAAGTGGGCCAGACGAGTGGCATCGTCGAGACGGATTTTGGGTACCATCTGATCCAAAGGACTGCTTAGTCGTAGAGCGCGGCGGCTCCCACGGCCCGCGAAGGTCGGGCTCGAAGGGGGGTCGCTAGCTAAGTTGCCGTGCGGTAACCGGCTAGTCTCGGCTTTGCTTGGAATGCCGGATACCGTACGGCCTTCGCCTTCTATAGAAGAGCGTCGTGAGGGCCCGCTGCGCGATCGGCCTCAGGGTGACTACGCTCACCCGCCTGTTCGCCCGCCCCCTGCGGGCCGTTCCGCCGCCTCCACAACTCCCTCGCTTTTCCCGGGGTAAAGGTGCCTACAGCCGCCCTAAGACTGAGCCGTCCGTCGCCTTGAGTGCTTTACGGCTCGGCTCGGGGCTTCGCCCCATTGCCTCAGGGAGACTGAGCCGTCCGTCGCCTTGAGTGCTTTACGGCTCGGCTCGGGGCTTCGCCCCATTGCCGCAGGGAACGACTCATGTCGCGTTGAGGCTGGCGGCTGTTGGGTGGTTCCGGGTCGGGTACGAGGCACTTCGGCTCGGGGCTTCGCCCCATTGCCTCAGGTCTTGTGTGAGTGACGCGGCTCGGGCTTCGCCCATTGCCTCAGGTTTTGTGGGAGTGACGCGGCTCGGGGCTTCGCCCCATTGCCACAGGTTTTGAGTCGATTCGGCTCGGGGCTTCGCCCCATTGCCTCAGGTTTTGTGGGAGTGACTCGGCTCGGGGCTTCGCCCCGTTGCCTCAGGCCTCCTTGGATCCGCGTGGATTAGTTGGGCTCGAGTGCGACGGTCACGTAGCCGGCGACGCCGGGGAGGCCGTTCTGGGGACCGCTCGGGGAGACGGCTTGTCTTCCGCAGGTGTCGGTTGAGATGCGGATCTGCTCTTCAGCGATCTGGTAGCCCTCCGCGAAGACTTCGAGGCGGAAGTTACCTTGGTCTTCGATGTCGATGGGGCCGAACTCATGCAGGCCGTCGCAGGGGGGCTGAGCTCCGGTGCGAGGAGAGAGCGAAGTGTAGCTGTCGCCGTAGAGTCCTGTGGCAATGTCACAGATCGGTGCTTGCGTCGTCGCGTCGATCGCATACACGCCTCCGAGTTGGGTGCCGGCGTCGCTGCAGTCGCCAGAGGGCGTCGAGTCGCTGCAGCCGGTGACGAACAGCACACCCAAGGAGAGGAGCCAGCGCATGGGTGGGAGCGTAACGCGCGTACGAGGTGGCGGCACGCTGCTTCTGCCGCGACCGCGGGGTCGTTTCCAAAAGTCTCGGGGCGGGAGGAGATGCGGACAGCTGAGGTTTGATCAGCGTCGGGTGAACTGACGTACGGCGTAGGTCACCAGCTGTTGGGTCGCGGCTTTTCCCTTGAGTACCTGGCCAAATTGTTCCGTGCGGATTAGTTCCGCGAGGCCATGCACCAGCGCCCATGCGGTGGCGGCGCGTTGGCGTTGCTCCTTGGGGGAGGCGAGGGGATCCAGCTGAGAGACTTCGTGCCTCAGCTGATCAAAGGTGGCGACGGCGGCACGGTCGAGCGTTGGAAAGCGCTCCGCCCGCTCCGGGAAGGTGTCGTCGAACATCAGCTGCATGAGAGCTGGCTCTTGCTGGGCGAAGTCGATGTAGGCGTTTGCCAGCGCCAGTAGACGTAGCTCGACCGGCGCTTGGGCCTGCTTGCGTTGGGCTGTTGCGAGCGCCCTACCGAAGCGTTCGAAGCCGCTCTCCGCGATGGCCGCGAGGAACGTCAGCTTGTCTGCGAAGTGTTGATAGGGGGCGCGCACGGAGACTCCGCAGCGCCGGGCGACCTCACGCAGGCTGACGGCGTCCTTGCCGCCTTCGCGGAGGAGTACACACCCCTGTTCGATGCAGGCCTGGCGGAGGTCGCCGTGGTGATAGTCGGCGCGGGGTTGACGTTTCACGGATAGAAAGTATACACCGTTTACATTTGGAGGCGCGATGTATCACTTCTTCGTTCGACGGCGCGTTCAGACCATCTTCGAGCACCTGAATCTGGGAGACTTTGAGTTCGTGCTCGACCAGTTCGCGGATGACGCGGAGCATTGGTTCAGCGGTGCGCATGCGCTTGGCGGAGTTCGGCGGACGCAGGCGTTGCGGCGTGCTTGGTATGCGCGCTTGGCCAAGGTGTTGCCCCGCCTCGAGTTCGACGTCTCGCAGATTCAGGCGAGCGGGCCGCCTTGGAACACTCGTGTCGCGGTCGAGTGGACAGACCGCGTCTTTGACTCCGTGGGGAAAGAGCTCGCGCCAAATCAGGGTGTGTTCCTGTTGACGATTCGCTGGGGACGGGCGGTGCGCTTCAGGGTGTACTGCGATACGGCCGCGCTGCAGCAGAACCTGCTGGTGATCGCAGAACAAGGGGTGACGGAGGCGGCCAGCTTGCCGATCAGCGAGCCCTTGCCGGCTTGATTTGGCTTCGGGCCCCCGTGGGGGGACCGAAGACCGTGGGGATCCTGATCAGCCTGCGTTTCCAGCGTCCAGTTTCGTGTAAGCTCGCGGGGTGTGGCATCGGCGTCCGTTCGGGATTGGGCTCTTCGCGCTCTTTCTGCTGAGTGGGCTCGCACGCCTTGTCATCTACCAGCTGCGCGACTCGACACCGACTGGCGCCGTGGGTCCCAGCGAGGGCATCGACGAGATTGACGTGCGGCGGACTACCGCGAGTCTGTCGGTCAGGATCCGGACGACCGAGCTCGTAAGGCGGATGCGTTGCGCGCCGTGTTGAAGGGACGGGCAGGGCAAGCGCTCAAGATC
>JBFXBK010000122.1:0-22512 GCA_050183255.1 Polyangiaceae bacterium | reverse complement strand
GAGCGACTGCGTGCGCTCGCGACGGAGGTGGAAGCGCTAGGTCGCCGCTGTGTGGTGGTGCCTGCCGATGCGACGGACCAAGCAGCGAGCGCTCAAGCATTTGAACGTGCCGTCGCGGAGCTGGGCGGGATCGACGTCGCGATCCTCAACGCTGGCGGTGGGCGTCCAACGAACATGGCCTCTGCATCCGTGGAAGACGTGATCGGGATCCAGCGCGCAAACTTCGACACGCTGGTGACCTTCCTGGTGCCGGCGATGGCGCATATGCAAGGCGCAGGCGGTGGCGTGATCGCGTACACCAGTTCGCCCGCAGGCTACTTTGGCCTACCAAAGTCCGGCCCCTACAGCGCATCCAAGGCCGCGGGCCGGGTGTTGATCGATAGCTGCCGCATCGAGCTCGCGCCTCACAACGTACGCTTCGTGGCGCTCTATCCAGGGTTCACTTACACCGATGCGCTCGATCCCAATCAGGTCCCGATCCGCGCGCTGATCATAGACAAGGAGCGTGCGGTTCGAGAAATGGTTTGGGCGATTGAACGCGAGCGCTCGCATCATCTGTTCCCCAAGCGGATCCGCTTCTTGATCGGTTTCGCACGCATGCTTCCCGAGCCGTTGCGGCGCAGGATCTTGAGTGCTGCCGCGGGGTCGCGCGACTCAGGCGGCGCGTAGCGCTAGCGACGCATTTGGATCCGCATGGATCGTGACTTGGGCTGAGTCAGTCTGTGCCGCCGCGCGCCGGAGCGGGAGAACTGCGGCATCTCTTCACTGGCATCGCGCTTGCTGTGCGCCGACTGATGACCCAACTGCGGCCCTCGCTGGTGCTCTTTGGATTGCTCGTGGTGACCGCTGTGACGTGCAGGGTCGCTGGATGCGGGGGCATCGACCCCGGCCTGGGAGAAGGCGGTTCGTCTGGTTCTGGTCGGGTTAAGGCTGGCGAGCCGGCGCGCGGCACGTATGGCGCGGGGTGCTCCCCCAACCTGTGCGGCTCTGGCGGCGACTCCTGGAGCTTTGGGTCGCTCGGCGGGGGCGGCGGCTTGGGTGAGAGTGGCGCCGCCAGCGGCGATTGGGGAAGCTGAGCGGAGCTACTTCAACGCGCCGCAGCGCTCGGCGAAATGGGTGACCCCAATCAGGCGCGCCGGCGGCACGCCAGGCTCCTTCGCGTAAGCCGCAAAGGCGCGCTGAGCCACCGGGATGTCCCCACGGGCGCAGGCCACGAAGAGCAGCGTGCGCCAGTTCTCCGCCCGAGACCTTGCATTGTCGATGCGCTTGGTCGTCGCGGCGAGCAAGCGCGGCTCTGCGAGATCGAAGCGGCCATTTCCGTACAGATTTCTGCCGAGCAGGTACTCCGGCAAGCCGTTGTCGGGCTCTTCCGCCGCCCAGCGCCCGAGCTGACCTGCGGCGTCGATCCAGTCCCGTTGCTGGTTCTCCGAGCCGATCAACAGCGCTACCATCGCCGAGCGCGCTCGCGGGTCGTGCATGTCGCGGCGTAGCTCGACGCTGCGCAGGCGATCTTCCCCGACCGTCGCTTCCAGCACTTCGCCGTAGGTCTTCTTGGCTGCTTCCAGGCTGCCCTGGCTGAGCTCCAGATCGGCGAGCTCTTCGAGGCCCATCGCGCGCTGTGAGGTGCTCAGGCGCTGGTCGTCTGCGATCGCTCGGTACTGCTTGCGAGCGCCATCCAGGTCGCCCTTCGCAGCGGTGGCCTTCGCCTTGGCGAGGCGCGCGCCGAGGTTCTCAGGCTCCAGCGCCAAGAGCTCGCTGCAGGCCTTCAGGGAGCCGCTGGGGTCGTTGCTGGCCAGCGCCCGCGCTCGCTCGAGCAGCCGATCGACGGTGTGAGGGCAGTGCCGGCCAAACACAGCGGGGCGATCGAAGCGCGCCTTTGCGACACCCATCGCCGCCGGCGGTACCGAGACCTGCTGCAAGCTCCCGAGCCAGTCTTGCTCGAGCGCCGCGAGATCCTTTCCGCTGATCGCTTCGAGAGACTCCCCGCCATACCAGCGCCTCAGTGCATCCTTGCCCTGTACCGTACGGAACCATTCGACGAACGCGCCAGCCACCGTGTACGCGGTGGAGGAGTTCTCCCCCAAGAATCCCAGGTGAAACACGCGTTCGAGCGGCGGGAGCAGCTGCAGGTCTTGCATCGCGCGAGCCCACTGCTGGAGCGTCAGATCGGCGTCTTCGTCGGGCGCTGCAGCAACCGCGGCGCCTTCGATCAGTCCTGGATTCGCGAACACGCCCCACATGCGACCCGGCACCTTGAACGGTCCCTTGGCGTAGGCGCCGCTGACGACGTGAGCGAGCTCGTGCCCAAGCACTGGATGCGGGTAGCCCTGGGCCTGAAGGTAGACTTCGCGGCGCCAGGGCTTCGCGATGTACACGTTCATCGCCCCCATCAGCCGCTGCTTTTGTTGACCATTGGCAAAAAAGAACGCCGTCACGCGCTCCGGGCCCGGCGCGCCGAAGAAGGCCTCGAGCTGATGCACGTGCGCGTCGCAGTCCCGCGCCGTTGCGATCATCAGAGCGCGCGGCAGCGAGGCGTCGTACGCCAGATCGCAGCGCCCGTAGGAGTACTCGCCTCCGAGCTCGTGCTTGATGTCCGACGTGGTGTAGTAGTGACCGAGCGCAGGTCCGCTGGCGGTGATCCCCACGGAGACGAGCAGCGTCGCCACGCCGAGCAAGACGACGCCGGGGCGCCCCCGCCAGAACCAGTAGAGCTTGCCCTGGGGGCCAAGCTCCAGGTGAAAAGCCGCACACGCGAGGGCCCCGAGGGTCGCGAGCGTGCCCAGGCGGTAGGTCAGCAGGCCCTCGGCGTTGATCACGGTGTCGTAGATCGAGCCCGAGAAGTAACCCACGAACGGGTCATAGGCGAAGACCATCGGGCTCGTCACGAAGCGCAACACGCTGACGCCAATGCTCGCGAGGGGCAACGCGAGCGCCGCCGCGAGCGTCAGTATCCGCAAGGATCTAGGCTTGACCGCCACGCCGGCGTGCAGGCGCCGGCGGATGCGCCGGCGCAGCCAGAGCCCCACGACTCCGCCCCAGGCGCCGCCGGCGAGTGCGCCAAAGCCGGGGCCGAGCAGCATCAGCTCGAGATCGTTCCCCGGCTCACACCAGCCGAGGCGCAGGCCGTGAAGGCTGTTGAGCAACACGAACGCGAGCCAGATCAGCGCACCGCTCCACAAGCCGTGCCCAACGACGTCGAGGGCGCGCAAGTTGAGGGTGTCCCGGGGGCGGCTGAAGGGCTCTGCTGGTTCACCGGCGCCGCCTTCGTTGCGAAGCCGGGAGTTTTGCAGGCTCTTGCTCACCGCCCGCAGCGCCTCGGAGTTGGCCGCCAGCGCAGGCAGCAACAGGCCAGCGACGACGGACGTCTCGTAACCGGGCCCTCCCAGCAACGGCAGGAAGCCGAGCCCCAGCCCGAGCGCCCCGGCCAGGCCTACGCCGACGCACAGCGGACGCTCGCTGCGCCAGGCTCTGACGAGCCGGCCTCGCGGGCCTTCGATCCGACTGCTGCTTGCGGGCGGTTCCGCGAGGTTACTCACTGTGCGACTGGTCAGCGCCGCAGCGCTTCTTGCAGTCGGCCTCGGTGTACCCCACCGCCTTGTGGCAGAGCTGAGGATCGAGCACCGGCTTCTCGCAGGTCGGCCTTTCTGCCGCCGCGAGCTCTTTGCAGTTCGCCTCGCAGGCGGCGACCTGTGCCTTCGAAGGGGCCGCCTGCTTAGATGCTTGCTTGGAGCCGTCGCAGCCGTAGAGCGCGATCCCTAACCCCCAAACCCCGAGCCAGCTCAGGCGCCGGAAGCCGACACCCAAGCGGGAACTCGCAGCGTACACGGGCAAGCTCATCGCTCAGACCGCGGGCGAGCCGGTGAGCCCTGGGGGGCTCTTGTCGGGGGTGCTGGGCGTTGCGCCGCTCTCGGGACCCACGAGCACCAACGGCAACACCTCGTCCAGGCGCTGCACGAAGTGGATGCGCAGGTCGTTGCGGATCTCGCTCGGAACGTCCTCCAGGTCGCGCTCGTTTCGCGCCGGGAGCACCAACTCGCGCAGGCCCGCGCGATGCGCTGCGAGGATCTTGTCCTTGATGCCCTCCACGGGGAGGATCGAGCCCCGCAGCGTCAGCTCACCGGTGATCGCCACATCGGGTCGCGCGGGCGCGTTGAGGAGCAACGACACCACCGCCACGAAGATCGGTACGCCGAGGCTCGCCGCGTCGTAGGTGGCGCGGGCCCGGGGCACGTGCAGGTGGAGATCGATCTTCTCCAGCCACTGCGGGTCGAGCATCAGCCGCTCCGCCTTGGAGCGCACGAAGCTCACGGCGGTGTTCGCCGACTCCTTCATCACGTCCCGCAGGTTTCCGGTGATGTGGATGTTGCCCTTGCCCCGCATCTGCGTGGCCTCGACGAACAACAGCTCACCACCCGCGGCGTTCGTGCCGAGCCCGGTGGCGACGCCAGCGGCCGGCAGACGCTCCGCCATTTCCGGGCGGTAACGATGCACGCCGAGCACCTTCTCGACGTACTCGGAGGTGGTCTTCTGCCCCTTCACGTCTTCGCCTTCGGCCAGACGCACCGCGATGTCACGGCAGATGGAGGCGACCTGACGCTCGAGGTTTCGCACGCCGGCTTCACGGGTGTAGGCGTCGATCAAGAGCTCGATGCCCTCGCTGGTGAACTCGATTTGCTCCTTCGTGAGCCCGTGCTCGGTCAGCTGCTTCGGCACCAGGAACTCCCGCGCGATGTGGATCTTGTCGCTGCGGGGGTAGCCCGGGACCTCGATCACTTCGAGGCGATCTTTCAGTGCCTCGGGGATATCCCGCGGGTAGTTCGCGGTGGCGAGGAACGTCACCTGGCTCAAGTCGAACGGTACCTCGAGGTAATGATCCACGAAGGTGTCGTTCTGCGCGGGATCGAGCACTTCGAGCAGCGCCGCCGCCGGATCGCCGCGCACGTCGGCGCCCATCTTGTCGACCTCGTCGAGCACCAAGACCGGGTTCTTCGTTCCGACCTTCTTCAGCGCTTGCACGATGCGCCCTGGAAGCGCGCCGACGTAGGTGCGGCGATGACCGCGAATTTCGGCTTCGTCCCGCACACCACCGAGAGAAATGCGGCCGTAGCGTCGCCCCATGGCGCGCGCGATGCTGCGCCCGAGGCTCGTCTTACCCACGCCAGGCGGGCCGACGAAGAGCAAGATGGGCCCTCGCTTGTCCGTGCGGAGCTGACGAATCGCGGTGTACTCGACGATGCGCTTCTTCACCTGCTCGAGGCCCCAGTGGTCCTCATCCAGGCAGCGCCGCACCGCCTTGACGTCGATCCGATCGGGACTGCTGCGCGACCACGGCAAGTCCGCGAGCCACTCGACGTAGGTGCGGGTGACGTTGAACTCGGCGCTCTGGGGCTGCATGCCGGTGAGCCGCGAGAGCTGCTTGCGAGCTGCCTTCTCTGCCTCTGCGGGCATGTTGGCGATGGCGACGCGCTCACGCAGCGCCTCGATTTCGTCGTCGTCGGCTTCGCCAAGCTCCTCGCGGATGCTCTTGAGCTGCTGACGCAACACATAGTCGCGCTGGCTGCGGCTCATCTCCTCTTGCACGAGCGCGGTGATTTCGCCTTTGACCTGCAGCACCTCGAGCTGGCGCTTGACCATGTCGAGCACCAGGTTCATCCGCTTCTCGACGTCGAACGCCTCGAGGATCTCCTGCCGGCGTTGGATGCTGGCGTGTTCCTCCGGGAAATTCGAGGCGATCAAATCGGCGAGCGCGCCGGGCTCACGCACGTTGTCGAGGATGC
Organism: Polyangiaceae bacterium; assembly: GCA_050183255.1. GTDB lineage: Bacteria > Myxococcota_A > Polyangia > Polyangiales > Polyangiaceae > JAHBVY01. Next base: position 16,735 of record JBFXBK010000122.1, on the reverse strand, counting down.
TCGCGGTCTCCCGGGGCAGATCGGGCATCAGCTCGAGCACCTTGCGGGTGTGATCCCGGAGCGTGCGCCCCAGTTCTGTCACCTTGGCGTCGGGGGCTGGCTCCTGAATGCGCACGACGTCGGCGGTCATGTAAGGCTCGAGGCCGAAGCTCTTCTCCAGCTCGAAGCGCGCCAGGCCGTTGAGCACCACGCTGTAGTTGCCGGGGCCGAGGCGAATGACCTTCACCACGCGCGCCAGGGTGCCGACACGAAACAGATCCTCGAACGTCGGCTCGACCGCGTCCGATGACTTCTGAGTGATGACGCCGATCAGTCCCCCGTCTTGACCGAGCTCCTCGACGAGGCGCACGCTGCGAGGCCGGCCCACGTTGATGGGCACGACGCTCATGGGGAAGAGCACGGAGTTGCGCAGCGGGAGGATCGCGACGCGCTCGGAGGGGCCAGAAGCCATATCGCCGACACTAGTCCCAGAACGGCGATCTGTCGATCAGGCGCTGTATTCCTTTGAGCCGTCTGTGCGTGCGGAATCTCGCCGACCCGTGGTGCCTATGGTAATGCCCGACGTCGTGAAGTTGCTGCGATCGCTCACGCTGAGTGCCGTCCTCGGCACCCTCGCCTACGCCACCGCGGGTTGCGGTGGGCCCGCTCCCGCGAAGGGGCCACGGGACGTCCTGACGCAGTACGCCGTCGCTCTCGACGAGGGCCGAGTCGAGGACGCCTACGGGTTGCTCAGCGATGAAGCAAAGAAGACGCTGCCTTTCGACGCTTTCCAGCGCATGGTCAAGGAGAACCCCGACGAAGTGAAGCAGGTGTCCCAGAGCCTGCTCCGGCCCTCGGGGCCGCCCCGAGTCACCGCGACCGTCACGTCGCCGAACGGTGACTCCCTGCTTTTGGTCTACGAAGACGGCGCCTGGCACGTGGACGGCTCGGCCATCGATTTGTACAGCCAGGCGAACCCGAAGGCCGCCCTGATGGCCTTCGTGCGCGCGTTCGAGAACAAGCGCTGGGACATCCTGATGCGCTTTGTCCCCGAGAGTGAGGCGGAAGGCCTCTCCGCCAAGAAGCTCGAGACCTACTGGACCGGCGAGCAGAAGGAAGAGCTCGAGAACCTGACCCGCGCGATCAAGGCGGCGCTGCCCACGGCCAAGCTCGAAGTGATCGGCGACCACGCCACCATGCCCTACGGCGGCAGCGGCACCGTCGAGCTGTTGCTCGAGGGCGGTCGCTGGAAGATCCAGGAATTCAAATGAGCACGGAGCTTGCAACCCTCGGGCGACGCGCGGTGGTTGAACGCACCACCCGCGAGACATCAATCCGCGTGGAAATTAACTTGGACGGCTCGGGCCAGTCGAAGATCGACACGCCCCTGCCCTTCCTGAGCCACATGCTGGACCAGATCGCCCGCCACGGCCTGTTCGACCTCACGGTAGACGCCAAGGGCGACATCGAGATCGACGGCCACCACACCACGGAAGACGTGGGCATCGTGCTAGGGCAAGCGGTGCGTGAGGCGCTCGGCGACCGTGCTGGGATCCGCCGCTACGGCTGGGCCACGTTGCCCATGGATGAGGCGCTGGTGACCGCCGCGCTGGATCTCTCCGGACGCGCCTACCTGGTGTGGCGGGTGCCGCTCCCCAAGGCCAAGCTCGGCACCTGGGACACGGAGCTCGCGGAAGTCTTCTTCGACGCCTTCGCCCGCACCGCCCAGTGCAACCTGCATTTGAAGCTACTCGAAGGCGAAAACCTCCACCACATCGTGGAAATTACCTTCAAGGCTTTCTCCAAGGCCCTCCGCATGGCTACCGAAACGGATCCGCGGGTAAGCGGCGTTCCGAGCACCAAGGGCAGCCTCGACTAGCATTTCCGTGTAGTAACGCGCTCGGTGCCTGGCATAGACTTCGTCAACCGGAGGTCTCCGATGTGGGTTTTCGCTATCGTCTTGCTCCTGGCTGCCGCCATGCAGGGCTACTTCGGGCTCAGGGTCTATCGTCATCAGCCCGGCGAGCCGTGGCAGACGACCCAGGGCCAACAGCTGGACGCCATGCTCGGCCGGCGCGGCTCCATCGCCTTCTTCATCTTCAACGCGTGCCTGCTAGCGGGTCTGGCGGTCTTGATGATACTGCGCAACGCCTGAATGCCTCGTTGCCCTAAGGAAACGGTGCCACGCCTGCCGTTCGCCTTCGGATTTTGGGGGTGAGGAAGCGCTGGTGGACGCTGCGCGAGTCCACAAGCCGCGCTTGCAGCTAGCCCTTTGCAGGTGGCCGCAAGCAGGCGGGCGCGTTATCCTCCCCGCACCATGAGCCTCGCGCCAAAGATGGCCACGTACTCCGACCTCCTCGCCCTCGGGGAAGACGTGCGAGCGGAGGTCCTTGGGGGCGAGTTGCGTGTCGCCCCCGCGCCGTTGCCCAGGCACTCACGCGCCCAAGGTGCGCTGCGGCGTTTCATCGGTGGCCCATACGATGATGACGACGGCTTCGGCGGCCCTGGCGGTTGGTGGATCCTGCTTGAAGTGGACGTCGAACTCGCAGCACACGACATTGTGCGACCCGACCTGGCAGGTTGGCGCCGTGAGCGACTCCAAAGCCCTTGGGATACGCGGCCGCTCAAGGTGACTCCGGACTGGATCTGCGAGGTGCTGTCTCCCTCGAATGTTGCGACGGACCGCGTCTACAAGCGGAACCTCTACGCCAGTGCTGGGGTCGCCTACTTCTGGATGCTCGACCCGACGGCGCGCACGCTCGAAACGTTGCGCCTGCAAGACGGTGTCTGGGTCGACTCCGGGAGCTACGACGACACCGCAACCGTTCGGATCGCGCCTTTCGAGGAGGTCGAGCTCGAAGTCGCGCGGTTGTTTCCGCCAATCGTCGGCTAGTCAGGCGTCGCTATGCTCACGCCGCCATGCGGCGCGTTGCGGTGATGGGACTCACGCTGTATGCAACGGCGCTGAATGACTGACGTGGTGATCGTAGACGCTGGGCTGGGCAATTTGCGCTCGGTGGAGAAGTCGGTGGTGCGCGCGGCTGCGGAGTGCGGCAAGCCGGATCTTCATGTGCAGCACAGCGCCGATCCGGAGGTGATCCGCAAGGCCGGGCGCATCTTGGTGCCGGGCCAAGGCGGCTTTCGGGACTGTGCGACGGTGTTCGCGGGTGAAATTGGCGAGGCGGTGCGCGAGCAGCTCCAGCGTGGAACGCCTTACTTCGGCATTTGTCTGGGCTTGCAGGTGCTGTTCGAGAGCAGCGAAGAAGCGCCCGGCGCCGGCCTCGGCTGGTTCGAGGGACACGTGGCGCGGCTCCAGGGCGCGCCAGCGACTGACGACAGCGCAGCCATCAAGGTGCCGCACATGGGTTGGAACCAGCTGCAGATCCCTGGGGAATTACACCCGTATCTCGCCAAGGCTGGCGGCGCCGGGAGCTGGTTCTACTTCGTGCACTCTTTCCATGCGGTACCGAAAGACAGCGGCTTGGTGGTGGCCCAGGTCGACTATGGCCCGAACCACGTGACCGCAGCGGTCGCCAGAGATCACGTGTTTGCGACGCAGTTTCACCCAGAAAAGAGCCAAGCCGCGGGCCTTCAGCTGCTAGAAGCCTTCCTGGCTGCTTGAGGCGAGGTCCAGCCGTCTTCAGCCGCTGCACCCTCCCCCGCTGCACCTCCCCCCCAAACCCGAAGAGCTTTGAGCATGTTCGAAGTCATTCCCGCCATCGACCTCCTGGAAGGCAAAGCCGTCCGCCTACTTCAGGGGCGCTACGACCAGGTCACGGCCTACGAAACGGATCCCGCAGAGCTCGCGGCGAGCTGGCGCGGTCAGGTGCCGCGGCTCCACGTCGTGGACTTGGAAGGCGCCAAGGCGGGTCACGCGGTGCAGAAGGATCTCGTGCGGCGCGTGGTCGAGGCGTTCGGTGCAGGCGTGCAAGTCGGCGGCGGTGTCCGGAGCCTCGCTGCAGCGGAGAGCTACCTCGAGCTCGGTGTGGATCGCGTCGTCGTCGGCACGCTGGCGATCCGCGAACCCGAGACGTTCGAGGCGCTGGTGCGGAAGCACCCGAACCGCGTCGTGGTTGCGCTCGACGCCAAGGGAGGCCGCGTCGCGACCGACGGTTGGCTCGATGTCTCCGAGAAGCTCGCCGTCGACGTGGCAAAGGAGCTGTCGGTGTTGCCCGTCGCCGCGGTGCTCTACACGGATATCGACAAGGACGGCACTGAGCGTGGACCCAACTTCGCTGAGACCGCGCGCTTGGCGCGTGAAGGCGGGCTTCCGGTGATCGCGAGCGGCGGTGTGGGCACGCTGGAGCACATCCGTGAGCTCTCAAAGAGCGCCGCTGACGGTGTGGTGGGTGCGATTGTTGGCAAGGCGCTCCATGAGGGGCGCTTCAGTTTGGGCGAAGCGGTCAGCGCGGCCAAGGGCTGAGCCCTCGCGTCTGGCGGCATTTCTCCTCGTTGGAATGCGCGTATCAGCGATCCAAATCACTTACGGAACGGCAGGCAATGCCGACCCCTTCTGGACTTCTCTGTCATCCGGAGCGCCCTCTGAGGTAGAACGCTGCTTCGCATGCCCGACGACTCCGAGCCGACCCAGCACGAAGCGCCGCTACGCGAAGCGCCGCCGCGTTCGGAAGAGAACGACGGGCTCGGCGCGAACTTCGACGGCGAGGACTTCCTCTTCCATCTGTATCGCGGGTCCGAGCTCTTGCAGGACAACCGCATCGAGGAAGCGAAGACGGAGCTCGAGACGGCGCTGGGGATGCAACCCCGCGACATCGAGGGCCAAGGACTGCTCGGCGTCGTCTACTTCCGCCTCGGCATGTATCCCCACGCGATGGAGATCTACGAGGAGCTGGTGCGGGCTTGTCCGCGCGAGGTGACTCCGCGCATCAACCTCGCGCTCTGCTACCTGAAGACCGGCCAGCTGCTCCAGGCGCGCTCGGTGCTGGAGCAGATCATCGGCCTGGTGCCAGAACATCAACGCGCATGGGGCTATCTGGGCTTGGTCTTCGAGCGCCTGGGCGACCACGCAAAGGCCCAGGTCGCCTTCGAGCGCGCCGCTCAGCCGCACCTTGCGCGGCGCATGCAGCACATCCTCGAGGAGCGCTCGCGTATCCCTGGGGAATCGCAGCCACCGGATCAGCAAGAGATGATGAGCGCCGCCGCGGACGCGGAGGAGGAGCTCGACCGCAACGAAGATGCCTTCAGCATCGCAGGCAGCAACGACGGCGCGACGTCGCGTTCGGGACGTTGGCGCGCCATCGAGCTGGGGCAGGAGCGGTTGCCACCGCCTTCGCGACCGTTCAGTCCGGTTTCTCTGACCCCGAGCCGCCCGCCGCGAGCGCCATCGCTGCCTCCGACCAGCGCCCGTGGCGGCGCGCCGACCCTAGCAGGTGGGGTGTTCGTGCCTCCGCCCGTCGATCAGCTCGCCGAAGAGTCGCTGCTCGTCTTCAGCGAGGAGCCACGCGTCGTGGGCCACGCCGACGGCGTCGTGCTCGTGAACTCCGAGGAGCGCTTCTGTCTGCGCCCGAGCGCCGTGCGTGCGGTGCTCCCCATTGGCAACGATCTGACGAGCCGCCAGCTCAAGCGCCGCTCCCGCGGCCGCGAGACGGACGAGCTGCTGGGTGACGCGGGGGACGGCATCATTGAGCTCCTGGGGCCGGCTCGCCTCGTGTTGGGCAGCCCGGAGGGGCGTCTCGTGGTCACTCAGCTGGATGGGCAGTTCTTGTATCTGCGGGAGCGGCTCTTGGTCGCGTTCGAGAGCGGCATCGCCTACGAGAGTGGCCGCCTGCCCGTGAGCGGCGAGCGCCATGAGGCGGTGGTGCAACTCTCGGGTCAGGGCGCCGTGGTGTTCAACGGCGGCGATCTGATCGAGGCGCTCGATTGCCGCGCGGAACAGCCCGTATGGATCGCAGCCGAGTTCGTCGTGGGCTGGACCGGGCGGCTCTTGCCGCGCCCGCTCGACCCCTCGGAGGCGCTCGGTGTGGCGCAGCTCGGGCGTGTCGGGGGCTCCACGGGGCTGATCAGCTTCTCGGGGGATGGTGCCGTCTTCGCCAAAGTGCGCTAGAGAGGCGTCGACGTTGCCCACTCGAGGCGCAGAATGAGTGATTCTCCCCCCCAAACCGAGAGCGGACAGAAGCGACCCAAGGTCGATCCGGAGCAGCGCAAGGCGCGTCGCAAATCGCTGCGCGAAGACGCGGTTAACATCCCGAATCTGCTGACGTTTGGCCGCATTGCCATCATCCCCGTGGTGCTCTGGCTGCTGGACCGAGGGACGCCCCAGGACTGCGTGACCGCGGCGCTCGTGTACGCGGCAGCAGCGATCACGGACCTATTGGACGGCTACTTGGCGCGCAAGCTGGGCGTGGTGAGTGTGCTCGGCAAGTTCCTCGACCCGTTGGCGGACAAGCTCCTGGTGATGGCGGTGCTGATCTGGATGGTGCCCATGGGGCGCATCTCGGAGTGGGTCGTGATCTTGCTGCTGGGGCGTGAAATCAGCATCACCGGGCTGCGGTCCATCGCCAGCAGCGAAGGCGTCGTGATCGCCGCTGGTGGTGGCGGGAAGAGCAAAACCGCGCTGCAAATGGTTGGGATCTTGTGTCTCGTGATCGGCTACCCGTACCACTTGGACATCGGGATCTACGATCTGGGAGTGGTGGACCTGGTGCCCGTCGGGCGCTGGCTGATCTACATCTCGCTGGTCTTCAGCTTCGGCAGCGGTTTCGAGTACGTGCGGCTCTTCGCGGAGGCGGTCGAGGCAAAGGATCGCCGCCAAGCGGAGAACTGAGCCCCAACCGCCCTGCAACGCTCGCAGAAGCGTGACAAGTCCCCTACCTGACTGCTAACACAACCCGGCCATGCGCGTGAGACACGCCCTTCTTTTGGGATTCATTGGCTTTGTGTTCGTCGCTTGCTCCAAGCAGGGCGAAGGCGAGCGCTGCGACCTACTCTTGAGCGGTGAGACGGGGGACTGTGAAGCCGGTCTGGTCTGTACCGCAGCGAACACGCTGAATGACAACAGCACCGATCGCTGCTGTCCGCCGGAGGGCCAGTCCTTCAGTGACGATCGCTGCGCACCAAAGTCGAGCATCGGCTCGAACGGTGGCAGCGCGGGTACCAGCAGCACCGGCGGAAGCGCGGGCACGAGCAGCGCAGGCACGGGCGGTACGTCCGGCGGCAGCGGCGGCACGTCCGGTGGCAGCGCCGGCATGTCCGGCAGCGGCGGTTCCGCTGCGGGTGCTGGCGGCACCGCGACGGCTGGAACCGGTGGAACGTCCAGCGCAGGCACGGGCGGCACTGCAACGGCGGGCACCGGCGGTACTGCAACAGCGGGCACCGGCGGCAGCGCTGGTTCAAGCGGCAGCGCGGGGTCTGGTACGTGAGAACCCACGCCTTCTGGGTGGGCCTCTTGGGGCTCGCTCTGTTGCGCTGCTCGAGCGCGGCGGCAGAAGGCGAAGACTGCGATCTGTCCCAGGGCAACGCCGACTGTCAGAGCGGCCTCGTGTGCACGTCGCCGCTAGATATCCGTGCGGATCATGCGGTGTGCTGCCCGGGTCCCGGAGACTCGCCAGGCGAGAACGCCTGCCGGTCCGCCAGGGAGGGCGTGATGCCTGACGCCGGCGTAGGCTCCCAGTACTCCAACGGTGGTTCCCTGAACGACGGCGGCGTGGCTGGCTCTGCCGGCACAGGCGCCGGCGGCGACGCGGGTAGCGGAGGCAATGCTGGCTCCGGAGGCAATGCTGGCTCCGGAGGCAGTGCTGGCACGGGCGGCGCCGGAGGCATGGCAGGCGCTGCTGGAACCAGCGGTGCTGCGGGAACCAGCGGTGCTGCGGGCGCCAGTACGGGTGGCGCAGCTGGAAGCGGTGGCGCAGCTGGAACTGGCGGCGCGAGCGGCGCGGCGGGGAGCAACTAGCCATGCCCGTGAGCGATCTGATGGCTCAGGCTCAAGAGGCCCTGCTCCTCAGCATCGCCGTTTCCTTACCCGTGATCGGCGCCGCGGCGCTGGCTGGACTCTTCGTTGCGATTTTCCAGGCGGCAACTCAGGTGCAAGATATCACGCTCGCACACTTGCCTCGCCTGCTGGTGGTCGCCGTCGTGCTCGCGTTGGTCGGCCCGTGGATGGGCCACCAGATCGCGAGCTTTGCGGCTCGCGCGTTCAGCGGTGGCTGATCGGGCGCTCGGAAAGGCGCGGGCGGGATGAGCGGCGCAGGCGGAACGAGCGGCGCGCTCGACGTTTCCCAGGCCGTCTTGGCCTTGCGAGCGGACTCCTTGGTTGGGGGTGAGGTGCGCGGTCGGCTGACGCACCTCTCTTCAGCCCGCCTCGTGCTCGAAGATGCGGAAATGAGCCTCGAATGCCGCTGTACACCGACGCTGCAACAAACAGGTTCAGCCGTGCCCGGCGACCTGGTAGTCGCGCAGATCTCCAGCGTGGAAGCTGGCGTTGTGTATGTCGGGGCGCTGGTGAGTGTTGCCGCGGGGAAACTTGCTGCGCCGTCCGCGCCCGGGGAACACGCCCGGCGCTTGGGGCAGCGGATGCGCGCGCGGGCCGCCGCCCAGCGCTTCGTACGCAGCTACTTCGACGCCGCGGGGTTCCTCGAGGTGGATACTCCCGTCCGCGTGCCAGCGCCGGGGCTCGACTTGCACGTGGACGCGCTCCCCGCGCATGAAGGCTGGTTGATCACGTCGCCCGAGCACCACATGAAGCGCCTCCTGGTGGCGGGACTAACGCGCATCTACCAGATCGCTCGGGCGTCTCGCGCCGAAGAGCTGGGCGCGCTACATCAGCCCGAGTTTCTGCTGCTCGAGTGGTACCGCGCCTACGCGGGCATGGCTGAGGTGATGGCGGACACCGAGGCGTTGGTGGTTGGAGTCGTTCAGGCGTTGCGCGATCCTGAGCTTCAGCTCGCCCGCGTACCCTATCGGGGCGCAACCTACGACCTCACGAGACCGTTCGCGCGCATCAGCGTGCGGGACGCGTACCGCCGCTTCGCTGGCGTGGAGGACGTGGTGGAGCTCGCCCGCAGCGACGAGGACCGCTACTTCGAGCTGATGGTGGACCGCGTCGAACCAGGTCTCACCGCCCTCGGGCGACCGGTGTTTCTCCACGGCTATCCCCTGAGCCAGGCGTCCCTCGCGCGTCCGGATCCGCTCGATCCTGAGACGGCGGAACGCTTTGAGCTCTACTTGGCGGGCGTCGAGCTCTGCAACGGATTCGGTGAGCTGACCGATGCCGCCGAACAGCGGCGTCGTTACGTCGCAGCCATCGAAGATCGCCGCGCACGGCAGATGCCCGTCTATCCGTTGGATGAGCCTTTCCTCGCGGCACTCGAGGAAGGTATGCCGCCCGCGGGTGGCAATGCGCTGGGGCTCGACCGACTGCTGATGCTCGCGCTGGACGAGGCGAGTCTGGACGCGGTGGTTCCCTTCCCCGTCCCGCGTCCAGAATGAAACGTCGCAGCGTGACGTGAGCCGCGCGGCGCCGGAGAGTGGGCGGAGCTCTACTGGCCCACGCTGGGTGTCATGTTCTGAGCGGCGGCGACCAGGAAGCGCACCATGTCGGCGTTGGCACTAGCGACGTCGAACACGACGAAGTGGCCATCCTGACCGCTGGGCGGACCGTACTCGCGGGCGCCTAGCGTCAGCGTCTCGGTGCCGCTGCCCAGATTGCCGCTCACCGCGCCGCTCTGCTCGGTGATGCCGCTCAGGGGATCGGGCGGATTGGCGCTCGAGTCCGCCGTCGCCAGGTCGAACTTGCCGGCTTGGATGTACGTCGCAAGGGTGACAGGCGTGCTGTAGCTGTCTCCGAGGCCGTAGGTCTGAAAGACGCTTTTCTGCAGCATGTCCATCTCCGGCGTGCGCCACAAGCCAGCAAAATTCAGGGGATCGACCGGATCGACCCACTGCTGGAGCAACGTCAGCACCGGGTGATTCGTACCGCTCACCAGTTCGAAATCAGCGTTGAAGTCACCCAGCACCAGGGGCACCGCGGCCTTCAAGTTCACTGGTTGCGTCTTCGTGAGCAACGAATCTTTCAGACTCGCGCCGTTGCCGGATAGCACTGCCGCGCGGAAATCCGTTGCGTAGGGTATCGCGAGGCTGCCTTCCGTGGCACCCTGCGAGTGTCCGAAGAAGACGACGCGCAGCGGATCCACCTTGATCGCTTCGCCTCCTGTGTCCGCCCCGTTGACGTCCAGCGCCGCCGCGAAGCGCCCCAGGGAGAGCTGATCCGCTGCTCCTTGGAGCGGATTGCCGCGCGCCGCCGCCGGGTTGGCGAAGTTGAAGAACAGATTGTTCGGAGACTCCGTGGAGCCGCCGCGCCGGGGTCCATGCTCGACTTGGTCGATCCCGAGCACGACGAACGGCGTGCTCGCCTTCGCCAGTGCGCCAGCTACCTCGTCCCGCACGTGGGAACGGAAGCTACCGCCAGTGCCATGTGCGAACACCACCGCGGGCCAACCTTCAGCTGGCATCGTGGCGCCCTTCGGGACGGTGACCGAGAGGCAGACGGACTCGGTGCGCTGCACGCTGCTCTGGATCGCTCCGCCGCTCGTCAGGTAAGGCGCGTCTCCCGCCTGGAAAATCGGTAGGTCAACCAGCGCGTGGTACTCGGTGAAGTCGGCGCCTTCAGCCTGGCAACCACGGTCGCCTTCCGCGTCGGGGCAGGGGGACTGCACGCCGGTGTCGCAGCGCACCCAGCCGCTTGCGCTCGGCACTGGGGCCGCGGCCACCGCGCTCGCGACCTGACGCATCGGGGCCCGCACGTCCTCGGCTGTGATCACTGTCGCGTTGAGGATCGTCGCAGGATCGATGGTTTGATCCGCGAGGTAACTCCGGAAGCCTGCGAACTTGGCGTGAGCCTTGGCGAGCACCGGATCGCTCGGCGCTGAGTCCGCGAGCAGGGCTTCAAACTGGGGCGAGCGCTCGATCACGTTGCCCGACTTGTCCTTGCCGTCCGTGGTCAGGAACACCGCATAGCTGTGCCCTGGAATCATCGGCGACCCTTGAGGGCGCTGAATCGCGAAATAGTCGGAACAGATATATTTTCCGCCGGCTTCGTTGGCGACCCAGCGCAGCCCCGACGTGCGACCGAAGTCGTCGCCAGGGGTGATGTCCACCCACTGCACTGGCTTCTTCACGCCTTCCACGAATTGGAACGACTCGAAGTCGATGTGCCCCGAAAAGCGGAAGATCACCGCTGGATACGTGCCCCAGCCCGTCGCGCTTTGCGTCAGGGCGTCGACGTAGATCTTCACCGGGTCGTAGCCCAGCAGCGCCGAGCCCGGCGTGGGAAAGCCTTTGAGGTTCAGCTTTCCGTCGTCGAACAGCACATCATTTGGGAACGGCAGCCGGAAGAAGTCTCCGGCCTGTCCAGCGGGATCGCTGACGCCCGGTACCTCGAAGAACGCACGCACCGTCCCCGCTGAGATCGGCGCACACGTCACGCCAGGGAATTCCGAGGCTCCGAGGCTGGAGCCGCCCGCCGGTGGCTTTTGACACTCACCACCCACGCAGGTCAGACCACCGAAACAGCTCGAGGGAGTGGCGCAGCTCCCGCCGAGGTCCGTGTTTCCTTCGGGCACACACTGCGCGCCGAAGCCGACAATCGCGCAGCGTAGACCGTGGGAACAGTCTGTATCCGCGAGGCACGCATCACCCGCGAGACCGGAGCCGGCGTTGATGCAACGCGAGTCGACGCACTGGAGCTCGTCTTTGCACTCTGCGCTGATGGTGCAGGCCGCACCGAACGCGATGTCACCCGCAGGCTGGCACACGCCGCCGGGGCTACACGCGAGTCCGCGGCGACACTCATTGCCGCTGCATGGCTCCCCCACCCCCGCGTTTCCACCAGCGGACCCACCGCCCTCGTCCCCACCGGAGCAAGCTACGACCAGCAAGAGACTGAGCGCGGCAGCACCCGCGATTCCGCTCAACGATTTGCGCATCGCCTTTGAGCATAACCCTGCGCCACCGGCGCAGGCCAGTGCAGGCTATTTCGAGCGTGCTAGTAGTGCAGGACGCTGACGACGGGATGGGGCAAAAGCCTGTCTCGGCCAGCGAGGTCATCCAGCTCGATCACGAACGCGAACGCAGAAACGTACGCACCCTGCCGGTGCACGAGCTCTGCCGCGGCCGCGGCTGTGCCTCCGGTGGCAAGCAAGTCGTCCACGACGACCACGCTCGCGTCCTCCTTCAGGGAGTCCCGATGCATCTCGAGCTCAGCCTCGCCATACTCGAGCGAGTACGCGACTTTATCCGTGCGGTAGGGCAACTTGCCCGGCTTGCGCACGGGGACGAAGCTGGTGTTCAGGCGCGCAGCGAGTGCCGCGCCGAAGATGAAACCCCGGGATTCGATGCCCACGATTGCGTCGACGTGCTCGCCGGTGAAGCGGTGCGCGAGCGCATCCAGCACGATGTGGAAGCCCTTCGGATCCGCGAGCAGCGGCGTGATGTCCTTGAACAAGATCCCCGGCACCGGAAAGTCAGCGATGTCGCGGATCAGCCCGCGCACGTGAGCAATCGGATCGAGGTTCACGACCTCCGCGAGGGGGCTGCTGCCGCGGCTAGTCACGCGAGCAGCGCGCTGCGGAGACCCTTCCGTGTTGCGTTTCCTCGCGGTACGTTCTTTGGCCGTCTTTGCGGCGCCGCTTTGAGACTTGTCCACGCCACGGGGGGTTGGTGAGCGACGAGCAGGCATTGCTGCCGGTGCTGCCTTTGAGCCACGTTTGCGGTTCGCCATGGCGCACAGGAGTAGCACCGTTTGGCTGCAGCCTGAAGCCTTCGCACGGTTACTTGACCCGCGCTGCGAGGGGCGTCGGCACCCCGCGCATCCACTGCGCGATCGGCGACTGACGGCAGCTTTTCAGGTTGATGCGTCGGCTACCACCTGGTCGGCGAGGCTCTGCTGCGCGGAGCGCCAGAGGTCTAGAACCAAGGGCGTGACCCCGACTTCGCCTCGGTCGAAGGCCTCGGTGTCCGAACCAGCGAGCGTGTTGTGTTCGACTCCCGAGCCGCCGATCCACAGGTACTCCTTCCCCCGCGGATCCTGCCGAAACTCAACCGCGTCGAGGTAGCGACGAGTGCCGAGGCGGGTCGCAGCGAGCTGCCATTCGGAGCCGGCCGGGAAGTTGACGTTGAGCAGCGCGAGCTCTCCAGGGGCATTTCGAAGCAGGCTCTGGGCGATCGCTGCCGCGACACGCACCGCCGCGCTGCGGTTGGCCCTGTTGTCGGCCGAGACCGCGATCGCCGGAACACCTTTCAGAGCTGCCTCCCGTGCCGCGGCGACGGTACCGCTATAGAAGACGTCGTCTCCCAGGTTCACCCCGTGGTTCAGGCCAGACATGACGAGATCGGGGCGCCGTGGCACCACGCGATCTCCGGAATGCAGCGCCACGTAGACGCAGTCCGCTGGAGTGCCGTCGACAGAGAAGACCCCGGCCTCGTGGCGGATCAAGCGTAGGGGCCGGTGTAACGTCAGCGAGTGACTCTTGGCGCTTTGCTCGGAGGCAGGTGCACAAACCACGACCTCTGCGACTTCTGCGAGCGCACCCCGAAGCGCTTGGAGCCCTTCGGCACGGAAGCCGTCGTCGTTCGCCAGCAAGATCAGTGGTTTTTGCACGTGTTTCCTCGAGTTCGGTGACGCCCGGACGAGCGTCATCGCCCTGTTAGTGACTCCGGCCCCGCGCCGCAAGCCGAGGCGGGATCTCTTCCAGGCGCCCCAATGCGAGCGCTAGCAGCTGACTCCAAGCCAACGAGCGGGGGCAACTCGAGTGGTTTTGGCTATGCTCGCTCTAGTCTGTGTCTGAGCACACGAGCCACCACCTCGAAGAAATCACCACCCACGTGGCGGAGTGCATCACCCGCTTTGGCGTGGCGGGCGAAGTGCGTGTCGACGCCGACTGCGCACGGCTCATCGGCAACGGACCCAACGTCGAGGCCCCTCTAGGCGACTTGCTCGAACGCTGGGCTGAGCTCAGCCAAGAGGACCGCGCGCGGCGCTGCCTGGATACCGCGAGGAAACTCGTGGCGGCGCGCCGCAGCTCGCTGCCGCCCACCCGCCCCGCGCGTCTGCTGCAACTACCTGGATGGCTCGGGCCCCTCGTGCTCTTCGCGCTGCTCGGCGGCGTTGGTTGGTGGTGGCTGGGCCGCCCGGTGACGCTCGAAGAGCCGGCGTCTTCAGCCGCTCCGGCGGCATCGGCGGCATCGGCGGCAGAGGCGGCGGACAGCGAGCAGCGCGCAGCCAGCGTGTGTCAGCGCACCCGTTCGAGGGTCATGCGGGGGGCCACCGTTGGCCCGTTGGACGTCGAAGGCTGGGTCGTGGAGCTCGCGCTGCAGCGTGCGGACGACCAAGCCTTCGATCGCAGCAAGCTGCTCGGAGATTTCATCGACTTCGCAGGGCCGGAGCCGCGCGTAACCTGGACTCAGGCTCCTGCGCTCAGCAGGCTCTCCGGGGTTGGGACACACGTGGAGGTTTCGGAGTCGTCGTTGAGTGCCGCGGGGATCCCAGCGAGGCGCTCGCTCGTGCTGACATTCAAGGGGACGTACATCAACCCCTACTTCGACGAGAAGCAGCGGATCCAGTACGTGATGTTCGCCAACGCTCTGGCTCAGCGCTCAGGCTCCACCCACGGAGCCTTGTACGCGCGCTGTAGTGGTGACTCGAACCATCACATCGGCTCGTGGTTCCTTGGGCCCTCCCCAGGTGAAGCCGTTGGTTCCTTGATCTACTTCATGGGCACGTACTCGACGTCTCCCCACGTCTCCACCCTCGCTATCGCGGACGCCGCCGCACCGGACCGCGCGACCTTGTTCGAAGGGATCCGCAAAGCCGCCGCCGCCTCGTCTCGGGCCGACGTCGGACTGTGGCTGGGCGCCCAGGGCGGCATGCTGGCGGGTCCCGCTGACGGGCCAACGCGCATCACTTTTCCCTTCAAGGACGCGAATCGCGCCTCGCGGGCTAGCCGCGAGATCGCGCGTCTACTGGAGATCGGACCGGGTTGACGCAGCGTCTCGCAGCGGGGTTGACCACGGGCAGGCCATAGGCCATGTGAAAGTCGAAGATGCTACCGCCGAGCGAACTGGAAGCGCGCCTCTTGGCCTCATTCCCCGATGCTGTGGTCCAAATCACGGACCTTACGGGCACCCAGGATCACTATGAGCTGCGGATCGTGAGTGAACGCTTCGCGGGCCAAGCGCCGCTCGCCCGACATCGCATGGTCTACGCGGCGCTGGGTGAGGCCATGCAAGGGCCCATTCACGCGCTTTCTTTTACGGCACTGAGCCCAACAGAGACAACCTAACAGCGGCCGCGGCGCTCGCACGCCACACTAGTCCTGGCAGTGCACCGCGACCCCTGCTGTCAACCAACGCACCTCACGTAGGTGCACGGAGAGATGAAAATGGAACAAGCACTTCGCGACCAGATCAAAACCACCATCGACGGGAACCAGGTCGTGCTGTTCATGAAGGGCAGTCGGCTGTTCCCTCAGTGCGGCTTTTCGGCGCGCGTCGTCGACATCCTGAAGCGCATGGACGTGTCGTTCAAAGACGTGAATATCCTCGCGGATCAGAGCCTGAGGGAGGGCATGAAGGAATTCAGCGAGTGGCCCACCTTCCCCCAGCTCTACGTGAAGGGCGAGTTCGTGGGAGGCTGCGACATCGTCAGCCAGATGTTCGAGAACGGCGAGCTCGAGAAGCTGCTCAAGTGAACCGGCGCTGAAAGCCGAGCGCTGAAGCAACGCGGCCCGACTCCTCCATAGGAATCGGGCCGCTCTTGCGTTTGTGGCGCGACGGCTACTTGTCTTGTGGCCGACTGATGACGATGCGCAGACCGCGAAGCGCGTCAGCGAAGCGAATACGCTGCTCCTCGAGCGCCAGGCTCACCTCGACCAAACGTTTCTCGATCTGCTCCATGCGCTTCGTGTTGTCCGTCAAGCGCTGAGTCAGCGTGCGCTTGAGGTCGTCAGCGAAGCGGTTCTTCTCCAAGCTCTTCAGCTTGAGGCGATCCTCCCGGGCGAAGCGCTCGAGCTCGTTGCGCTCGAGGGAGAGCTTGTTCTGCTCATCCTCTGATTTCTTCAGCTTGTCGCGTAGCTCCCACGCTTTGCGCACGCGGTCGACGCGCTCGGCGTCGATCTCCTTCGGCGGCGCCTTGAGGAAAGCTTCGATCGCCTCCCGGGCGAGGTCGCTGGTCCAGCTGGTCCATTCCTGGGAGGGCTGACGTTCCTCGACAAGCAACTTGCCACTGCTGTGAGGCTTCACGTTGAGGGGCACCAGCGCGTGATCGACGTTGTCCTCGGTGCCCTGGGGCGGCTCGAACAGCGTGCTGCTGCTTTGGCGCGGGTGCTTCACCAGGAGCTTCGCGGGTTCGCCGCCGCCGTTCTTCACGTTGTACGTGGTCTCGTAGACCACGTCGCGCTCGATCATGATCTGACCGTTTTCGATCTTGTAGAGACGGGAGTGGCGCCTGTCGACCTTGAGATCCGAGTTGATCAACAAGCTGCGCTCCAGAGCGAACGGCACGGTCGCCGAAGCCTTGGGGGGCAGCGGCTCCACCATGCCTTGACCAAGGAACGAGCCTTGCTGGAAGACCGCGATCGGGCCGCGCTCGAGCAGCCCCTTGGTGTCGTTCGTAAACCTTGCCACGCGGAAAGGGTGCGAGGTGGACTCAGGGACGCCGCCGTCGGGCGAGAAGAGGAACATCGCCTCGCCCTTCACCTTCTTCGCGACCAGCAGCACCATCGTGGCGCTCTCGTTCGGCACAGTG
>JBFXBK010000121.1:0-22522 GCA_050183255.1 Polyangiaceae bacterium | reverse complement strand
GGAGCTGGCTGTTCGCGCTGCTGATCGCCTTCCTTTGCATCGCGTGTGGCCGCGCTGCGGAGCGCGTGATCCAGGCTGACGCAGTGGATGGTGGTGGCGCGGCCCTGGAGCTGCGCGACGGCGAGGTGGCCCAGGCGCGCTACAGCGTGAGCGTGCTCCGGGATCCGACGGGTGGCCTCGACCTCGAGTCAGCCAAGCGGAGTGGCGACTGGCAGACACCGGGCAGCGACCCGCGCTTCCACATCAGCGACGCCGCGGGCTGGGTGCGCTTGCGCGTGATCAATCACAGCCACTCGAGTGAGCTCTTGGCGTGGCAGGGCCACCCGTGGCCGATGACGCTCGACGCGTACCGACCAGATGGCAGCGTCGTGAAGCTAGTCGGGACCAAGGTGCCCTCGGCGCACCCACGGACGGGGTTCGCGGTGCGCTTTCAATTGCCGCCAGGAAAGTCAACGACGCTCTACTTTCGCTATGCCGGGCGCCTGCAGGCGCCAACCCCGGTCGTCGGTACCGAGGCTGCGTTCAACGAGAGCTATGCCATCTCCAACTTGGCGCACGGTGCGTTTTACGGGGTGCTCCTCGCGCTCATGCTCTACAACCTCGTGCTGTGGGCGATCCTGAGGAGCCCCGCATATGGCTACTACGTCGCTCACGTGGGGGTGACGCTCTGGTACTTCCTGGCGCGCAACATGCACGTCGCGGAGGCGTCGTGGCTCAGACCCATTGCGACCTTCATGGCGCCGAACCCGCGCTTCTGGACGGTCGCGATGCTGTGGGTCAGCGCCCTCGCGATGACGGGCTTCTGTCGTCACTTGCTGGACACCAAGCGCCACACGCCTGTTTCCGACCGGATCTTACGCTGGGTGCCCGCTGTGCCAGCCATCGGGATGCTGTCTTTGATCTTCACGGATGGCACCTACGCCGATGGCCTGGCGGCGCTCGCGCAGATCGTCGCGCTGTTCGTGATCCTGGTGGTGGCGATCGTGCTCAGCCGGCGCGGCGATCGCCTCGCGCGGCTGTTCTTGGTGGCGTGGTCGATGTACCTCATAACGGGCATCGTCTATTCCATGCGCTATTTTGGGTTGACGCCGTACACGAACTTGACCGAGTACCACCTGCAGGTCGCGTCGGCGCTCGAGGTCGTCCTGCTGAGCTTCGCCCTTGGGTATCGTATCCGCCTGATCGACGCTGAGCGGGAGCGCGCGAAGCAAGAGAGCAGTGAACTCAGGCTCGGTCGGGAGATCGAGATCCAGCGTGAGCGAGCGCGGGGCCTGACGCGCCTGATGGAGCAACAAGATCACGACCGGCGGCGGGTGGCGCGCGACCTCCACGACGGCATCGGGCAGCTCCTGGTCGTGCTCAAGGGGGTCTTGGCGGGAGAGTCGTCCAGCGCCGCTGAGCGCGCGCGCGATTTGGTTTCGCGCGGAATCGATGAGGCGCGGGCCTTGAGCCACGGACTGCATCCCGACCGGCTCGATCGCTTGGGGCTTACCGCGGCGCTCAAAGGCCTGGTCGACGACTTGCCCGAGCAGCCCGGGCTCACGCTGGATGCAGAGATACGTGAAGTGGACGGCGTGCTCGAGCGGAGCGCGGAGCTGCACGTGTTCCGCATCGCCCAAGAGGCCATCAACAATGCCTTCGTTCACGGAAGCGCGCGTACGCTGTTCGTGAGTGTCGAGCTCGTCGATCGCGAGCTGCTGCTCGTAGTTGAAAACGACGGCCGGCGCTTCAACGAACCCAGGTCAGACGATGCGTCGCCCGGCCTTGGACTCACCAGTATCAAGGAGCGCTGCGCTGCGCTGGGCGCGACGTTGACCCTCGAGAGACTAGAGGAGGGCGGTACTCGCCTGGAGGTGAGTGTGCCCCTGGGTGAGGGTTCGGGGGTGAGGGAAGCGACGCAAGCGACGGTGGTGGCTTGAGCCATACGTCTGCAACGGAGCTGTGGATCTGAGCGCTTCCCAACCACACGGAGTGGGGTCCGCGGTGAGTGAGTGTAGGCCCTCAGGTTGCCGCGCGGTCCCCCCAAAAGGTGCTTGCGCTCTGGTGCGATCCTACTATCCCGTTCACGATGGCAGGAAGAGGTCTAGTCTGCGCGGTCGCACTGTCGGTCGCGTTCACATGCGGTTGTTCAGGCGACTCGAGTGACGGTGGACACGGCGACGGTGGCGCTGGGGGCGCCGGTGCGGGCGGCACCGGCGCGGGCGGCACTGGCGGCACGGCTGGAGCGGGGGCGACAGGTGGCAGCGCCGGCACGGCAGCTACTGGTGGCGCAGGTGGCGCGGCTGGCGGAGCCGGTGGCGCGGCTGGCGGAGCCGGTGGTACGAGCGGTGGTGCCGGTGGCACGGCGGGTGGCACCGCGGGCACTGCAGGGACCGGGGGGACGGCAGGAGCCGGTCCGACATCTTACCCCTGGCTCACGGTGACCTCGGGACAGAGCGTCTATCTGATCGGCATCGACGACCTGGCGGACATCAAGTCGTTCCGCATACCAAACACTGGTGGCTTCCACGCATGGTCTCGCGATGGGAGCGCTCTGCTGATCCACGACGGCGGCAAGGTCCTGGTTCAACGCGTCGACGAAACCGGTCCAACCGAAAGCTTCACTATCACCGCCGCTGCTGGCGGCTACCCGGACACCGCATGGTCTTACGACGGTCAGATCGTGAGTTCCGTCTCGAGCACCCGCGAGCTGCGCTTGTTGCCTGCGTATCAAGATTTGCCCACGACGACCGTGCTCACCTACCAGGCGATTGAGCTCCAGTGGTCTCCGACCCGAAATGAGTTCTTGCTGTTGAACGGCTACCCCGGCGCGAACCAGCTTTACGTGGGACTGCCAGACGGTTCCCTGCGGCAAATTGGCGAGGCAACGGCAGCGGTCAACGAGATGTCCTGGTCCAGCGATGGGGACTACATTCAGTACAAGACGTCACAGGGACGCTTCGTGGTCGCTAGGAGCGCAAGCGGAACCGAGCCAGGCGCGGCGATCCCGTCGGCGACTTACCTGAACTGGATCCCTGGGGGGCACCGGTTCGTGACCTGCGGGAGCTCACCGCTGCGCCTGTTCGACGCAGCGAACGTTGCGTCCCCAACGGACCTCACCACGGAGAACGCTGTGGCGTGTGGGGCGTCGCCCACGGGGAAATACCTCATGCATCACGACGGAACGACTGCTGCACTGATGGAAACGGCGACCCAAGCCAGCACGCCTCTGACCGGTGACCCATACCCTTCTTCCGCCGGTTGGAACGATGACGAGACACGCCTGACCTACTCCAACTCAGGCGGCAGTTACCTCGCCTACCTCGACAGCAGTCCGATTCAGGCGGTGGGGCTTGTGTCGCCGAGCACATCCGTGCAGATTTCATCTGCCCAGTTGACCGCCTTCTATGCGGTGGGAAGTAGCGCCTACTTGCGTGATGTCTCGACGAATCCTCCCGGAACCAGTCTTCCCGTTTACTCGACAGGGAGCGCCTTTGTCACCCTGGGCGCTATAGGTTGGTCACCTCGCGGTGATCGCGTTCTATTCACACAGAAGAACGGGAGCAACGGCACCACGACTCAGGCGCTCAAGGTGGATGGGCTGGCTGTCTCCGCCCCGGTGCAGATCTTCGACGGCAGCGGGCTCTACGAGTGGCAACCGCGTTAGGCTACAAGTCGTCGGTCCTGGCGCGGGACACCAGCTCGGGATCTCCTGACGCTGGCGTGTGTTCTCAAGATGTTGTCACGTGGAAAAGGGATTCCGCCTCGAGGGGGCGCGGCCCCCACGGAGTCGCGTTCTGTGCGCGATGAGTTCGACGAGAGCCGAGGTCACACACGGGGTGCCTGACCCCGAATCGTCTCACCAGTCAGATTCACCAGCATGTCTCCTCGCCCCAGCAGTTGCTCTGCGCCTTTTCGATCGAGGATGATGCGGGAGTTGATCGCTTCGGGCACGCGCAGCGCGATGCGACCCGTGAGGTTCGCCTTGATTCGTCCTGGAACGACGGTGCGGTCGGGGCGCTGGGTGGCCAAGATCAAGTGGATCCCGGCGGCACGCGCCTTGGCACCGAGCCGCGACACAAGCGCGAAGAACGGTTCGGCGGTTGCTTTGGTGGTGACGAGATCTTGGAACTCGTCGACGAACAACACCTGTCGCGGTAGCCGCTGTGGAGCGGCTACCGCGTCGTTGTATTCGTCCAGATTCTCCACGGACAAGGGCTCGAACGCGCGATACCGCTCGTCCATTTCCGCGTTGAGCTCTTCGAGCAAGGTCAACACCTGCTCGGCGTCGTAGGCCAGTGGCCGGGCGAGGTACGCGGAGACCGAGTTCGCGAAGCTTCCGAAGGTCACTCGTTTCGGGTCCACCAAAGTGAGCTGGATCGAAGACGGATCGTGGAGCTCGACGAGGCTAGCGACGATGCCTTTGAGCAGCACCGACTTGCCGCTACCGGTCATGCCGGCGACCAGCAAGTGGCACGAAGAGTGATCTCCCAGATCCCCACGGATCACGTCGCCTTCGGTCGACTCACCCAACACGAAGCGGCCGGGGCGCTCACTGAGCCACGCACGTTCCCGCTCGATCAGCGGGGCAAGCTGCACGTCTCGTGGCTGCCGTCTTGCTACGCGGAAAATTCGTAGGCTGCGTTGGCGCTCGAAGTCGGCCTTGATCTCATGGGTGGCTTCCAGTGAGTGCAAGACGTCGTCTTTTCGCCGATCGATTTGATTGATTGAACCTCGCTGGACGCTCACTTCGAGCGTGATCAGGCGAGCACCCACGCGGGGTGGCTTGACCACGGCGTGCACCCCTTGGCTGCGATAGCTCTCCGCGATGGCGGTCGCGAGCATGCTTGCTTCCCGTTCGCCGACCTCATCACCGTCCAGACTCTTGGGGCGTTCAGGCTCCGGGGGCAGCACGATTTGGCCACTGGCATTTGGCCGTGGACGCCAGGCGCTCGAGGGTGGTTCGTCGCGTTGCGTGAGTCGCTCCGAGTACGTTTGCCGACACGCGTCTCGCACCGGGCACGACGGGCACAAGTCTTTGCGCTGAGTGGCTGGGGCTGACAGCGGTTCGTCGTCCCACAGCACCATCCGCTGGATGAGAGGAAACAGCTCGCGCTCCGCGAGTCTATCGGCGGCCTCAGGATCGAGTCGCGTCGTCGAGAGCGTGGGCGTGAAGCGGAGGACCACCGGGGTCGCGTCGATGCCGCGATCCCAGCGCAGCATTTGCCGGTAGAGCGCGACCTGCGCGTTGTCGAGTTCCTCGTTGTCTTCGTCGGTGAGCTTGTACTCAGCCACCTCGAACAGTTGTGCTTCGGGTTCGAATATCGCATCCACGCGCCCGGAGAGGCGCACGGGCTCTTGCGCCTTCTCGCCGAGCACCTGCTCGACGGCGATCTCTGCACCCTTCAAGTACGCGGCGAGGGCTGCACCCGGGCCCTCCGGTCTCGCCGCGACTCGCTCGGCCAAATAGTGAGCGAACTCGCGCAGCGCCTCCGCGAGCTCGTCGACTTCCGTCGGCATGCTCTGCAAGGCCGTATTCGTAACAAGAATTTCCGCGAGGTATCCTAAGATCCAGTCAGCAAGAATGGCGGCGACTGTGTCTACTGGTGCATCCACCGGAAGCTGCTTGAGCGATGCCGGCGGATCCGCGGCGTGCGCGTGTAAGCGCTCAGCGATGCGATGAAACGTGCCGCCCAAAGCGGACGCGCCAATTGGGAACGCGACTTGCTCGCCCTTCACGCGCCCCAACGCAAACACTCTCGGACAGCGCAGCGCGTTGCGGACTTCGGTGACGTTGAAGCTGGTCATGCTCCCTCCGCTCCATTCTGCTTGGGAAGGACGGTGCTTAGACCTACCAAGTTGCGTCCGAACCAGTGTGCCTCAACTCCTAGTTCCTTCAGTTCCGCGAGGACACGAGACCGGGTGATGCTGGAGTCTGCGCGACGCACCTCTCGCACCAGGCGCTCCACAGATGCAAGTCGTAGCTGAGTGAGCGCCTCCAGTGCGTTCGTAGGCGTCCGCGCCGAGCGCCCGGCGGGAGTGCTTGGAGCCGTCGATGGGGATTCAACGACGCGCTCTTCCGTCTCGGTTTCAGCTGCAGACTCCGGCTCGACCTCGCTGACCGCGAGCCCGAGCAGAGCCATCAGGTTTCGCATGACTTCCCAGTCGCGCCAGCCAAGGGTCGCCCGCGACCACGCGAGAATCTCCTGCGCGGGGATTGGCTCGCCGTTCAACCCAGTAACATCCTGCGAGCGCGCCGACCGAAGCAAGTCGTGTAGCGCGAGCAGCTGACAGACCTCGTCCGGTGAGACCCAGTGTAGTGAGCCGCCGGGTGCCGCGCGGAATGCGTCTGCAGCCGAGTTGACTGCTTTCCATGTGGGGGGAAAATCCTGGGCCCACTCTCGAAGTGCCAATACCGCCCCTTCCTGCGTCTCATCGAGCAGGCGCTGTAGCGCAGCGCCTACGCTGCGGTGATGGGACTGTTGGAGCGCGTAGACGCGCAGCCTGCGAGGTGGAATTTCGACGTTCGCGCCCGACATGTCTTTGGACATCCGCTGGTTGCTGTGCGCCCCGTCGATCAGCGCTAGCGCGGTCAACACGCCGCTCATCAGCCGTGTGCCATCGACGCACTGGCCAGCCGCCGCGATGTCGGTCAGCTCGGCGCGGATTATCCGGAGGTGAGCCTCCCACAGCTGCTCGAGCTGCTCGTCCTGCGTCGGGCCCGCGGTCGCCTGTCCCGCCGAGCCGGCAGGGTCGTCGACTTGGACCCCGTCGAGCACGTCCCGGCAGGCGATCATCAGCCGACGTGGAGTCCAGCCCGGCGTTTCGAGCCACGTTGCGATCTGCGCCTCGGTGAACGGGAACGGGTAGGGGTGTGGGCGATCCTCTTGCGGCAGCCTGGCGATCCAGTGCCGTACTAGCTCTTCTTTCTGATGAGGGTTGGGTAGGCTGAGCTGGATGAGCTCTCGTTCGAGACGAGAAGCTTGCGCATCACTCAGTGCCGGGCGGAAACGACGGCGCCACTCGCCGTCCAATCCCATTTGGACTATCACCATGCCGCGCATGCTGTCGTATAGTTCAGCGACGAGGTTGGCGTGGGCGATTACCTTCGAGTTCTCATCCCCGGGCCCGATCAGGTTCTCGAGTTGATCGAACACCAGGACGATCGGAGAGCCGAAACTGGCTACAGCGGACAGTGTGCGCAGGGCCGGAACGACGTCGGCGTCGGCCAACGGCTGAGTGCGACCCAGGCGCTTCAAGTGCGGCTCGCTTGGCTCCCGCCCGGACAGCCACGCCAATGCGGCGCGGCGACCGGTGCGCGGCATGAACGGAGTCCTCAGCAGAAGCTCGGCGTAGTCGGTGCTGATTTCGCCGCCGAAGCGATCTTCCAGCAGATCGACGCCCATTTCGATGAGTCGGTCCACCTCGTCGGCGGAAGCCGCCCGGTACTGCTCAAGGAGCACCTGGGGCCACTCCCCCGTGAGCGGATCGCACTCCGTGAGGAACGCGCCGACCAATACGTCGAACTGAGGGTCGGAGACGTTGGTTGGGGAGTGCTTCAACGAGTCGAGCACGCTCAAGAGGACATGCCTTGGCGTCGAAGGGGCGGCCAGGTCTGGGCGCAGCAAGACGAACGCCGCCTTTGCTCCACACTGGCGGCGCAGCCGTTGAAAGAGGTGTGTCTTGCCCGCACCGGCTGGGCCAAGGATGGTGATGATGCTAGAGCGTGGCGCTGTTTCTCGAGCTTCGGCGCGGACCAGCTTCGTCGCGTTGACGACCGCGTCGCTGGCTGCCTTGTTCAGGCTCAAGACGTCGGGTGAGTCTCCCCAGGGATCTGCGTGTTCCGCGCGGAATGGATTCAGGTGGCTGCTCATGGCTCGGCTCCTTCAATCAAGCGGGCGTAGCTCAGGGGGATGCCACCAGGACCCATGGGGCACAGGGAGGCATCAGCGGCGCTCAGGAGCCCGCTGGCGCTCTCGGGGCGCAGCTCGATACGCTGCTTGCGAGCCAACGCGAGGAGCACTTTAAGCGTTTCCTCACCCCCACCATCCAGGCTACGGATCAGCTCAGGGACAAAGACGATAGGGTCCTTCGCTCCAAGCTCCTTCAGGCGATCGAGGAGCACCGCTTCCGGCTGAAGCTTTGCAGCGGGTACTCGGCCGAGAAGCTGCTCGACGTCCCTTCGCAGGAGGCGTCGCGGCTGGCTGCCTGCACGAGTCGCTCGCAGCAGGCGATCGAGCTCTCGCTTCAGGCGCCGCAGCTCATCGACGCGCGCGTGTGGCGCACATGCTTCCGGGAGGATCACTACATCGCTTCGACCTCGTCGAACCAATGCGAGCCGTCCGGCCTTCACCATGCGGCTCAGCAAGCGGCTGCTTTCCTTTTTCGACGCTCCTCTTAGTTGGGTGAGGAGCGCTGTCTTTGCCATTGGGCCTTCAGCGAGTCGCTCGAGCAATTGCCGCTCCAAAGGGCGTCGGATGACGGTCGGAGTGCGTTCGAAGCCGGCGCGCTCGAGTTGCTCGAAGACCCAAAAGCGCCCATTCCGTGACAGCTTGTCTGGTAGCGCGCGGATTGGCAGCGCGTGAGCGCGCTGAATGCGCTGCTTGATGGCGCCGAGCTCGTGGTCGTTCAGGACGTCCTGGTCGCCTGCTTTCCCCATGACACTGCGGATGCCTGATCCAAGCAAGGGTGTAAAGAGGGCGTAGAAACACCTTGGGCGCCGCGGAGGTAGCGCTCAGCTCGAGCCCGAGTCGCTGTTCGGCTGCCGATCGATGACGCTGGCCCGCACGAAACGGTTTCACTCTGCGTGCTTTGGAGCTTTCGTCGTTTTTTGTTTTGCGACGTGCTCGCGCTTCCTGGGCTGCTCCAGGGTGAGCACCGTCCCCGCACGAACTTTCCGAGGCTGTCCTCGAGCGGATGCTAGATGAAGTCTGGAGTGGCGGGCACTCCAACGACAGGCCCGGGCTGGGACAAACGCTAAGCGCGCGGCCGGTTGGCCGCGCGCTCGGTGTTGAGTATCCATGAGGAACTACGGGAGGACGACGTAGCCCCGGACGTCGCCATCTGCTGGCGCTTCCTCGATGCGCGCCGTGCTCAGGGAGTGATCCGCGGTCGTGAGATCCGTCGTGGTGAAGAGCTCATCGCTGCCGTTGGTGAGCAAGTCGCCGAGGGCGACGACGCGCTTGCCACCGTCCGCGAAGCCGTAATGGACGTAGGTCAGGTTGGTTGCAGCTTGTTCCTCGAAGAGGCGCATGCCCCCCATACCTGTGGTTGGCACCAGGTAGAGCGCGAACGCATTGTCGTTGGTCGACGTCCAGTCCGCCGTGAGCAGGAGCTGGCTACCATCGGGGCTCCACACGATCGCGTCGAAGAAGCTCGGGCCCCGAGTGCCGGAGCCTGGTGCGGTGGTGAGCACGTTTGAGACCTGCGCCGCGGCGCCCCCGCCAGACAGTGGCAGCACGTAGACCTGGTAGAGACCGACGTCGGGCGCGTCTGCCGTGAAGGCAAGCTTGGTTCCGTCGGGGCTGACCTCGAGGTTTCCGATCCCCGCAGCGCCACTGCCGTTGGTGAGCGAGGTGCCAGGAACCTGTTCGCGGTTTTGACCGTCAGCGTCCGCACGGTAAGCGCGGAACGTGTTGTCTACCTCCCAGTCGCCGGTGAAGTAGAGCTTGCTACCGCTCCCCCAGTGGACGCTCTGACTCACATCACCACCGCTGACGATCTCACTCCCACCCACGACGGTGTTGGGAGCAGGGCTGGTCGCTCGCGCGTCCACGGTGAACAGCTCGTAGACGCCGTTGGTCACGCTGTCAGCGACGAATGCCAGGTACGCGGTGCCTGTCCCAGTCGTCGCTGGGTCCCAACCCATCGCGACCACGTCGAAGTCCTTGTTCCCGAACTCGGTGTGCATCGGCACTGCCGTGCCGCCGGCAGCGGGAATGACGTAGAGGTTGTTTGCGCCATCGGTTCCGCCCACGTCTCCAAC
Organism: Polyangiaceae bacterium; assembly: GCA_050183255.1. GTDB lineage: Bacteria > Myxococcota_A > Polyangia > Polyangiales > Polyangiaceae > JAHBVY01. Next base: position 12,558 of record JBFXBK010000121.1, on the reverse strand, counting down.
GAACGCGATCATGCTGCCATCGGGAGAGTACTTGATGTCCTCAATCTCCGTTCCCGTTTCGGTGGCCGTGAAGACGGTCGAAGGCGAAGTCCCGTCAGCATTCATCGTCACCAAGATCGCGTTGCCGCTGGAGTTGCGTCCTCCGAGCGCCACCTTGCTTCCGTCGGGAGATACGTCTCCGGCGCCGATCGTCTCGCTTGGATCGAAATCGCCGGGTAAGGTCAGGTCAGTGCGGGACGTCGACGGTAGCCCCATCCTCGCCACTGCGTTCGTGCCCAGGGTGTCGTAGTCACCGAAGTAGAGGAGCGTGGTGTCGTCACCGGTCATCCCCGCGGTGCCGCCCGTCCCTCCTGTGGCCCCACCCGTACCCCCGGTGGCTCCACCGGCTCCAGCCGTGCCGCCGCTGCCGCCGGTGCCTGCGCTTCCACCCGCTCCGGTGCCCGCCGTGCCTGCACTCCCCGCGTTCCCCGCGGAACCGCCATTGCCCGCGGTGCCACCGTTTCCGGAAGTGCCGCCGTTGCCAGCTGTCCCGCCGTTGCCAGCCGTCCCGCCGTTGCCAGCTGTCCCGCCATTCCCCGCGGTACCAGCTGTGCCCGCGGTGCCGCCGGCGCCGCCATTGCCACTGCCCTCGTCATCGCTGCCGCAGGCAGTGATCAGGCTCGTGGCGCCGAGGGTCAGGATCAGCGCCAAGGCGCCGTGGGTGGAAGTCTTCAGCAAGTTCCGCATTCGCTCTCCTCGTGTTCTCCCCAGCCGTTGGGTGGGAGTCGGTAAGTGGCGCTCTCGATGGACGAGATCGCCGGCACGGGATCCCTCCGCAGCGGCGCGTCACTGCGGAGACGGAAGTGTGTCGTTCGTGTGAATCCGAGCAGTCGGTCGAGCGCTCGCGTTGCAGCACCTCGGACAGACTGATACCCGCCTCCCGAATGCCTCGTTCTCGTCTGCGTCGCTGGTGTGCGCGGTGTGTCGCTTGCCTGCCGGTCTTGCTCGGCGCTTGCGGTTCATCGGCGGTCCACAACCAGCGCGAGGGGGAGATCGCGAGCGTGATGGCGCGCGCCGATCAGGCGCTGATCATGAATCGTCCGCTGCTGGTCGCAGGCAAGTACGCCCGCATGTCGACCACGCTCTACGACTACTACCGTGGAGGCGTCCCCGTCTTCGCTCACGACTGGCGTGCGGTGTCTCAGGGCATCGCCAGGTCAGACTTCGCCCTCGCAGCGCCCCTCGTGCTCAGCACCAGTGACGCCCACCCGGAGAACTTCGGCTTGCTGCTGGGAGCCGACGGCAAGCTCGCCCTCGAACCCAACGACTTCGACGGCGCCGACCTGGTGCCCTACCTCTGGGACTTGCGGCGGCTAGCCGTCGGCATGCTGATCGGCGCCCAGCAGTCGAACCCCACGGATTCAGTCGCCCGTGCGGCAGTGCGCGACCGGGAAGGCGATGTCGTGCGCGCCGTGGCGCGCGGCTACCTTGACACCATCCGCGTCCAGGCAAAGCAGCGCCAGCGCACCCGCATCACCGACGGCCTCGGCAACCCGGTGCTCGTCGATTTGTTTCGGCGTGGGAATAAAGATCTCGCGGCGCGAGACGAGCTGGCTCAGCTCACCGAGCTCGACGGCAACGGAGAGCGTCACCTGCTGCGCGGCCCGCCTGATAGCAGCGACCCTCAAGAGGTCCTCGCGGAGCTGCCCAGCTGGGCGTACGAAGCGCTACCCGCGGTGCTGACCGAGTACCGAATGAGCCTGATTCAGCCGCCCAGCGCGGAGGCGCTGCAGCTGCTCGACGCGGCGAGGCTCTTCGGCAAAGGCGTCGCGAGCTGGCCACGCATGAAGATCTTGCTCCTGCTGCGCGGCGACACCGACGCGCCTGAGGACGACTTGATCCTGGAGCTCAAGGAGCTCGGCGACTCCGGAGTCGGAGCCTGGCGCCCACCCGGAGTCTACTTTGACAGCGTCCAGGAGCGCGTACTCAATACCTCGCGGAAGCTCTGGTCGACGCCAGACGCCGAGCCCCTGTGGGGCACCGCCAGCTACTTCGGCTTTCCCGTGCAACTCCGCCGAGAGTCGGAGGCCCACAAGACGCTGCGCACCGACCGCTTCGAAGACACCGAAGGCACCCCCGAGGCCATCATCGGCCTCGCGCAGATCCTTGGCAGCCTGCTGGCTGAGCTGCACTCCACGCCGAGCCCAGTCTCCAAGGCGCCCGCCAAGGCCATCGCTGAACGCATCGGGACGCGTGACGCAGAGTTCATTGAAGAACAGCTGCGCATCGCGACTTCGTACGCAGACCAGGTCACGCGCGACCTGACTGACTTCCGCCGCGCCCTCAGTGATCTGGGCTGTGACCTCGGCGTTCCGCGCGCGGGCGCCTCTGGCAGCTCTCCAGATCTCGCGGCGCTGCTCGGCACGCCCCCCTCACCCCCTGAACCAACTGCTCCTTGAACTGACCATGCGACCCCTTGGGATTTTGCTCGGGCTCTTGCCCTGCCTGTCTTCTACGCTGGCTCCAGCCCAAACGGCACCGTCGCCGGCGGAGGGTGCACCGGCCGCGCCCACCTACGAAGGTCGCGCGGCGCCACCCACGAGCGCTGGGCGCAAGCTTGAAGGGGTGACGCTCACGCCGGGCTTGGAGGTGTTTGCTCAGTACGCATATCGCCGCACGGAAACGCAAGACGCCGCCGGTGCCAGCTCCTCCGAGTGGATTCACGAGTTCGACGTGCCGCGTGTCCACCTGTCGCTGACGGCTGAGACGGATCAGGTGATGGGGCGCGTGCTGGTGGAAGCCGTGCGCTCCGCCGAGAACGGCGCGCTGGTGGGCGTTTCGGGAGACAGCCTGGTCGCGCGGTTGCGCGAAGGCTACGGCGGCTATCGCGGAGTGTCTTGGCTCGAGGTCAACGCGGGCTTGATCCCGACGCTGACGCTCCCGGAACTCGAAGGGACGTGGATGCTGCGCGCCGTGGGGGCTGCGCCTCAAGAGGAGGCTGGCCTGCTGTCTCCGGCGGACATCGGCGGCAGCGCGCGGGTGCTCCTGCCAGGCAGCGGGCCCGAGGCCGACTCCAGCTACGGCTGGATCGGTGCGGCCGCGTACAACGGCGAGGGCTACACCAATCGCGAGCTGAACCGCGGGAAGAACTTCGAGCTAGCCGCGAGCATTCATCCCGTTTCCTCGGGGATGCTCCGGGCGCTCGCGATGTTCGCCGGCTACACCAAGGGTTCCAAGGGGACGGGCTTGTCCCGTTCGGACCGCGCAACGGGAGCGCTCTTGTGGCAAGGTACGTTTCTACGCGCGGGGGCTGGATTCACCTACGCTTGGGGCCTCCGCGACAGCGGCTCCACTCGCTCCTGGATGATCGATGGCTTCGCGAACCTGACGCCCTGGAAGGGCTTGATCGCCGCGCTGCGAGCCAGCAACTGGCGGCGCAGCACAGCGACTGACGACTCGATACTCAGCCTGACCGGAGCAGTCGGCTGGGAGTTCGACCCGGCGCTCCAGACTTTTCTTGCGGTAACGCGTTCGCTCCCGAGCGACGACGCGCAAGCCGCACTGCCGGACAGTGACTACCTGGAAGCTCGCGCTGTCGCGCGAGTCGCCTTTTGAGGAGATGAGGAGATCGACCGATGTGGTACCGAAATGCTTTGGGAATGCTGGCGGGGACCTTGGTGCTGAGTGGGGCCGCGTGCTCGGAGAGCACTGAAGATGGCGGCAGCGGTGCGAGTGGCGGCAGCGGTGCCCAGGGCGGCAGCGGTGCCCGGGGCGGCAGCGGTGCCCAGGGCGGCAGCGCCGGTAGTTCCCAGGGCGGCAGCGGCGCGCAAGGTGGCAGCGGTGCCCAGGGGGGAAGCGCCGGAGCCGGTGCTCAAGGCGGCAGCGGCGCGCAGGGCGGCACCGGCGGAGGCCAGGGCGGCACCGGCGGTACCTCTTCTGGTGTCGACTTCCCCGATGCCGCGGCGTGCGGCGTGACCAACGCCTCGACCGTTTCCGTGGTGATCAACGAGATGTCCGCGGACGATGAGTGGATCGAGCTCTACAACCCGGGGAGTGTCACCGTGTCTCTGAGTGGGCTCACGGTCGCCGACCTGGGCGACGACGGCTGCCCGGACAGCAGCGAGGGGATCACGTTCGGTGCAGGCGCGGAGATCCCGCCAGGCGGCTTCCTGTTGCTGCTGGGAGATCAGACGCCTTCACCAGATCTGCAGACGACCTGCACCGGCAACGTCACGTCTTGCTACCACGTGGGCTTCAAGCTCAGCGCGTCCAAGGGCGACGCTGGCTTCTTGCTGAACGGCACCGAGGTGATCGCCTATGCAGGCTTCGGCGTAGATACGATCCCAGACGGCGACACCTACGGCCGTATTCCCGACGGAACCGGCGCGTTCACGCTGACGCAACCTACGCCCGGCGAAGCCAACGTCGCAGCTCAGTAGTTGTACGCGGGCGGCGAGACGTCCGCCGGCTTGCCGCGCTCGGTGTTGATCTTCAGCGCGCCCGACTCATCGAAGATGTTTTGAGCGCGCTTGGTCTCGTCGTCGCTGCGCGTGTCGACAGCTACTACCACGCCGCCGCCGCGGATCGTGTCTTCGTAGAGCTTTGCTTCGTGTTCAGACATGCCGAGTCCGATCAGGCCACCGAGTACGCCGCCCGCGGCCGCGCCTGCACCCGCGCCAGCTAGCACGGCGACCAGCGGCCCGGCAGCGAGCAGACCAATGCCTGGTACGGCCACGGTGACCACCGCAGTGAGACCCGCGGCGATGGCGCCAACGACGCCACCGGCGAAGCCGCCGAGGGCTGCACCTTCGGGTCCCTTGGTGTTCTTCTGTACTGTCGCAAAGTGTTGCCGTGCGGATTCAGTCATGAGGACGCTGATGTCCCGATGCAGGAATCCGTGGCTCTCCAGTGAGTGCACAGCGCCCTGAGCGCCGGTGGGAGTCTTGAATGCACCGAAAACGACCTTGTGTGCGGCCATGGGTCTCTCCTTGTGAGTTCGCCGGTCGCAGCGTTGAGCTGCCCGTTGCGTCCAGCGCTATTGCACGCCGTGTGCCGTCGCTCCCTCACCCAGAACAAGCCAAACATCGCCCGTTCAGCGGCGTGGATGAGCGAGGCGAGGTGCCCCGCGTGGTGCGCGCAGGCTCCACGCACCAGCTCAGTTCGCGACGCAGGCTTGCGCAACTAGTCGCTGCTTGTCCGTTCCCTCGCGGAAGTCTCATGGCGGCACGGGTCTTGTATTCCTCAGCCGCGTAACCCAACCCTGGAGGACAGATGGCAGAGTCTCAATCGAACACCCAGAACCCAGTCGAAGGCGAAGGCAGCTACAGCGCAACCCATCGCTATCAGCGCGACGTGAAGCGCTATCAAGAGCAGGGCAACCCGCAGCGAGCCGCACAACGCGCCAAGGAAGCCGTTGAGGGCTCCGAGGGCAAGGAGCTTCAAGAGGCCGAGGATGAAGCCAAGCAGCGCGGCCAGCAAGTGACGCGCAAGTAGTGCACTCGTGATCGGGGGAGGTGCTACTGGGAGAGGCCGCAGGGCCCGCAGGTGGCATTCACCACGCCCGTGCGCAGGAAGTTGTTCAGTGTATCGCCAGCGGACGGTACCTCGCGGATACGCGGGTGCGGATCGGCACCTTCGCGCATCGGCTCGTTGGTGATCGGCTCCGGGGGCAATCCGAAATCGTACTCGATGATACCGGAGCCGCTGAACGGGCCCGTCGCCTCTTCTAGCCCGAAGATGCTGCGATTCACGGGCGCGAAGTTCTTCGCCCCCATCGCTCGGGCCATGATGTGCGCTCCCAGGGTCGTGACCTGGTGATCCCCGATGCTCACGAGCAGCAGCGTCTGATGTTCCGGTGTGCCCGGCAATGGATTCGTCGTCACGCGGTGGGAGTAGCCGTTCGGCTCGGCGCGGTCCCACTGCATTTGCACCAGCGCGAGCGCCATCTGAATGTCGAGCTGGCTCGGGTAAGTCACGCGCAGCAGCGCGATGAAGCTGTCGAAGTTGACGCTGCGATCCAGGAGTAAGTTGTAGGACTGGCCCGGCACAGCCAGTACTCCTCGCGTCACGTCCGTGCTCAGGGCCATGTATACGGCGCCGAAGATGCCGCCTTGGCTGCCCCCGAAGTACACCTTCTCGTCGGTCTTGATCAGGCTCTTGCCGTTCTGCATCACGAGCGGATCCTGAGAGAAGCGGTTGCCCGCCATGCGCGTCGCGAGCAGCGCGTTCAGGAAGCCTTGTTGCAGACGATCCGGTACCGAGCGGAACTGACCGATGTCTCCGCCGGTGATGATGCCGACGATGTTGTCCACGTCGTCGGAGGCCATCCCGGACCAATCCGTCGCCACGATCGCGTAGTTGTGGAGATTCGCTAGATCCGCAAAGGATTCAGCCTCGTAGCGCTCTCCGAGCAGTCCGTGGCCGTACCACATCACCGTGGCGGGGTTATCCACCGTGGCACTCTTCGGGACGATCAACACGAATGGGTAGCTCGCCTTCCCGGTCTCTTGCGGGAGCCCGTTTGCGTCGAGCTGCATCACTCCGCCCGCCTCTGGCTTGTCCAGGAACAGCGGCACTTCGATCTTACCCTCGACCCGCAGCGCGACGTTCTCGTTCACGTCAGTCTCGGAGCTGTCGATGGTGTACATCGGCCCGTCGGCGCCCACCTCGCTCAACGCTTGGTCCCGCATGTGGAGCATGCGCGCCGTGTTGTTCTCAACGCTCGCCGTGGTGAAGTCCCACGCGAGCTGCAGGTCGCTCTTGTCGACGCCAGCGGTCGCTAGGCGGCTGAAGATGTCGGCGTACAGATCGCGCCGAAGCTCGACGCTGCCTTCGTCGCTCGCTTCGCCATCACGCAGCGCTTTGAAAGCGGGGCTAGGTGCGACCTCGTTGTCGTTCTTGTCAAGGACGTGACGAATCGCGACTAGGTAGCGTGTGCCGTCCTTCAATCGGACTGCGGGACGGATCATGAACGCCTGTTGGTCCGCCGTCTTCGCGCCGACATCGAGTTCTGACCAATGGGGCATCAGCTCGCCAGTCTCGGCATCGATCAGCAGCGTGGGGCTCTCGAGCGTGGTGGAGCGCTCGATGTCGAGGGGCGTGGGAAGTCCGGTCGTCGTGGCAAAGGGCAGGTACGCCAGCAGCGCTTGCCCCGCGGAAAACCCGTCGGAGAGATTTAGGCTGTCGACGCTGGTCTCGGTGCCACTGCGCGATTTGGGCAAGCTAGCTGACTTGAAGCTCACGCGCTTGCCGGTTGGTGTGCTGGCGTCGTCCTTCAGCCAGACGTTGGACGGGAAGGGAAAGCTGCAGTACTCGGGGACCAACGGATCGCAGTCACCATCGAGCAGGGCGCCAGTGCCGCTGCTGCCTCCGCCGCCTCCAGTCGCGCCGGTTCCTCCGCTCCCAGCGCTTCCACCTGCTGCCCCGCTGCCACCGCTCGCAGTGCTCGAGTCACTACCGCAAGCGGTCACACACGCGCTGAGCGCTAGCCCAAGCACACCCAACACCCACATTCCGCGCATGCCCGAAGCATGCCCGAGGCGGCGTTTCTTGCCAAACGAGTGTTTGGCTTTGCCTTCGGGGGTGAGGTAACTATGCAGAACTCTGCGACTATTCGTCGACCTTCGGCGGCGGCTCATAGCTACAGCCCGCCTCGGGGTGCTCGCCCAGATAGCGCTTGAAGTCGCGTAGCAGCGCGATTGCGAAGCGCTTCCCCATCAGCCGACCGCCGGGCTCGGTGAGGTGAATGAAGTCGGTCCACGCCATCTTGTGCTGCGCGAAGTTGACGATGGACTGTTCTCCGCCCATTGCCCCGCGGAAGTCCCAGTACACGGTCTTGACCTCCTTCGCGGTCTTCAACTTGGCCTTCGCGACCTGATTGATGCGCACGCTCTTGGTCGGCACGTTGATGCTGCCGCCGGCGAGATCCGGCGGGCTCATCAAGATGAACGGCACCCCGGGGCGCGCCTCGCGATGCCGCGCGATGACTTCCTTCATGGCCTCCGCGTGCTTTGGTGAGTCTGGCTCGATGGCTCCAGTGAGTAAGACGAACAGCTCGTGCCTGCGCATCTTCAACGTTTGCATCACGAGGCCGCGATCGGCGCGCGCCAGGAGCTCGCTGTTCACTCCGCCGACTCCGATGGAGTCGACCACGACCCCCGGCGCCTTGCGCTCGAGGATCGCCCCGAGTAGCCGCACGAGCTTCGGTCCGCTGATGATGTCGATGCGATGAGGGCCTTCCGGCAGGTCGAACACCAGGCGGCCCGCTTCCACCGTCGGTCCCGCGGTGTCCACATCCGCGAAGTGTTGCTTGTCTACCAGCACCTCGAAGGTGCCGTGCTTCGGCTTCTTCAGGTAGTAGATTTCCACGTGGTCAATCTTGGTGCCGACGGGCGAGCCCTCCTTGGCGGTCGCTACCCAGGTCCGCGCCTTTGACTGGATGTTCTGAGGCGCGATGCCGCCAAACCCGTAGTAGCGGTCGGCGACTTGAATCGTGGCCATGTTGAACGCCTTCCACGCGTTCTTGTCGAAGCCGTGCTCGACATCCATGTGCCAGTACCAGCTCCACGGCTTCGCCAAGCCGATGTAGCCGTGGCCGCTGTCGCCGAACAGCTTCTGCAGCTCTCGCCGTAGCTGACCGGTGATGAAGTCGCGCGTCATGTTCGAGTCGCCGTAGAACCCGATGCGCAGCGGCTCCTTGCGCTTGCCGCGCGCGATGGCCGCCAGCGATTCGTAGAACGGCGCCATCTGGTGATCGCCGAAGTCTTGCAGCTCGGGCACCGGTGCCTTGACGACGCTGGTGTCTGGTTCAGGAATGGCAAACTGGAGCGGCCTGCAATCGGCGACTGGTGCGCTCTCCGCGCCCCTGGGAGAGGCGCTAGGCGTTTCCGTGGGGTTCGCCTGTGGGATGTCGCTGGGGCCTTGAGCCGCCGCGATCGGAGCAGCTGGTGCACCGCCCGTCGTGCTGCTGCCGCAAGCCCACAAGAGGCTCGACGCCAAGCCCAGTCCCACGCCCCATCGCCACAAGTGCTTCACGGCGAGCGAGGTTGCCATAACCATCCGGCCGCTGACACTTTTCCGCGGTATCCGGCAGCCGCGGCAAAGCGAAAGCCCTGCGACGGCTCACCGCTTGGCAGCGCCGGACCGATGGGGGTAAGCACTCGACCATGGAGCCGTCGAACGACGACCCGCTGCTACATCACTTTCAGCGCTACTTGGGTGAGGTTTCCGCCTCAGACAAGGCTCACGCGTGCAAGGCCGCGTTCTCACAGGCGCTCGCGGAGTTGGGTGAAGATCCGGAATTCGGTCGTCTGGACCAGGACGTGACGGTTGAGCTGGTCGAGGCGAACATCGACCGCGCGTCGCACACGCTGGTCACCCATGGCATGAGCCGTCGGCCCATGAACGTGCCGCCCGAGGCGCAACGCGGGGTGCCCGAGAACTTTCGCTTCGCCGAGCTGACCATCGGGTTGCCATTCGCCTGGCCGCTTGACGACGCTGCGCTCGCGGAGCCGGAGCACCGCTGGCCTTTCCTGTTGCTGGCTCGACTTGCACAGTTCCCGTTTGCAAAGGGCACCTGGCTCGCTGAGGGCCACAGCGTCCCCAACGGTCAGCCGCCACAGCCGTACGCAGAAACCACCGAGCAGTGTTGCGCGCTGATCGCTCAACCAACCGAGGTCGAGGAGGGCTTCAAGCAGCTCCGCATCAGCGCGGGCCGGCGGGGCGGCGACGGTGTGTACCAGCCCGGCAAGCAAGTGAGCTTCTACGGAGTGGTGCCCATCTATCGCGATGAGCTCGACTTCTTGCTCGACAAGGGCGCTTCAGACTTGCTCGACCGCCTGGAGACGCAACGCGTGACGGAGGTGGTCAGCCCGGCCCGAAGGACGGCTATGCGGAAACGCAAGTTCTGGTTCTTCTGACGCTCATCGCTGGCGAAAGCCTTGAGGCGTCAACCCCGTCCAGCGCTTGAACGCGCGGGTGAAGTTCGCGGTGTCTGAATAGCCAACACGATCCGCGACTTCTTGCACGCTCAGATCGGCGTTCTCCAGCAACAGCATGGAGCGCTGGAGGCGCAGATGCTCGAGCAACTCGCTGTAGTTCGTACCCTGGTCGGCAAACTTGCGCTTTAGGGTCCGTGGGGAAACAGCCATCGCCTCAGCTAACTGGTCGGCACTCAGAAAGCCGTGGCTCTGCGCCTTCATCAGCTGGCGAGCGCGACTGACGAACGGATCCTGCCGCACCTCTTGCGAGACACTTTGCAGCTCCCGCTCGCACTGCTCCCGCGCCAGGCGCGTGGCGACGGGGTCGGCTGTCACCAACGGCAGATCCAGGATCGCACTCGAGAAGACGAGCCGGCTCTGGGGTTGCCCGAAGCGCACCACACCTGGCAGCAGGTGGCCGAAGCGCTCGAAGTAGTCGGGCTCTGGGAAGGCGACGTCGGCCATGCCGGTCAGCGGCTCCCCAGTGAGATCTTGGCCGATGCGCACCAGACCAACGAAGAGCGCCAAGGTGACGAACTCACGTAGCGGATCCAGCGGCACGTACTCGACGAGCAGCAAACTCGCTGTTCCGCCTTCTTCGTGAGCTTCCAGGCCGAAGGCGGTGGTGCGCGTGCCGCCGAACTTCTCCGCCAGCTCCAGGGCCTCCCGTACGCTCCCCGCGGTCATCGCTGCGAACCCCAGGAAGCCGTGCCACGACAGGCGCATCTGCATTCCCATGTGGAATCCAAGGGCTGGCTCGCCGGTCATGCGCATCGCTCGACTGATCAATCGACGCATCTTCAACAGGTCGACGCGGGTAGTAGGCGCTTGTAGGTCTCCTAGCTCCAAGCCCTTGGTGAGGTCGTCAGGAGCCACGTTCCAGCGCCCAACCAGCTCGATGAGCTGCAATGCGTAGGCGCCGGGGAGATCGAACATCGGCCGCATGTGACAGCGACTGGCCCCAGATGACAAGACTTCGGCCCCTGCTGACCTGCCGAAAGTCGCCGCGCTGCGCAAAGCTGACTGTAGCCGGTTCGATCGAACCAGCTCACGAGGAGGACGAGCGATGACACGCGCAAACACCACCCAGTCCGCGAAGCGGGAAATCCTACGCCGCCGTCTGGACTTCGAGTTCGATGCCAAGGCGGTGCCCAAGGATTGGTACTCCGGGGATCTGCACTTGACGTTGTTCTGGGACGGGTTGTCGCTGCTGTTTCCCAAGGGAGAGCAGTTCTTCGTCAACTCGGTGAAGCACTACAGCAAGCCGAAGCACGGCGAGTCACGCATCAAAGATCCCGTGCTCCAGGATCAGATTGCAGGCTTCATCGGCCAGGAGTCGATGCACGGCAAGGAGCACCGCGCGTTCAACGAGATGTTGCTCGCGCACGGCTTGGACAACGCGCCGCAGCTGGAGGCTGAAGTCGCTGCGCTGCTGAATCGCGCGCAGCGTAAGCTCCCCCCGATTATTCAGCTGGCGGTGACGTGTGCGCTGGAGCACTTCACAGCGATCCTCGCGGAACAGCTGCTCGAGAGCGATCGGCATCGCGCGGCAATTCATGAGAGCGTACGCGACCTCTGGGTGTGGCACGCGATGGAAGAGAGCGAGCACAAGAGCGTAGCGTTCGACGCATTTCAAGCGGTGGGCGGAACCTACCCCATCCGGGTTGGCACGATGCTGGTGACGAGCATCATCTTCGTGGTCGTCGCGAGCGAGGTGCACATCCGGCTTTCTTACCGCGCGGGCGAGGTGTTCAAGCCGCGGCGCTGGCTCTCGAACTTGAACTTTTTCTGGGGCAAGCCGGGGCTCTTTCGCAAGCTGCTCGTGCCGTACCTCGACTACTTCCGCCCCGGCTTTCACCCGAGCGATCGCGACACCGAAGGGTTGCTTGCGGAGTGGGACGCGAAGCTGTTCGGTGAAGAAGGGACGCTGCTCGGCGTGCTCAAGGGAGCGTATGATGCTTCGGGTCAGCTGGTGAGCGCGCCAGCGCCTACTTGAAGTAGGCGGCCGTTGCATGAGCGCCTACTTGAAGTAGGCGCCGATGCACGTCAGCAGCACGGCGGCGAAGACGACCCAGCGGATCGCGGCTTGGGGGATCCGTACGGCAATGCGCACGCCAATGATCGAGCCGACGACGCTCGCCGCGGCCAGAATGAGTCCAGGGATCCACACGACCTGGCCCGCCTGAATGAACACCAGCAGCGCAACGCCGCCGAAGATCGCCGTACAGGTCAGCTTGAGCGCGTTGGCGCGCACCAAATCGTAGCGCAGGATGCCGCCGAACACGCTGAGCAGGATGAAGCCGACGCCCGCCTGAATGAAGCCGCCGTAGAGCCCAGCCACGAACAAGCCCACGAAGCCGCCCACCGAGAGCGCGCTCTTCGGTTCGGCATCCGCTGGCGCCGTGATTGCCTTGGGCCGCAGCGCGAGCAGCGTCGCCATCGCGATCATCGTTCCCAGCAAGATCGGCTTGAGCAAGCCTTCGGGCAGCCGCGAAGCCGAGAACGAACCTACCAGCGAGCCGAGCGCCGTTGGCAGGAGGACCGGTAAGACAGCCTTACTATCGAGCTTGCCGCGCGTCTGGAACGCGTACACCCCGCGGAC
>JBFXBK010000120.1:0-22576 GCA_050183255.1 Polyangiaceae bacterium | reverse complement strand
CTCAGGTGCAGCTCTCCGCCACCTGCGTCTGCCTCCAGGCGCACGCGCGGATCGTCTCCTGCGCGCGTGATGTCTCGCGCCAGCTGTGCGAACAGCTTCTGCGCACCATCCCAGTTGGTCCAGGCGGAGCCCCAGCGGTCCTTGTAATCGCTGGTGAACACCGCGCTGCGCCCAACGCCTACGGACCAGGTGGCCATGACGGGATCACCCTCGGGACCGTCGAGCAACACCTGGGCACGCCCCTTGGGGATCGTCACGACGTAACCGTCGAGTGCCGGCATGCCCTTGAAATCCACACCGCGAGTGGGAGGCGCCATCAAGCGTAGGCCTGGCGTGAAGGTCGTCTCGTTGATCGCAGAGCGCGCCGCCAGGATGGTTTCCTGGGCGAATACGGCGGGCAGACGAGAAGCGTCCTCGATCAGATAGAAGCGGCCGTCGCCGAGCTTGCTCATGTGCTCGAGCGCGGTCACGTCTCCCCCGCGCCCTAGCGCGACCACGCTGGTCGTGATGCCCGCGGCCTTCGCGCCGCTCACCAACGTGAAGGCGTCGCTCTTTTCTTCCGCGTCTCCACCATCCGAGAAGAGTAGCACATGCTTGAGCGCAACTTTTTCCTTGCGGATTTCTTTATAGGCCTCTTTCAGGCTGATGTCGATGTAGATGCCGCCTCCGCCTGGCCCTACATCGCGGATCTTCTTGGTGATTGCCTTCTTGTCCACCACTGGGCCAATCGGCAGCGTCCAAGACACCGAGGTGTCGACGTGCATCACTCCGAGTCGGTCACCGCCGCCCAGCAGCTCTGCGGAGCGCGCCGCCGCTTCGTTGGCGAGCTGAAGCTTGGTGTGGCTGCCAACGCTCATCGCCATCGAGCCCGAGTAGTCGATGATAATCACCTCGGCGAGGGTCGCTCGCTTGCGTTCTTGCTTCAGATCGAAGGAGACCGGGCTCACTTCTTCGACCGGGGTCTTGCCATACCCACCGGGGCCGAGGCTGCGGTCACCACCCATCAGCAGTAGGCCGCCGCCGAGATCACGCACGTAGCTACCAAGGGCATCAAGCTGAAGCTGCGACAGATCGTGCGCCGGGATGTCGCTCAGCACCACCACGTCGTAGGCCGCCAGCCCCGAAATGTCGGCGGGCGTGCTGCTGGTGCCTACTATATCCACGCGGAATGCCGCGTTGCGCAGCGCTCGAGCCAGCGGTTCGGCCTTGCCAGGATCACCCTCCAGGATCAACGCCGCGGCTGGGCCGCGCACGCGTACGAAGGCAGAGCCCGAGTTGTCCTCTGCGGCTTCGTCGTGCTTCGGATCCTTCGCGCTCACCTTGACGTCGAAGCGATGCAAGCCGGGCCCAGGAGCTTCCTCCCGTAGCTGCAAGACGTCTTCGCCTTGCTTGACGGAGACGCTGCCGCTTCGCACGAGCTTGCCGTCCTTGTAGATGTCGAGCTTCAGCTCGGAGTCCTGCGTCGCTTGGGTGACCACGCGCAGGCTGAGCGGCTCGCCTTCGCTGGCTCGGGACGCCGTGCGAACTCCGACGACGCGGACGTCGGGTACGACGCGCTGTTCGAGGGGAACCACATCCACCGGGATCTCCGCAGCGACCGCGGCGGCGGCTGCGTCCATCGCGTCACCTCGCGTCGCCACGCCGTCGCTCAACACGACGATGCGTGCAGCGGCGTCCGCCGGCACTTCTGCCAGTGCACGACGGATCGCCGCGCCGATATCCGTCCCATCGCGCCCGAGCTGTACCTCCTGGGGTGCGGGCAGCCGCGTCTTGGGACGAAGCGGATCTTCGATGGCGGCGCTGGAAGCGAACGCTAGGACGCCGATGCGGTCGTCTTCGCGCATGCCTAGTTCGGCGACCTGAAGTTCCGCGCGGATGCGCGTGGGCGCGTCAGGTACCAAGTCGATGCTGCGACTCTTGTCCACGACCACGAGCACCGCCAGGCGATCGAGGGGCTTGCCGAACTCGACTCCCATCGCTGCCAAACAGGCGGTGATGGCGGAGACGCCGATCAAGAGCTCCGTGAGGCCACGCCGGAAGGCGTTTTGGCGGGCGCTCAGACCGAGCAGGCGAATCGCGATGAAGCTCACCGCGAGCGCCGCGACGACACACAAGCCGGGGCGCTCGAAGCGTACGTAGCGCTCGGGCACCACCCCAGCCCAAACCAGCCCAACATACAGCGCCGGCAGCAACCCAAGCAGCTGCAGACCCAGCAGCAGTGGACGCTTCGCCAGGCCGCGCTTGCGCACCGCGAACGCCAGCCACGAGAGCCCAAGCAGACTCCCCACGACGAGCGCAGCAATCGGCAGGTATTGCATCAGCGCCGGACGCATCAGCTCGTCCCTCCGCGCTGCGGCCTGAGTGGGCGCCCGAGGTCCTTGCGATCGGGGGCCTTGGGCGCCACGGGTGCGCGAGCCTTGGGCTTGCGCGTGAGCCACCACGCATCAAACACCAAGAAGCCGAGCGCCAAGAGCGCCAAGAGCCACGTCCAGGTGGTGAAGGCCTCGGTTGCTTGCTCGGCGCCTTTCAACTCGCCCCCTCCGGCGAGCTTCGGCAGCTCCTTCTCCCGAGTATCGCTTTCCGTGCGGCTAGTCAGGTTGGCGACGGCGAGCACGCTACCCGGGCGACCTTGGGTCCAAGACGCATGATAGAAGCCCGCGTGGGCGACTTCGGGGATCACCGCCAGACCCGACTTGGTCGGAACCTTGAACTCGTCTCCAACCGGGGGTGTTACCGCGACTTCGGGCACACTAGGCGGAACCCGGAGCCGAAGGGGTGAACCCGTCGGCGTTGCACCGGTGACTCCGCGCGCGCGCCCCGCGCGCGCCTGTTCCACCAGGTTGCGCATGAAGAGCACGAAGCTCGCCTTCAACGGCCAGTTGCTCTCGCCCACGTCGAAGCCGATCAGCGTGCCATTGCGACCAGGCAGGGGCAGGTCGCTGATCAGCGTACCCTCCCGACTCCGCACCAACGAGTCTCGGTCTCCTTCGAGTTCCAGCTTGCGCGCCTTCGAGATGCTCACGCCGTCTAGGGTCAGGAAACGCAGACGCGGATCGCCCTCGTTCCACGACGTGATGAGCGGCTCCTCGATCTCCTCCCCAACCACGACGCGATGGCACGGACCGGGCGGGGGGTTCAAGACCAAGAGGTCACCTGCGGGTAGTTCCGTGGGGCAACTTCCATCGACGACGACCAGGGAATCCGGCGGGATCTCCGCGCTGGCAAGCGAAGTCGGGCTAGTGCCCAGGAGCTCCACGTCCGGATCCGCTTCGAGCGCCCGCTTGACCCAAGGGTTCGCTTCCTTGGGCACGAGCACTACAGGCAACTTGCGGCTCCCGGGAACGCGGCCGTAGGCGCGGTCGTCAACGGGCAGGGCGTCCCCCGGGCTGATCTCGAGCTCGAGGCCAGTGCCGCGATCCCCGGCAGTCGGTTCGAAGGTAAGCACTACTGGGGTGCTCTCCCCGGGCTCCATGCGCAGCTTGCGCGAAGCGAGCGGTTCCTTTACGTTGCGTTGCCGTAGGGTAACGAAGACGTCGCGCGCCGTGGCCCCAAAGTGGTTCACGATCGCGAACGCCTGGACTTGGTCGTGCTTCGTGGTCGGATCGACGCCGAGCCGCACATCCACGCGGGTGATTGCGGTGTTGTCGATGGGCTCTCCGACTTTGATCACATCAAGCGGCAGCGCCGCGCTACTCAGGCCTTGAGAGTCGGCGAGGGCCCCGTCGGTCACCAGCACGATACGCTTGTCGCCCTTGAGCGACCGCAGTCGGTCAGTTGCGAGAGCTAGAGCGTCTGAGAGCTTGCCCTGGACTTCTCGCACCTCGAGCTTGTCGATCGCGGCTTCCAGGCGCCGCTTGTCGCGATCCAACGGCGACGCGACTTTCGCTTCCGCGCCCGCTTCGATCACCACAGCGTCAGCGCCGGGGCCGAGGGCGCGCACCGTCTGGATCGCCGCCTTGCGCGCCTCCGCCATGCGCGTCGTGTCCCCGCTCTTGGCGCCCATCGAAGCGCTGGTGTCGACCACGATCGCCACATGGTCGCCGGCGATTGCGCCGCCACGAGTCGCCGGTGTCGCGAGCGCCAGCGCCAGCAACAGCAACGCGAGCAACTGCAAAATCAGCGGCACCTGCGTGACGAGCCGCTTGAACGGACTCCGCGCCAAGAGGTCGCGCTGCGCTTCGCTCCACAGCCAGGTACTGGGCACCGCCAGGCGCTGGCGCTTCACCTTGAGGATGTAGAGCGCGATCAGTGGGATCACGAGGCCCGCCAGGGCGAGGCCCCAAGGGCTCCTCAGCTCCATCGCGTCACCTCTCCGAGACTCGCGTAGCTTTCGTCGCGGTCTTGCAAGATCTCGGTGATCAGAGCGTCAAAGCGCTCGAAGCTCAGCTCCTGGAGTGTTTCCGCGTTGTTTTTCGCGATGCGCTCGCGTAGCGGCCGTTGATCCGGGCGCGGGAGATCCTCCAGAGAAAAGTTGTTCAGATCGATGAAGTGCGTGCCTTCGGCAGGACCCTGGCGCATGCGGTCGAGCACGCTGCGTCTCACGAGCTGAATCGTCGGATCGGGAGAGCGCCGTATGTATGGGATCAAGCGTTCTGGCGCGTCACTCGTTCGGACCGCGCGCGGGTGGAACGCCGCCGCCGCAAACGGCACCCCGCCGAGGGGCCACTCGGCTTCGTCCGCTTCGCGCAGCTCGGCGACAAAACGCTCGAATTCGCGAATGTCCAGCGCGAGCTGGGGGTAGATCAAGAGCGCGATCTCGATCTGCGGGTTGGCTTCGAGCTCCGCAATCGCGGCGAGGCTCGGCTCGTGATTCGGCTCGCGCTGCAGCAGCACACGCTCGGTGACGTGACCCTCGAGCCGTGCTCGCTCGGCCCATGGGCACAGATTGAGGGCTTCGACCACCTCGCGCTGGTAGCGGCGATAGACGCGCAGCGCTTCCGCCTCGAGCTTCGGCATCAGTCGCTCTCCCGAGTGACGAAGCGGCGCACCACGGCTTCGAGTGGTTCATCAGTTACCGCGCGGAGATAGGTGGCGGCGTGGCGGCGAGCCCAGCCGCGGAGCTCTTCGATCAGTCCAGTGATGCGGGCGATGTAGGCGTCGATCGCCGAAGCGTCGAGGGTCAGCTCGACGGTTTGCCCCGATTCCGAGTCGACGAAGCTATAGTCACCTTCGAGGTTCGGCTCGAGCTCTTCACGGCTCAGCACTTGAAGCAGACAGACGTCATGACCCTGGGCCCGCGCTCGGCCGAGCGCCTGCAGGACCGGTCCCGAATCGTAGAAGTCGCTAACGACTACCAAGAGTCCGGGCCGACGGCTGGTGAGTAGCGTCTGTTCGATGCTGCGGGTTAGATCGACGACGCCCGTCGCCTCGACCCGCGATAGCTCGCGCAAGAGCCCTGCGAGCGCGCTGCGTCCGCGCTTGGGAGGCCCGACTTGATTCAACCCCGGACCGCGCCCCTCTTGGCCACCAGCGACCAACACCTGCGCGCGCTGCGAGCCAGCGAGCGCCAGGTACCCGAGCGCGGCGCACAGGCGTCGCGCCACCTCGAGCTTGCTGGGCTCACCGAAACCAAGGCTTGCGGAGCCGTCCACCAGCATACGCAAGATGACGTCTTCTTCCGCGCGGAACTGCTTGATGACCGGCTCGCCGGTGCGCGCGTAGGCCAGCCAGTCGATGCGGCGCAGGTCGTCCCCGGGTGCGTAGGGGCGGTGTTCCTCGAACTCTGCGGAGCCACCTCGGCGCCTCGAGACCCGCTCGCCGCTGGCTCCCGAGCGGGCGCGGATCTCCAAACGTCGCCTGAGCGCTTCTAGCTCGGCGATGAATTCGGGGGTGAGGAGATCCGGCGCCGCACTCATGTGCCTCGCGTGTCGTCGTCTACCGGCGAATCCGCTTCAGCGTCGCCGGTGTCGGGTAGGCGCTGGGTCGACGGCCCGGCGCTGGCCGGTGGTGGCTGACTCAGCGGTCCCGGGGAGAAGTCGGACTCCGGCGCGCGCTCCTGCGCTTCATCGACCGCAGGCTCGGCTTCCGCTGAGGCCAGCGCACGGTCTTCCTCTTCGAGTACCGCTTCGAGCCGTGCCTGCGCCTCGTCGTGCTCTCGAATGGCTTTCTTCGTGCGAATGCCGGCTGCGGTGAAAAGCGCCAGCCCCAGCACTGCCCAGCCGGCGGAGCATGCGATGCCTGCGGCGAGGTAGCTCTCGACGTCGCTGCTGGAGCGGAAAACCTGCTCGATCATCACGAACACGTAGGTCGGTGAGGGTGCCGCGAGGATCAGCGCGCTGTCTGGATCGGAGAGCGCCCCCCCAATCGCCATGACGATCCAGGGACCGACCATCGCCACCAAGACCGCGACCAAGGTCAGCACCCGAGGATTCGCGC
Organism: Polyangiaceae bacterium; assembly: GCA_050183255.1. Lineage (GTDB taxonomy): Bacteria > Myxococcota_A > Polyangia > Polyangiales > Polyangiaceae > JAHBVY01. Next base: position 16,201 of record JBFXBK010000120.1, on the reverse strand, counting down.
TGCCCGTAGAGCGCGAGCGCATCCAGGAGATGAAGCCCACGGTGAACACGAAGAAGCACACCGCGTAGCCGGTGAACACGAACAGCGAGGTCACCTTCTCGTCGAAGCGAGAGGTGCTCCACAGCATCTCCCCGAACAGACCCGCGAGGCAGGTGAGCACCATGCTGCCAACACCGAATGTCAGCAGCAGGGAAGACGCCTGCATGATGCCAGGACCCAAGTAGCGCTTAAGCTTGGTCACCCCCTGCCGCTCCCAGTGCACGCGCACGCGCCGGGAGGGACCCAATGGCTCACCAGCGAAGACCATTGCCACGAGGAAAAAGAAGAGCAGCTGGAGCCCTATGCAAACGAGCGCCGCAGGTCCTTGGTCATTCTTGTCGACTGCGAACACGGCCACCCAGCTAGCCACCGCCGCCCCGGGACCCGCCACCAAGAACCAGCGGCGCAACCCCGAGGAGCGATCCTCACTCGGACCCGCCATATTGGCGACGGTGCTCTCGTAGAGGAACCACGCAGGCAGCGCGACCAACGCGATGGGGATGATGATCAAGAAGGCGATGTACGCGAAGCCGAAGTCCGCACGAACGTAGGCAGTGGGCAGCCACACGGGTGGTCCGTCAGGGACACCTGGCCAAAGATCATGAACGGAGTCGGAGAGCACTGGTCCGCCGAACACGTACGCCAGGATCGACAGTGGAAAGGAAATGATCAGTGTCACCAGGATGGCGGCGGCGGAGCTGTTGAAGCGCGATGAGAGGCTCAGCCCAAACGCCACGGAGAGCACCGCAATCCAGAACAGCAACGCAAAGGCGGCGAGCACTTCGGTCGCGGTTACTCCACCGAATAGGAATGGCAGCACGCCAACGGGGGCGAGCATCACCACGTACATGGAGATGTAGGAGAGGGCCGCGAGGAACTTTCCCCGCGTAATTGTCTCCGCACCAAGGCCCGTGAGCAGTAGCGCGTGCCAGGTTCGGCCGCTGCGTTCGCTGGCGATGGTGCTCGCGGCCACTGCGGGGCCTACCCACGTGACGACGGCGAACGCCAAGGAAAAATAGGTGTGAAACAGCACTGAGCCGACCTTCGCGGGCTCCGTGCTCACGCTGGCGACACCCCCAATGGAACAGATCAGCAGCGCGATGACCGCCGTCAGGCTCGCCAGGATCAGCGGCGTGCGGCTGAGGCGAGCCGCCTGACGCATCTCCCGCATCCACACAGGGTTCGGCTCGTAGCGCACTCGGCGCGCCTGGTGCTTGGCACGCTCGAAGCGCGTCGAGGCGGGGGGCGGTGCGGGCTCCGCGGCCGTGCCGGTTTGCGCGCTCACTGCAGGTCTCCTCGGGTGTACTCAAGGAAGATGCGCTCGAGCTCGTTCCGCTCGGGCTCGACGCCTACGAGCAGGACGCCGTGGCCGACCAAATGGCGCACCACGTCCGCCACGAAGCGATCGCCGCCAGTGTGCGAGATCACGACTTGGCCACCGCTCGTGGCCTCGACTCCCACGACCCCACCGCCACCTTCCACCAACGGGATCACCTGACGCGCGTCGCCGAGCACCCGCAGTTTGAGCCGCTTTGTAGCGGTTCCGGGGACCGTTGCGCCCCCCTGCGTGCGCCGTTCGGCGCCGGCCGCCACTGCGGCTGCGGTAGCGGCCGCAGTGCCACTTGGGCCGGCGTCGACTGGCGCATGCCCGATGGCGGCTGCGCGGCTGCGCGCTTCGAGGCGCTCGGCGATTTCACCGATTGGGCCGGCGATCACCAGCTGACCCTTCTCCAAGATCCCCACGGAAGTGCACACATCCGACAGCTCGGTGAGGATATGGCTCGAGAGGAACACCGTCTTGCCCAGCTCCCGCAGCTCGAGCAGGAGGTCACGGATCTCGATGCGGGCTCGGGGATCCAGGTCGCTCGCTGGTTCGTCGAGGATCAGCACCTTGGGGTCGTGCAGCAGGATCCTTGCTAGCTGAAGGCGCTGCTTCATGCCCTTGGACAGCGCGGACACCAAGCGCGTCTGTAGGTTGCCTAGGTCAGTCAGCTCAATCACCGCGTCGACGACGTCGATATTCTCCACACGGAAAGAATCGGCGAAGAACTCCAGGTACTCGCGGACGCTGATGCGATCGTAGACGCCCGCGTGATCTGGCATGTAGCCGATGATCTTGCGCACCTCGTCGGGATCGATTGCGACGTCGATACCGTCGATTTCCACGCGCCCGGCCATTGGCTCGAGCAGCGTCGCCATGATGCTGATGGTCGTGGTCTTGCCCGCGCCGTTCGGACCGATGAAGCCGAAGATCTCCCCGTGGCCTACCTCGAAGCTGACATCCCGCAGGACATCGAAACTCCCATAGCGGTGCCACAGGTGGCGCACACGGATCGCCGGAGGCGCGATCAGCGTGGAATCAGACGCTTCATGAAGCCCGCCTTCAACGTGATCGTCGCTGGCGCCGGGCATGCCGCCTCCAAGTGACTGACTCACGGGGCACCTCCCCAGCCGACGACCCGGATCAGGACCCGATCCGTCTCAAGGCGCAGGCCAGAGTCTGAACTCGTACCCTCACCCCCATCATACTGGGCAAGTACGACAGGCACGTCGTCTGGCCACCAGTCGAGGGAAGGGACGCTGTCGTCGATCGCCTTCCAGGCGCCGGGTGCGCCGTCTGCGTCGCGGTTCATTTGTTTGGGGAAGGACTCGCTGTGGAGGTCGCTGCGCCATGAGAGCTTGCTGCTCAGGCTCGCTCCGGACCCGACTCGCGCGGGTAGCGCCGTGCCGTCTGCATAGTGAATCGTCGCGCCATCCGCGAGGCGCGGGAAGTAGCGGGCGGGTTGGCCAGGCAGCTTCACCACGACGCCCACCAGATCTCGAGCCAGGCGGTTGACCACGTCAGCGCCGCCCGCCGTGGGCACCACGCTCAGTCCGCCGCCGATGTCCTTGAGATCGTCCTCGCGAATCACGATCGTCTGCCACGGCTTGCCCTCGATGCCGTCGATGCGCACCCCATCCCGCTCCACCACCAACTCACGTTCGGCTTGGGCGGCGTCATAGCCCGCGAGGTCGAGCACGGCTTCCCGAGACGAACCACTCACGCTCAGCGATCGCGTGCTGGAATCGTAGAAGCCGCGGAAGCGCGTGATGGGTGCCCGCGTCATGCCAGCGCCGGCTTCGATCAGGCTCAAATGGCGCGCGCGCCCGCTCACCCCCTTGGCCGCGACGCCGAGCAGGATGATCAGCACCGAGGTGCCGAGGGCGTAGATCGGCAAGCGAGCAAACGCTCTGAGCGGTTTGCCCGCCTTTGCCGAGCGGAAAAAGTTTACCGGCCCGGCCACTACGGAGTACGCGAGCAACAGGAGCGCTGAAATCACCACCGTCCAGCGTGTCCCCTCGTTGGGGTCGAGCTGGCGGCGGATGGAGTCGCTGCGGCGCTCGTCGAGGGAGCGCATGGCATGGGGGAACACTGTTGAGTCCCGACGATTCCAAGCGTGCCGCATCAGATCCTGGACCTTCAACTGCACCCACTCGTCGTCCACTTCGGGAGAGCGGGTCGCATCGAAGGCCAAGACATGCACCTCACCGAGCCCGTAGCTCGCAGCGCTGCCCCACGGGCTGGGGCGCAGGTTTCCGCCGGAGTACTGCACCAGCTCACGCACCGTGGTGGGGCTAGGCGTCGCCGGCTTCTCGAGCAGGCCTGCAGTACCGCCGTAGCTGTAGCTACTTCCGCTCGGGATCTTGAAGCGCGTGGTTAGCTGCAGCTCCCGCGGAGCTTCACCCTTGCTCAGTTCACCGCCGATCAGCCGGGGAAGGGGACCGACGCGCATGTCTTCGGGGCGCGTCACCACGACCGCGAGCGCGCCGCCGGCGAGCACCCAGTCAGAGATCGCCGTGAGCCTCGGACCCGTGAGCTTGGCCAGGGTCTCGCTGCGAGCGAGCAGCAACGTGGCGCTCGCGTACCCCGCTGCACGCGTCGGTAGCTGCAGCTCGCCCTTCGAGACCGCGGGTGTGCCGATCGCTACGATCGGGTCTCCGGAGTTGACGCCGTAGGGCTTGTCGTCAGCGTACATGCCCTTGCCCCGGATCCCTGAGGCAATGCGGCTCGGCTGTTCCAGGTCGATGAGCAGAGGATTGAGACCAATCGGCGAGCCAATTTCTAGCTGAGCCAGGATCAAACCTGACTCGGAGTACGCGGTCAGCGTCATCTCCGGCGCGCTGCTGTTGAAGCCGTGCACCGGGAGCTCGATGCTGACGCGGCTCTTCGCCGCCACCGACAGTGGCGCTCGCACCTTGAGCCGGGAATTCGCGTAGCTCGCCTCGACCTTCAGCACCAGATCGCCCTCGACGGGATCGTCGGTGACGTTCTCCAGCGTCACCGAGACGCTGAACCAGCCTTCGACCGCCGGGGTGCGATCCCCGAGCGTCATCGTGCCGGTCATGATCAGCGTCGGCGGGGCAGCTGGCGTAGCCGCAGGCGCGCCAGCGTCTTGGCCGAAGGCGATCGCAGAGCTGCTCAGGATGCAGAGCAGGATCGCCGCGAGGCACCTCAGCGCCCGGAACAAACCACGCGGAAAAAAGCTCACCGCGCCGCGACCGCCTGTTGGACCGGTTCGGGGCGCGACGGCACGGCTTTGAGCAGTTCTGCTACCACGTCATCCGTGGTTACGCCGTCCGCTTCCCCTTCGAACGACCGGATGATGCGGTGACGCAACACCGGGAGTGCCACGCGCTGAATGTCTGCGAACGCCACGTGGGCGCGGCCCTCGAGCAGCGCGACCGCCTTCGCGGCCAACACCAAAGACTGCCCGCCACGGACGCCCGCCCCGTAGCGCACCGCCCGCGTCACGATCTCGGGTGCCACAGCGCTCTCAGGGCCGCTCGCGCCAACCAAGCGCGCGGCGTAACGGATCACCGGCTCCGCCACGGCCACGTCGCGGCAGAGCGCTCGCAGGCTCATCACCTCGCTTGCCCCAAGCACTTGAGATGGCGCGTTCAGCGCGTGGCCAGTGGTGCGCGTGAGGATACCGGTGAGCTCGTCCTCGCTCGGATTCGGCACCATCACCTTGAGCAGAAAGCGATCGAGCTGCGCCTCGGGGAGGGGATACGTGCCCTCCATTTCCAGGGGGTTTTCCGTGGCGAGAACGAAGAAGGGCTCATCCAGTTTGTGCCGCGTCCCGGCGATGGTCACCGCGTGCTCCTGCATCGCCTCGAGCAACGCGCTCTGGGTCTTCGGGGTGGCGCGGTTGATCTCATCCGCGAGGATCACCTGACCGAAGATTGGACCCTTGTGGAGCTGGAAGCGACCCGTGACGCCGCCCGACTGATCGGTGATCAACACGTTGGTGCCCGTGATGTCGCTCGGCATCAGGTCGGGCGTGAACTGGATGCGGCTGAATCCGAGGTCGAGGCACGATGCGAGCGTGCGGACGAGCAGCGTCTTGCCCAAGCCCGGCGCGCCTTCGAGGAGCACGTGTCCTCCGGCGATCAATCCCCACAGCGTTTGGTCGACGACCTCGGACTGTCCAACGATGACGGTGCCAATCGCATCACGCAGGCGGCCCGACGCCTCCCTGGCGAAGCTCAAACGAGCTTCCAGATCAGTAGCTTCTGCTTGGGTCATTGCTCCAGACGGTAGCAGGGGTTGCTGGGTTACGGCTGGAAGTAACGTCCCACTTGTTCCCGATATTCTTCGGGAACCTCGGAGCGCTCGACGCCGCCGATTTCTTGGGGTGCGACCTTCCCGAGGGCGCCGCTGCCCTTCTGGTTGGCGGTCTCTCCACCGCCTGAGGCATTCGAGCGACCGAGCGTCGCGCCGTGCAGGCCGCCGCCTTTGTTCCACTTGGTGTTGGCCTTGGAGCGCAGGTCTCCGCCCTCTACACGATCGGTGCTGCCCTTGTGGTCGCCTTCGCCCTCGTCGTGATCGCTCCCGGGGCCGCCTTTGCCGTCGCCCTTGCCGCTGTTCTTGCCCTTGCCGGGACTCGGGTTGCCCTTGCCTTTCCCCTTGCCCTTGCCGTCACCGCCGCCCGGCTTGTTCCCGTCCCCGGGGTTTCCTCCCGGTACCGGTGCCGGTGCTCCAAGGCCCTTTTGTGCCTCGCCACCGCCCCGGTCCGCGTCGTCCAGGCCTTGCTCGCGCTGGGAGTCGCCGCTACCAGAAGGTTGCCCGAGCTCTTTCAAGGCCTCTTCAAGCTTCTTTTGCGCTGCGGGGTCCTTGAGCGCCTCGGCCAGGTCCTTCATTTGCTCGGGCGTCATTGGGTTGCCCTGGGCTTCCATCTGCTTGCCGAGATTCTCCGCAAGTTGTTTCCGCTCGGCTTCGCTCATGCCCTCGAGCGCCTTGCCCAGCGCTTCAGCTAGGCGTTTCCGTGCGGCTGGATCCCCGCTGTCGCCAAACTCCTGCAAGTCTTTCTTGGCTTCGGGTGAGAGCTTGCTCTCGAGCTGCTTGCCGAGCTCGCGGAGCGCCTCGGCGCCCTTGCTGCGCTCCTCGAACAGCTTCTTCTGTTCCTCAAGCGACTTGGCGACGTCGTCCGCGCCCTTCTCCTTCGCGGCCTTTGCAGCCTCCTCAAGTGCCTTCTTTGCAGCGTCGCGATCGGCCTTTTCAGCCTGATTCGCGAGCTTCTGCATCTCCTTGTCGAACTGCGTCAGGTCGCCTTCGCCGAGGGCCTTCGCGGCGCTCTCGGTCTTCTTGTTTTGCTTGAGCTTGTTCAGCGCCGCCTCGAGCCCCGCGCGGTTCTTGGCGTCTCCATGCGCCATCTTCTCGGCGGCGATTTCATCACGCAACTTCGCGATGCGGGCGAGCGCTTCTCGCTTCTCGAGGCCGTTCTTCAGGTCCTCACGTAGCTTCCGAGCTTCCTTGGCGATCGCATCCAGTCGCTTGCGTTGCTCTGCATCCTTCGCGTCCAACTTCTCGAGCTGGATGATCTTCTCAAGCCCCTTCAAGTCTTCGACTTGCACCATTTCCGCACCAGGCGGGGTTGGGGGGGAGGGGGGCTCCGGGGGTAGCCCGATCGCGCTGAAGTAGGCGATGCCAATCGCTGCGAGCGGGGCCAGCCCGTGGCGCTTCATCAAGAGGCGCGGGCGCGCGAGCGTCGGGTCGGACGTCTCGAGTTTCCGCGCGGCTTGCGTCTCCACCAGCTCGCGTGCGACGTCGTTGCGCTCGGCTTCGCTGCGTAGCTCCACCGCCGTGCTGATCACCTCATGTCCCGTCAGTCGCGCATCGAGGAACAGCGCGACGTCACGGTCCGACCAGCGCTTGCGAGTCGCCCAGGCGGCACCAGCGATGACGCCCACCAGGCCCAGCGCCGCAGCCCATGGCCGCAGCGTTCCTTGCCGTAGCCACCAGGCCCCGCCTGCCACCACCACGCCGCCGAGCAGGCCATACGCTAGGCCGGTCAGCGCGCGCGACATCAGCATGCGTCTACGGACCTTGCCCGCCCAACGCTCGAAGCGGTCGTGAAACTGCTTCGGCTCGTTCCCGCCCTGGTTCTGCATGTCGCCCTATCTTACGTGCTCTCTCACCAAAAGCCCTGGCGTGAGCCGGGGATTCCCCGATTTTTGCACCGGATCTACGTCACCTCGCCACATTCCCGAGCGCCGATCGGTCTTTTGACCCGCGGATCTCCGGGGTTCAGCCGGGAGGCTCCCGGGCTTGCTTACGCAGGGAGCAAACTGTCGATGCGCGGCGTTTCCACGGATGACCCCACGCTCAATCACGGAATGTGCCGAATCGGAGCTGTCTCGGTGCCAAACGCTCGCTAGACTTCACTCGGTGACTCGGGTCCTAGTAGTCGAAGACTACCCGCCGCTGGCGACGGTGGTGGCAATCGCCTTGCGGCGCAGCACCGGACACGAGGTCGTACGCGTCGGGAGCGTGCAGCGCGCGGTGACCGCCATCAGTGAGCACCCCGCGTTCGACGTGGTGGTGATGGACATCGACCTGCCCGACGGGTCAGGAGTCGAGTTAGCGCGACAGCTGCTCGGTGAAGGGAAAGCGAAGACGTGTGTCTTCTTCACCGCGTCACGCGACGACAAGCTGCGCAAAGACGCGCGCACGTTGGGGCCGGTGGTCGACAAGCTCGCGCCCATGTCGGAGCTGGTGCGCGTGGTGCTAGAGAACCTCGGCGCGGCTCACGCACCCGTGATCGCCGAGGTGGTGAACGGCGGCCCCCAGGCAGAACCGGGGGTCCACAGCTCTGGCACTCGGCGTCGCTCGGGTCGCTGAGTCTACTCGTCCGCGCTTGGCCTCCGGGCAGCTCTGGGGTAGCGACCTTTCGGCGTAGGGAGACGTGAACACGCTCCAAGCGCTGAATCCAAACACCAAACCCAGAGGTCTGCCATGAATCAAAAGGTCACCGTTCCGGAGCTGCTGCGCCGGAAGCAATCGGGTCCAAAGATCGCCATGCTAACGGCTTACGACGCGACGTTTGCGCGCTTGCTCGACGAAGGAGGAGCTGATGTGCTGCTCGTCGGCGACTCCCTGGGGATGGTGGTGCAGGGCATGGGCAACACCTTGCCGGTGACCCTCGAGGAGATTTGCTATCACGGCCGCAGCGTCGCCCGCGGGATCCAGCGCGCCCACCTCGTGCTCGACATGCCGTTCATGAGCTTCCAAGTGTCCAGTGAAAAGGCGCTAGAAGCTGCAGGGCGTCTGGTGAAGGAGGGCTCTGCCGAGGCAGTCAAGCTCGAAGGCGGGCAAGTCGTCGCGGAGGCGATCGCGCGAATCGTTTCCGCTGGGATCCCCGTGATGGGCCACGTGGGGCTCACTCCACAGTCGGTACATGCAATGGGCGGGTTCCGTGTCCAAGGCAAGGGTGAAGACGCTGCGAGCCGCGTGCTCCAGGACGCAAAAGCCGTCGAACAAGCGGGCGCCTACGCCATCGTGCTCGAAGGCCTCCCCGCAGATTTGGGGCGGCGGATCAGCGAGTCCCTGAACATTCCGACCATCGGCATCGGGGCGGGGCCTGACTGCGATGGCCAAGTGCTGGTTTGCTACGATTTCCTCGGCATGTTCGAGGATATCAAGCCCAAGTTCGTGAAGCGCTTCGCCGAGCTGGGCAAGGAGATCCGCAGCGCCACGGAAGCGTACGTGAGCCAGGTGCGTGACGGTCAATTCCCTGCGGAAGAACACTGCTTCGGTATGGCGAAGCCGCGCACGCTCGGTGAGCCAACCGGCGCACTCAAGACGGTCCCCGATGCCGTGCCTGTATATGGCCCAGCGAGCGACGAGACATGACGATCAAAGTAATCCACGGTCTCGACGAGTTCCGCGCCGCGTGTGATGACGTGCGGCGCGGGGGGCGTCTCGGCTTGGTGCCGACCATGGGTGCTCTGCACAGGGGGCACCTGCGGCTGGTGGAGCGCGCTCGAGAGCTGGCGGACGTGGTTGCAGTCACGATCTTCGTCAACCCTACGCAGTTCGGTCAAAACGAAGACCTCGATCGCTACCCCAGGGATCTGCACGGGGACGTCGCAAAGTGCGAGAGCGCTGGCGCGAGCCTGGTGTTCGCGCCGGAAGTTGCCGCGATGTATCCAGTTGGCGAACGCACCCGCGTCCGCGTGAGGGGTCTGAGCGAGGCGCTGTGCGGGCACTCGAGACCGACGCATTTCGAGGGCGTTACGACCATCGTGACCAAGCTCTTCGCCGTCGCCGGCCCGTGTACGGCGGTGTTCGGGCGCAAGGACTATCAGCAGCTGAAGGTGATCGAGCGCATGACCCGCGACCTGTTGCTTCCGGTGCAGGTCGTCGGAGAGCGCACCGTTCGCGAACCAGACGGCCTGGCGCTGAGCTCACGCAATGCCTACCTCACCCCCGAACAACGAGAGTCTGCGCTGGGGATCGCCCGGGGCTTGAGTCAGGCGGTGCGGGCACATCAGCGCGGGGAGCGGAGCGTCGGCGTGCTAACCGACATGGTCGTGCGAAGCCTGGCGGAGTCTGGCCTCGAGCAGGACTACGTGACCCTCGCGGACGCGGACACCATCACTCCCCTGTCCACCAAGGAATCCAGCGGCGACCGCGCTGTCTTGGCGGTAGCGGCAAAGTGCGGTCAAACTCGCTTGATCGACAACGTGGTGCTGGGTGAGGACCCCGCGCCCATTGCGGAGGAAACTTGAGTTCATCACACGGGCTGCCCGGGCGTTTCATTGTTCTCGAGGGTATCGACGGGAGCGGAAGCACCACCCACACCAAGCTTCTCTCCAAAGCCCTGCGGAAAGATGGACACGAGGTACGCACCAGTTGTGAACCGACGGGCGGCCCGGTCGGAGGCCTGATCCGCCAGGTCTTGCAGCGGCGTCTCATGGTTGCCGATGGGGACACGGTGCGCCCGTTCGCGTGGTCGACCATGGCGCTGCTCTTCGCTGCAGATCGCCTGGATCACCTCGACTCCCTGATCCTGCCAGCGCTCCAAGACGGAGCAATCGTGCTCAGCGATCGCTACGATTTGTCGAGCCTCGCGTATCAGTCAGCCACGGCTCCCGGCGGCGCCGAAGTGGTGCCCTGGATCCGTGAACTCAATGCCCGCGCGATGCGCCCCGACCTCACGATCGTGCTCGATGTGTCAGCGGACGTTGCTGAAGAGCGTCGGGGCCGTCGCGGAGGTGCGGAGGAGCTGTTCGAGAAGCGTGAAATCCAGGCGCGCTTGGCCCGCCTGTATCTCGAAGCGGAGGCGCTGGTGCCGGGCGACAAGCTGGTCCACGTCCCCGGAGACGGTGAGATCGACAGCACCGCGGCCTTGATTCGCGAGGTCTTGCGGCGGGAACTCCAGATCTAGTCCCCCCAAACTTGGCCAAGCGCGTCGAGCCGTGGCAGGCCCGCTGGGATGCGTACGATCGTGCTCATGGCTTTGGCGCTCTCAGCAGCTGCGTGCGGCGGCAACGAGCCTGCAGCTGATTACCCCAAGGCGACGGCTCAGGCCGCGCCAGCGAAGGAAGCGAAACCTCCCAAGGGTGCGCTGTGGCGAGAGTCGGTGGACGAAGCCGTCGATCAAGGCCTTGGCTACTTCCTGCAACGCGTGGACCTAGCACCGAGCTTTGACGCCAGCGGTCGCTTTCAAGGCTTCCGCATCGTCGAGCTCTATGGTGATGGGTTCTGGGACGACGTTGATCTGCGCGCTGGCGACGTCGTGCTTCGGGTCAACGGAAAGCCGATCGAGCGCGAGAACCAAGCGTTCGAGGTCTTTCAAGGCTTGAAGCAGGCGGAGACCCTAGAGGTGGAATATCTTCGACGCGGCGAGCGGCGAAACCTCACCTATCGCATCATTCCGCGGGGATCTGTGGACCAAGCAGCGCCTGCAAAACAGGACGCGACCATCAAGCCTCCTGCTACTGGAGCCAAGGCTCCGGCCACTCAGCACAGCTAGCCACCCGCCGTGACCCGAGCGGCCACGACGCAGCAAGCCATGCTTCGGGCATCAGCCTGCATCACTCTGCGGCCTGCATCACTCTGCGGCCTGAATCACTCTGCGGCCTGCATCACTCTGCAGCCTGCATCACTCTGCGGCCTGAATCACTCTGCAGCACTGCGGAGCACGCGCACGCGCGAACGCACTTCGAAGTCGAAGCGGATCTCGCCTTCGTCCAGGCCTTCTGACGTGAAGGGGACACTGCGTACACGGTGCAGCGCGACGCTGGCGTCGCTGCGGGAGCTATCCAGGGCGAGCGCCGAGTTTTGCAGCACGCTCTGGGGCACCGAGCCACGCCCGGTGAGATCGTCGAAGCCACACAGCAGGGTCGAGACCCCGTCGCTGAGTTCGAACACGACCAAATCGCGGTAGTCGGCGCCCGGATCATCTCCAGGTTCCCAGGCGACGGTCACGGTGTGACTCAGGTCGAGGTTGTCCACCTCGCCGAGGTTCAGACCCGTCATGCGGACGCCAGTGGGTGAGAGCGGGGCGTCAGCGGTGATGTCGAGCGGCGGTAGCAGCGCCGACCCTGAGGAAGTGATGTGGTAGTTCGCTGCGGCGGGGAGTGGGTCCGCTGCCTGGTCCCGCGTCGAGTAGACCACGCCGGACACCAGATCCTTTACCGTGGGGAAAGCGCGGGGAGCGAGCAGGGTCGCTTGGTCCGCGGCAGCTACCGTGACGTCCCCGGCTTCCAACAGCTCGACGCGACCAAGACCGGACAGTGCGGGCTGGCTATCCGCGTCCGCTTCGAAGCACTGACCGACGTCTGGCAACGCGTTCGTGAGTTGCAACAACTCGAGCACCCGGTCCGGGTTCGCACTCGACACATTGGCAAACCGAGCGAGCGCGTAGGCGCGCGCACCGTCCGGCTCGAGCGTCGTGCTGCGCTCGATGCGCACGAGCCCGCGGGTGACGCCAGCCTCTTCGCTACTCTCACCGGTGTCGCTGCTGACGGAGGCGGAGCAAGCGACCGCCGAGTAAGCAACGCCTGCTACGGCGAGCAACTGGAGCTGGTTGAGGGGCCAAGCACGCACGAGAGACAGGGTAGTACGACTCCCGGTTGGCGCTAGGTTTGTTCTGCAAATACGATGTGTTTTCCGTTCTGGAAGGATCCTCGAGGGCGTCGCCACGGTTTTGCGCCCGAGGGGAACGCGGGTACGCCTACCAATCCCGTCGCGTCGCCCCCTCAACCGCTGCTTCAGGACTGACTTTCCAACGTCTGAAAAACTCGGCGGAAGGTGCGGCGATGGCGAGCCGGTCCAAGACCTCTTGTGGATCGTCAACGATCCGCGCGGGCGTCTGCCCCACTGCCAGCTGCACCGTCAGGGCGGCGGTTTGCAACGCCATACGGGTTACCGGTCCGCTACCAACGGCGATGAATGCCTGGAGATCCCTGAACGGCATGCCCGGACGCCGAGTGCGTTCCGTCCACGCCTGGCGCGCCTCCCTGGGCAGCTTCTTGATCGCCCGCCAGTCGTGGAGGATGGACAGCTTCGGGAAGTACTTGAGTATTCCGTGCGCATGCAGCTCGTCCAGGACGTCATGCAGCGCATGGACCATCGAGGGCTCGACGAACTCCGCGTTGAGCTGGGTCACGATCGCCGACCCGTTCGGGGTCAACCAGGTGTAACCATCGGGTATCGCCCAGTGCCGGGGCCAGCCCAGAAAGGGTGATCGAGGGGCGTACGACATGACTCATCAGGCGGAGCGGTCGCGGAGCGCCCAGGGCCACCCGTGTTTTTCGGAGTCGAGGGCTGGCTCAGCCCGTCTTGCGGAAGCGGGACGGGAACTCGCCTGAATCCACGCGCTCTTTGAGCTCCCCGTCCTCGGGGTGCAGGTTCAAGGCGCGCTGGGCGAGGTCGTCCTCGTTCTCGCGCCGGTTAGGATCGGGCAAACAGCACTCCACCGGGCAGACCGCCTGGCAGGCCTCGTGATCGTAGAAACCCACGCACTCCGTGCACAGCTCGGGATCGATGACGTAGATCTCGTCGCCCTCGGAGATGGCCTCGTTGGGGCACTCGGGCTCGCAGGCGCCGCAGTTGATGCAGTCTTCGGTGATGTGAGTAGCCATGGATTGCTTTCGGGGTGGTGTCCGCGCGTAGTTCTATGGAGCGTGAACGATACTGTCAACTCGTACCGTAGTGGCGAAGGGTCGCGGGTTCTTGAAAAAAAGGCCTCCAAAAGCATGGGCGCTTTGCGAAAGATCCGGTTAGAAGACGGCGGTTCATGACTCGTGTCCGCATTTGGAGCTTGGTCGTGGCGCTGCTCGGCGCCGCTTGTTCGCCGGAGATCGGCGATGACTGCGTGGTTTCCACTGATTGCTCCAGCGTGGGAGACCGCCTCTGCGACACGAGCCAGCCCGGTGGGTACTGCACGATCTTCAACTGCGAGCCTGGCACTTGCCCCGATGACTCGGTCTGCGTGTCGTTCCACAACGCGCTCTCGGGTACGTTCTGCGAAGCCGACAACGACCGCTTCCAGCGCCCCTTCTGCATGGCGCCTTGTGAAGGGAATGGGGATTGCCGCGGGGGCTACGAGTGCGTTGAAGTGGGCAAGCAGGGCAACCCCTACGGCGCCGTCGTGATTGAAGACGGCAGGACGACCGCGAAGGTTTGCCTCGCGAATCAGTCGGTTGCAGAACCCAGCAGCGACAGCCCTGCAATCTGTAGCGGGGAGAAGGGCGGTACTCCCCCCACGCCCCTCGCTGACGCGGGCACGTTCGTGCCCGACGCGTCCGCAAACGGCGGAACGGCAGGCATGTCGGCTGGCGGCGCGGGTGGAACCGCTGGCAGCTCGACGGGCGGAACAGGCGGCGGTGCGGGCGCATCCGCTGGCGGCAGTGCCGCTGGCGGCAGTGCAGCTGGCGGCAGTGCAGGTTCGTCTGCCGGTGGAGCGTCCGCCGGTGGAGCGGGCGGGACCTCCGCGGGAGCGTCTGCCGGGGGTTCCGCCGGCGGAACATGAAGCGGCAAGGCGCGAGCCCGCACGCGGGTGACGCGCCCGAGCCTCAAGAGCCCCCTGGTGCGTCGGACAGCGTTTCCTCGGGGAAGGGTGTCACGCAGCCAGGCTTGTTTGGCCTCGTGCTGCGTATCGCTGCGGCGGCCTTGATGCGTGGTCTCGGCGCGATGGGCGTGCTCCTCGCGCTCGCTTCTCTGGTGTTCCTTGCGTTGCGACTCTTGCCCGGCGATCCCGCGGCGCTGATCCTCGGGGATACTGCGAGCGCGGCCGACCGCGCGGTTTTGCGTGGCAAACTCGGGCTAGATCTGCCCCTCTGGCGCCAGTACCTCGAGTTTGTTTGGGGACTGTTGCGCTTCGATTTGGGCGATTCGCTTGCTCGCCCGGGGGTCCCCGCGTTTGCTGAAGTGGGGCGCGCCTTGGGACCGACGGCCGCGCTCGCGGGAACGGCGGTGGGGATGGGCAGCCTGCTCGGTACCGCCGCGGCGTTGCTCAGCGTGGGACCGTGGCTCGGGAGAGGGCGGGAATGGGTGCATCGCCTCGTGTTGTTGGTTGCCGCGACGCCACTCCTCGCCTTTGCGCCATTGGTTACCTTCGTGCTTGCGGTCCGCCTGCGCTGGGTGCCGCTCCCGGGCGATCCTGGGAGCGGGGTTTCGGGACTGCTGTTCGCGAGCGCGCTGCTCGCTCTACCGCTCTCGGCCCAAGTCGCGAGGATTGGTCGCGCAGCTCTGCTCGATCAAGCGCGCGCGAAATACTTGGACGTAGCGCACGCCAAGGGTGCGTCGCCGTTCAGGGTTTGGGTGGTGCACGCGTTACCCGTCGCGTCCACGCCGATTTCGGTGGTGGTCGCGGCTCAACTCGGCGCCTTGCTTGGGGGTGCCGTCGTACTCGAGCGTCTGTTCGAGCGACCCGGTCTGGGCAGCTTGATGCTCAACGCATACGCTGCCCGCGACATCCCGGTGCTGGAGGCTTCAGTCGTTGCCGCAGGGTTGTTGTTCGTGGTGGCCCAATCCGCTGCGGGTCTCTTGCAGGCCACGGTGGATCCGCGGGGAAGAACGTGAAGCGCAAGAGTCGCTTCGAGTTCTTGCCGCTGGCGGTGCTCGTCCTCGGCGTGACGGGGGTGGTGCTCGGCGTCGCTGGTGACCCGGCGCGGCTACACCTCAGCCAGAGCTGGGCGGCGCCGAGCAGCGAGCACTGGCTCGGATCTGGAGACGCCGGAGTCGACCTCGGGTTACTGGCGGCCCACGCGACGTTTCGCGCTTTGGTCTTGGCAGCGTTGGTAGCCTGCTTCGGTTTTGCGACGGGCACGGCTCTTGGTGCGAGCGCCGGGCTACGCGGCGGGGCGGTGGAGCGCTGGACGCTGCGCGCCTGCGACCTAGTCCAGTCGTTTCCCACGTTTTTGCTGGCTCTAGCCGTCTTGTCCGCGGTGCGAGTGCCCTCGCGCTTGCATATCGGCGTGGTGTTCTGCATCTCCGCGTGGGCGCCGTTTGCGCGCCTGGCGTTGGCTCAGACTCGCAGCCTGCGCGAGTCGCAGTTCGTCGAGGCCGCACGCGCACTCGGGGCTTCGAGTTTCCGCGTGGTTTTTGGTCATGTGATACCCAACCTGCTGGGGCCAGTGGCGGTGCAGCTCGGCACCGCCGCGGCAGGCGTCGTCATAGGAGAGACAGCGCTTGGCTTCGTGGGGCTTGGGCCGCCGGACGGCGTGAGCCTAGGTAGCTTGCTCGAACAGGGGACCCTGGGCATGCTCCGCGCGCCTCACGTATTGGCGGTCGGCGCGTTGAGCGTGCTCTGTGTGAGCGGTTCGCTCCAGCTCGCCAGCGAAGGCCTGCGTAGGCGCATCAACCAAGGGCTCTAGTCGTTTCTGGGCGGAA
>JBFXBK010000119.1:0-22794 GCA_050183255.1 Polyangiaceae bacterium | reverse complement strand
AAAGCCGAGAGGAAGTTCCCAAGCTCCAGCCCGGTAAGCGATACCATGAGACACCTTCTGTGCGCGGTTCCCCTGGTATTGAGTTTGACGAGTATCGTCGCCTGCGGTTCGAGTGACCCGGGCGGGAGCGGTGGTCAAGGCGGTGGCGAGAGCGGGGGCGCCGCAGGCGACGGTGGTTCCGCGGGGAGAAGCGGCAGCGGCGGTACTGCGGGCGGCGCCGGTACTGCAGGGAACGGTGGCAGCGCGGGGGTGGAACAACCGCCAGCGGCAATACTGAACTGTCCGGGAGACGACGCAGGTGGCTCGCTCGACGGACGGACGACGGACATGACTCATCCGAACCGCGGATGGTCCATGGGCGACGCTTGGGAGGCACAGGTTGACGTAGGCAGTTTCTACACGTGGGCTTGGGGCTCTGAGTTTGAGCCGACACCGCGCGGACAAGCGCACTTTCAAGGCCCGAGCAACTCCCAGTACTGCGCCATGGACGTGCAAGCGTCGCTGCCCCGGGACAATTGGGGGGACGGCGAACTTCAGTACCGAAAGTTCAAGAGTTTGGGGATCTGCGGCAACGCGAAGGGACCCACAGGAACCCTGGAGTATTGTCGTGCGAACTCAAACTACTCTGGGGCGCTGCCCGAGGGTTGTAACGCCGATCGCAGCTCTTCGTTGCGCGGCACGGTGGGGGAAGAGGCGATCGAGATCGCCGACCTGAACTTGGGCGGTTGGGCGTTTTCCGACAACTACAACGGCCCGGTGACCAGCGCCGGGTTGGCCAACGACCGCGGGCTCATCCTGAAGTTCGAAGGCACCGAGACGACGCCGAAGCGCGGTTTCGTGCGCGTCCCAAAGGGTGAGGATGACGGTGTCATCTACTGCGTCACGGACGCGCAGACGGACTTCGTGGACTACAAGTGGGACCACGTGACCTTGCAGGTGGTGCGTCTCGGCACCTGTTCCGAGGGGGCTGACGTCGGCGGCGAGGTCGCGATCTGTCTTTGAGTCATGCTCCGCCTGGTGGTCGAACACTGGGACCCAGCAGAGTCGCGTCGAGGCGGCGGTTCCCGTGTCCGTGCGTTTCGGAGCTATGCGGAGATCGCTGCGTCGAAGCGCCGGCAGTGGATCGCACGAGGAGTGCTCGGCGCAGGCGTGTTGGCTCTTGGGATGGGTGGAGCAAGCTTCTGGCGAAAGCGCCGGCGCGCTCAGAGCGGCCCTCCCCCTGAAACCAGGTAGCTCTGCTTCCACGGGGCAGCGTAGTCACGACCAGGGGCTCACCCCGAGCTGCACCAATCGACGCAAACCCCGTCTTCGCAACGCCCGAGACACTGAGCAGGGTCCGCGCAAGGGCTCCCAGCGGAGCTCTTGGAGTGGCACGTGTCGTCGTCCCGGTTGCAGTATGTGCCCACGGCGCAATCTGAGTAGACGTGGCAGCTTTCTCCCTCCGGAACCGACGCGCGGGAACCGCACGTGCCGTCCCGTTGGCAGAAACTACCGGTTGGGCAACTCGACTGCCCGTGGCACCCGTCGGTCGAGACATCACACGTTCCGTAGGGCGGGAAACCGTTGCATTCGTAGCCGGGCGCACACTTCGGGTGGAAGCCGAACGCGTTGTCAGCGAAGACGCGGTCGACTGTCGAAGTGGCGATGCTGCAACGGTCGGTGCCTGGCTTGAGACAGACGTCCCGTTCGCCGCTCCGGAACCCGCTGACGTTACACTCGAGCCCAGCCTCGCACTCGTGGTCTCCTGAGCAGGGCTCACCCTCAGTCTGGAGGCCAATCACCGCGTCGCGAACGTGATCCTGTTGCTCGGGGGTGAAGAACTCGCGGCACTCCGTGGCGGCTTCCGCGTCGATCAGCGCGACGGCCTCCCGGTTCACACGCACGCGTCCCGCCGTCTCTGACTTCGCAAGCCACTCGGGGCAGTCGCGGGCGAAGAACAGTCCGTAGTCGTGTGCGGCGGTGGCAATGTAGTCGGGGCTCCCCTGCTCTTCGGCGCTGCAGCACTCGGTGAGCCACCCGCTTGTCGCACGCTCGAGCGCCGCGCACAGCGCTATCACGTTTTCGGACGGTTCCACTGGGGCGGCTCCCGCACTCCCGCCTGCGTTCGTGGCACTTCCGCCTGCCGCGCCACCAGTTCCGCCGGACTGGTGATTCCCGGAGGATTCACTCGTCGAGCCTGCGCAGCCCACCAGCGCCAAGGTGGCCCATAGTCCCATAGCCTTCGTGAAGTGATGCACATGGCATTGTACGATCGGGACTGCGAAGCTTGCTCCTGCTTGTGCGCGTTTCCGGATCTTCGGACGGGCGATCGCAACGTTGCATGCAACCCCGAACGGTGGCAATCCCCGCCGCTAGCGCAGGTTACCCAAGCCCTCGAGGATCGAGCCATCGGCGGTCAACGCGAGCACCACGCCGCCGCTGGCGTGGATGCTGGCGAACGGCGCGGTCCAAGCCGGATCGTGCCATGGACATTGCCAGCGGGCCCGGGGGCCCGGCGCCAAGTAGTACAGGCTCCCGGCGGTCGCCGTCCACGCTCCGCCGCTCGGGTCGAAGCAGGCGACTGATAGCGGGGCTGGTGTCCCCATGCGTTCCGCACGGATTTCATCGTCGTCGATGATCACGACGCAGCCCTGGGTTCCCACCACGATGCCGCGACCTTGGTCGGGGTTCGTCGCACACGCGAGGTAGGCGGTGTTGGCTGGGACCTCGACCCAGTCCAGCTGCCCCGCCATCGGGTGGAAGATCGCGACCAAGCCCTGGCCGTGATGTCCGCGTCCGACGACCAGCCAGCGCATGGTGTCCAAGCGTGCGATGTCGTTCACGCACGCGAAGTGCTCCAGCGGAAACGGCTCGAGCATGCCGTGACGCGTGAGGCGGTGCAGGATCGGTGGCCCTGGAGGTGCGTAACGCGAGCGCTCCTGACTCACCAACACGATCACCTGGCGCATCACCCCGCACAGGCGCTCATAGCGCTGGCCATCACCGCGTACGATTTCCTCGAGACCTTGGTAGCTGAAGTGGTGGACCCCGCCATCGCGGCCCGCTACCAGCCACTCCCCCGCGCCCATGCAGTACACCGCATCGAGCCCGGCGCCGCCGCGGGCAGGCACACCGCGCCACAGGCGTCCGTCCCAGTACACGAGGCTGCGGTTCGTGGTCGACAGGCAGCCTTGTGCCCCATCGAAGGCGGCGCTGATCACGTATTCATCGCTGGCATTACCGTAGGGATCCGTAAAGCCGCGCTGGCGCGTGAGCCACTGCCAGCCGGCCCGTGAAGGGGCGGCGCTCTCGGCGTGAGCCGGCATACGACTCATCGTGGTGCGACCCAGGCCGGTCGGGATGTGCAGCGCGCGTCGAACCTCCTCGGCAAACTCCATGGTCGTCTGCGGGCGCTCGCTCGGTTTGGCGGAGGTGCTGCGCGCTAGCAGTGCGTCGATGGCGTCACACGCTGGCGCAGAGTTCCTGAGGTCTTGGGCGAGGTGATCGCTCTCACGGATGCTGGGGCGCGCCGGGGAGGAAAGGGTGCGCACCATGTCCACCATCGTCTCGAAGCGGAACATGTCTCTACCGGTGAGCACGAAGTACGCGATGCCGGCCAGTCCAAACACGTCGCTCGCGGGGCCCAGCTTCGCGCCTTGAGTGTAGAGCTGTTCCGGCGCGGTGTAGCCTGGTGTGCCGACGCCAGCGCTGACGAAGGTACCAGCGTCTTCGCTGCGGCTGATACCAAAGTCCGCGATCTTGAAGCTCTCCCGATCGCCGAAGCCAGAACACAGCACGTTGTTTGGTTTGACATCCCGATGCAGGATCCCCATCGCGTGCACCGCGCTCAGTCCCTTGCAAATGTCGTTCAGGCAATCCCCGGCACGCAACGGATCGAACGCTGCTCGGGTTCGCTCGAGGCTGTAGCGCACGCGTTCACCCAGCGTCGTACCCTCTGCATCCCCGTGGATATACTCTAGCGCTAGCCAGCCCAGTTCCAGCACGGTGCCGGGTTGACTCGGGTGCTGGGTCATGGAGATGTGCAGCGTGCCCGTGTCGAGTAGTCGCACGACGTACGGCGTCGGCGGAACCTGCTCGTTCAGTGCACTCAGCGCTTGAGCCTCCTTCAACAGCGAGAGGGTGGCGGTGTTGCCAGCGTTGCCGACGAAGCGCGGCGTCAGGATCTTGAGCACCGCGGGCGCGACACCGTACGGGTCGTGACGCAGCGCGAGCACCACGACTGCCATGCCGCCGCTGCCCAGGATCCGCACCACCTGGTACTGCGTGTTCGGCAATCCCGAGGGCACGCTGTATCCGATCAGCCCCTCGAGCCGCTCGTCCGCTGGGTGGATGGGGATCACCGACACTCCGGCCCATCCTGTCACAGGTTCGCGGCTAGAAGTACACCCGGCCGTCGAAGCCGAGCCGCGCGTACAGCAAGAAGGCGTGTCCGTAGCGGTTGAAGTCCCCGGAAGTACCCAGCTGGAGCATCAACGTGGACGTCTGGTCGGTGTTGAAGCGCCTGAGCGGACGGTACTCGTACCACGGCAAGTCGACCTCGACGGACGTGAACTCTTCGCGCACGCCGTCACTCCGCCTGAACACCGGAGTCCCGAACAAGAGCCCGTAGAAGTTCACCCCAACCTCACGGAATAGCACGAACTGACCCTTGCCTGAACGCCGCCAGAGGCCCCCCACGCCGCCATCCGCCGCTTTCAGCGCTAGGCGTTTCCCCGCGTGGAAATCAAACAGCATGGTCAGGGGCACTGCGATCAACGAGTCGCCTGGGAGCAACAAATTCGGGACGCGCAGGCGCACCCCGAGGCCCAGCCGTGAGGGCACTCGGTCGCCGTGGCCGGCGAAGGTGCGATCGTCTTCGCAGGGGTCGGGGCACACCAGGTCCTTCTCCTTGGACTGGGCGATCCCGGTGAGCTGAGCGAACACGACGCCGTCCGTCGACTGGGTCACGATGCCCTCGAAGCCGTACCCAATCCCGACACCAACCTCCAGGTCTCCACGCGGTCGCGGTGCGTAGAAGGGTGCAGGACTCTGATAGCCGCCGAAGTTCCCTCCCACGCGGAAACCTGAGTAGAAGCGCGCGAAGGCGCCCACTTCGTTGCGGAAGCGAGGCAAGTAAGCGTCCTCCGGTCCAAGGCCTGGCTCGATGGTCTGCACCAGGACGGCCTCGCTCAGGGAACTTAGCGCGAAGTCTTCTTGCCCGCTCGGCAGCTGGGTCGCGGTGCAGGAGTCAATGCGCATCAGCCGGAGCGCTTCGGCCTTCGTGATGCTCGGCGCCCCGTCGCGGATGCTGTAGTCCCCCAGGGTGGCGTCCACGAACTGGCTCAAGCTTTCGGTCAGGGCGGGGACGCTGTGGTCCACGTCTTTAGGCTGCATGTTGCCGTCGCCCTTTGCGGTGTAGCGGCCACCGTCCCAGGTGCGCGCGTCCACACCATTTTCACAGTAGTAGTCGTGAGTGCCCATGCGCTCGGGGCTGATGCCCCAGGTGCCTACGATGTGTCCGGCCGAGAACGAATCCTCGAGGAAGTGAAGCGCGAATGCTTCGCTCATCATCGCCTGGGTCAAGAGGTCGAAGTAGCCGGCCTCTTCCGGCGTCATGTTGCTGAGCAGGAGTCCAAGCTGAAGCGCCGCACGGTGATAGATCACGTACAGCGCGAGGGCGTTGACCGGCTGCTGTGGGTCGACGCTGCGCGAGAGGTAGGTGTCCAGGGTGTCCGTCGTCTTGCGCACCAACATGAAGTGGGCGTTGTTTGCTTCCGCGCGGCTCAAGTACTTGTCATCAGCCATCTCGTTCTTGATGTGGCTGCCGTGCCATGCGTCCAGCCGCGCGTCGGGGTCCTTCGCCTGTTCGATCAGCGCGCGGGTGCGGAACGCGATGCGCACGATCTCGCGCAGCCAGTCGGCGTTCAGTACGGTCTTGGACAGCTCGTCCGGCGTACAGGAATGGTCTGCGGCGATGGCAGGCAGCATCGCGAAGTCGATGCAATCCCCGACGTCGTCTTCGGTGCCCGGCACGGTGGCACAGTCCGCGCCCGAACACAGCTTGCGGCTCTTGCCGGCGGCGGCGCTCCGACACAAGCGGTTGCCGCGATTGACGTGCTCGCGCCACTCCTTCCAGAGCTTCTCGATCTGGGCGCGCCGGCTCGGGGCCAAGCGGTAGACGCTGTAGAGGCCCAGCTCATGGTGCTCGTGGAAGAGCCACGCCTTGGCAACGCCGGGGCTCAGCCAAGTGCCCAGCAGCGCCGCCACGCAGGCCAACGCCTGACCTAACCCCCAAACCCTCTTGTTCCGAGCAACGAGCTGTCGACGTCTTTCTCGCGCGGATCCACCAAGCCCCATGCTGGTGTTTCTATCGGAGAAACTCGGTGGGGAAAAGTGCCATGGTCGGGTGCACACTGAGGCGGCGTCGCCCGCCCCATCCCATGAGCCCGTGGCCGGACGCCGGCTCAGCTGGCGAGGTGAGTGAAGCTCGGTGCGGTGGCGCGCGCGGAAGCGCTCGGGATGCCTTCTTCGTGGGTCTGGGGCAGGCCTTCCAGTACCTCGACGCGGTTGACCAGCTTGCGGATCAAGCGCTCGTAGCTAGCCATCTCCGCCTGGTAGGTGAACTTCTCTATCGCGGAAACGACGAGGACCATGCAGGCGACGGCAGCGAACCATGGAGCGCTGAGGCCCAGCTCTGCGAAAGTGTAGAGCCCAAGTAGAACCACGACTGAACTCAGCATGACGCCACGCCAGCGTCGGCGCGCCCGGCTCGGTTGAAAGCTTCCGTCCAACAGCTGCGCCTCGCGCGTCGTCAGCATATTGATGTCCGTTCTGAGCATAATCCCCACCTTCTGCCGGCTGAGTGCCAGCTCCTGTTCTACCCATCACGCCTGCAGGGTTCATGCCATTGGGAGTCCGCCGGACATTCTCGAGCGCACCGTATAATTGCCTCGTGGAAAATGTGTAGCGCCCGATGTTCAACCCACGAGATCCGGGAAATAACCCGATGCTCCACACAGCTTGCAGGTTTCACGCGGGGCACGAGGACGTCGGGGGGAACGCGGCATCGCGACGTTTTCCCACTGTCCAGCGCCGCCGGCTACGTCGCATCGCCAGCGTCTGTCAGTTTCCGCAGATCACCCTCCGGTTTGCGAAGCTCTGATCGGGGAGGGGACGCGCCGCTTGGTTCCAGGCGGTAACCGTGGGTCTTGATCCCGTGCTCACGAAATGCGGCCAGCAAGGCGCGGCGCATGTCGTGCTTGAGGTTCCAGGCGCTGCTCGGCGTGTCCGCCCAGGCCGCGAGCCAGCACTGGATGCCGGTCTCCTTGATGTCCATCAGCCAGAACGACGGCGGCTCGTGAGGGACGAAGTTCTTGCTCCCGATCGGCGCCTCCAGAGCGAGTCGCTCCACCAACTCGATGTCGCTGTCGTGAGCAACCCAGAACTCGATGCAAGCCCACAGGTAGCGATCGTTGAGGGAGTAGTTGATCACGTTGCTCTGCATCATGCGGCTGTTGGGCACCACGTAGCGCCTCCAGTCCCACACGCGCAGCGTGGTGTGAGTCACCGTGATGTCTTCCACGGTCGCGTACAGCTCGTCGAGCATCACGGTGTCGCCGATGTTGATCTGCTTCGACCACGCCAGCGCCAGGCCCGCGAACGCGTTCTCCACCGTGGGTCGCGCCGCCATACCGAGGAACACGGTTACCGTCGCCACCATCACACTCAAGAGCGCTGCGGGCAGCTGACCGAGGAACGGCAGCGCAGCGAGGATCAGCATCAACCCGAGTACGAGCGGCACCACCACACGCCGGGTGACCGTGGTGTGATGATCGATGCTCTCTTGACCCCGCGCTTTGGCCGTGGCGGTCGGATCCTGCAGGGGTGACGAGGTCCGGACTGCGTCGAGCCAGCTTCGGTTCTGCAGCCGCGCGGAGCGAGTGACCTGACTCTGCCGAAGCCAGAAGAGCGCGCGCATCAAGAGCAACACGCCGCCGATCAAGATAGCGCCGAGGTAGATCGCGGTTGCTGGTCGAAGCCCGAAATCGCTCAGCATGGTTCGACCCTACACAGCGCGCGCCCTCGAGGCAAAAGCGGCCAGTTTTCCCAAGGAACAGCGTGTTGGGAACTCAGCCGCAGCGTCCACGGTCCGCGCAGTTTCACGCGCCTTCGCGGGTTCTGGGGGTGAGGCGCGTCTCCACGCACTGGACGAGCCTGCCTTCGTCGTTCAGATTCGCCCCACCGCCGCTGCCACTCGAGGCGCGGGCGCCAGCGAGCCAATGGAAGATCTACAGAGCCACCGCGACGACCGCGGCGTACCCCTCGACGAAGTCGGCGTGAGCGGACTCCGCTACCCAATTATCGTGTGGGATCGTGCCCGTGAGCGGCAGCAGACTGTCGCGACCATCCAGATGAGCGTGGCGTTGCCTCACGAATTCAAGGGCACACACATGAGCCGCTTCATCGAGGTGCTCGAGCAGAACCGGGGTGAGGTGAGCCTGCACACGCTGCCGCGCATCGTCGCGGAGCTGCGCCAGAAGCTCGACGCCGAGCACGCGCGCATCCGCCTGGAGTTTCCGTACTTCCTCGAGCGCTCCGCGCCTGTCAGCGGCGCCAGCGCGCTCATGGACTACCACTCCTGCTTCGAGGGTCGCTCCAAATCGACTCCGCAAGGAAACGAGGAAGATTTCGTGCTCGAGGTCACGGTGCCGGTTACGAGTCTGTGCCCTTGCTCGAAGGCGATCAGCGACTACGGAGCACACAACCAGCGCTCGGCGCTGACCATGCGCGTGCGCAGCGTCGACCTCGACGAGCGCTCGATGATCTGGATCGAAGAGCTGGTGGAGCTCGGTGAGCGCTCAGCCAGCGCTCCGGTGTATCCATTGCTCAAGCGCGCTGACGAGCGCCACGTCACCATGCAGGCCTATGACAATCCAGTGTTCGTCGAGGACATGGTCCGCAACGTCGCGGTGGAGCTGCGGGAGGACCCGCGTGTCGCCTGGTTTGAAGTCCACGCGGAAAATCAGGAGAGCATCCACAATCACGCGGCCTTCGCCCGCGTCGAGTGGCGCCGCGACTGACCAGCTGTGGACCGAGCGGCGGGCTCAGGTCGAGACGTAGGCCGAGCCGGGGCGGTACCAGGCGGAGTTCTTCGCGTTCTCCCGCATCTCCACCTGTTCGACCCAGGCGCGACCCGCCGTCTGGGATCGCACTAGCTCGTCGGCGTAGTCGAACACGAGCTTTGCTGTGGCCTCCATGCTCACGTTGGGTACCACCTGGAGCTTGACCACTCCGCGCTCGTGCAATTCGCGAAACGTCTCTAGCTCTGGGTCGTCGTGGTTGAGGAGCAGCGTGTGATCGAACATCGCTTCTAGCCACGCCTTCAGCGGCTTGAGCGACGAAAAGTCGACCACGAAGTGATTCTCGTCCAGCTGCTTGGCGCCGAACACGAGCGTTACCGTGCGGCTATAGCCATGGACGAAGCGGCAGTGCCCTTCGTGCAAGTGCTGGCGGTGAGCACAGGGCAAGTCGCTGAAAGTCTTGGTCGAGCGATAGTGGGCGGCGGACACGGCGAGTATTCAAGCAGGTGAGGCGCGGAGTTCAAGCGACGACTTGGAGTTCTTCAGCGGTGGTTTGCAGAGCCTTTCGCAGCTCCGACGAGCACCTTGGGTCGCAGCAGCGCGAGCTTCAGGTTCTGAAAGAAGTGATGCTGGTTGTAAGCCTTCTGCTCAATCACCTCGATGGCGTCGAGATTGGCGGAGACCCAGCTGGGGGCGTAGTGCTCCGTCACGGCGCGACGATACATTCCAAGCCCCAAGCTGCCGTTCGCCGTCGCCTTGCGTCGCAGCGTCAGCAGGCCGTGAGCGAGAGGCTTCAAGCCTCCCTTGTGACCTGGGCGGTCGCTCTTCACGTTCGCCCGAGCGAGCACCGGCTCGGTGAGCCCCCACTCGTGAACGACGGTACGGTCCCAGCGTCGATAGTCGGTCACGCACCAGCCTCCCGTGTCAACCCTCACCCCCGCGAGCTGATCAGGCGTTGCCCTGCGGTACTGATCCAGGCGCTCGGAGTCGAAGCGCCCTCGCTCTGCGCTCGGTCGCAAGTCGGCGATCTGGCGGTGCCACGCGCTGTCCGCGATGCCGTGATAGTGCGGTACCTTGGCTTCAAGCGTCGCGGGGTGTTGCGTCAGCTTGCTGGGGTAGGCGAGAGCGCTCCAGATGGCTGCGGCGAGCCCCAGCGCCGGGAGCCCCCAGCGCATGAAGCGCCGAGCTCTGGAGATGCGCAGGAGTGGCTCCTCGATCACGCCACCGCAAGCCAGGAAGCCGAGGCAAATTGGGAACGCCAGGAAACGGTAGTAGACCATGTCGCCCCCGACCTTGAGCGGGTAGACGACCGCTGCAAGCGCGCAGGTGAGCATTGTGAGTCGTACGAAACGGGGACGGCTCCTGGCTGGAGCCTCGGTACGACGTCGGAGCAACGCCTCGACTCCCGCAAGACTGAGGAGCACCGCGAGGACAATCAGCAGCTGATGGGAGCCGAAGCTATATGCCAGGTAGTGATAGCCCTGGCTGAAATTCGTTTCGTTCTTGAGGTAGTAGGTGTTGGGGAAGAAGTCCGCGTAGTAGTAGACACGGAAGGCGAGCCAAGTGACGCCAAACCCGATCGCCGAGCCCACGAGCCAGCGGGGAAAGCGCCGTTCCCGAACCCAGAGCGCCCCGATCAGCAGGACGCACGGCACCGTTAGTTCCGGACGGATCAACGGTGCCAGGCCAACGAGCACCTGGAAGAGCTTGCGCCCTGGGCGCATCAGCACCAGCGCGAATCCGCAAGCAGCGAGCTGAACCAGGGGCGTCTCGAGACCCGAGGAGAAGTAGCCCAGCACTCCGTAGTGGGTCATGCACAGGGCGGTGCCCAGCGAAGCCCTTGGCCTGCCGTGTGGGTGTTCGGCCTGCAGCTCGCGGTTCATCCACACGCTGGTTGCCCAAAATACCGCACAGAAAACCAACGCGAGGACGCGGAGCGAGGTGTACCAGTCGAGACGGGTTGCTCGGATCAGCAGGAGCAGTAGCATCCAGAGCGGGCTCGAGAAGCCCTCGACGTACTCCCCCGGGTTGAACACCAGCCCGCGGCCCAGGAACAAGCAGTTGTCGGCGTAGCGGAAGTAGACGAACGCATCGTCCATGAACCAGAAGTAGCGCCAGCTGAACCCGAGGCCTGCGCACAGCAGTAGCCACTCCAGGGGGGTCGGCACGCGCATCAGCGCCTTCAAGCGTCCGCTCAGCCTTTCGAGCTTCGAAACAGCCTCAACCATGACCGACCCGCGGCAGCGTATAGCAAACCCTGGCCGCTCCGGGTTGCGCTCGCGAGGGTTGGGCACTAACCCCGTGGCCATGGGTCGGGTGGTGCGCTTTGCTGGCTGGGCGGTGGTGTTGGGTTGGCTCTCTGCGTGCGGGGAGCCGTCGAATCCTCAAGTACCTCCGCCCCCGCCTCCGATCCCGACGGTGCAAACCGAGCCGGAGCCATTCGTGGCGACCTGGGACAATCTCGATCCCCAGAGCCTGGCTCGATACGTCGAGGAACAGTCGCTGACCCGTCTGGCAGAGGTGGCACCGGACCTCGACCCAAAGCGCTTCAGCGAATACGCCAAGCAGCCGAGCACGGCTCCAGAGCTGAGCGGTCGTGCTTCAGAGCAGATCCTGAACTTGGCGCTGGTGAAGCTCTCGAGAGGGGAACTCGATGCGGCTGAAGGGCTCGTTCGCTGGGTGCGCGCTCGGGCCAGGAATCGCAACTCCGCGTTCACCGGCACCACGCTGCTCAGCGTCATCGCCAAGCGGCGAGCGGGCGATGACCGCCAGGTTCAGGTTGCCGCGATCAAGCCGGTGCTGGCGGAGCTGCCGCGCTCGCGCCTCGGCAGCGCGACCGTGGTCTTTCAGGTGTTTCAGGAGCAGACGCAGCTCGACGCTCGGGTGGAGCAGCTGAAGCAGGGCTTGCTCAGCCTCGACTCAGCAAGCAGCGCGCTCGTCTTTAGCCAGGTGCTGCCGGACGTGGTGCGGGGGCGCGCCGCGTTCCTCGAGGCTGTGGAGGCCGTGCGCAAGGAGCAGCAGGCGCTGCCTCCTGAGCCAGACTTCGACTTCAAGAGCGTCGACCTCGCGAAGGTTCGCGACAGCAAGCCAGTGGTCGTTGCGGTGTGGGATCTCGGCACGAATACCCAGCTGTTCAAGCGGCAGCTGTTCAAGAACCGCGCCGAATTGCCCAACGGCAAGGACGACGACGGGAACGGTCAAGTCGACGATATCGGCGGTCTGGTGGACGAAGCGGACAACACCAAGCTGCTGTTCGAACCAGACCCCAAGGTCCTGGAGGAGTACAAGCCGTTTCTTCGCGGAATCATGGATCTGAGGGCGGGTATCGCGAATAGCGACGCAGCGCAGAAGGTCTTGACGCTCATGCGTGGTGTCTCCAACGCAAGCGAGCTCGATCGGCTCGAGCAGTCGCTCGACGCAGTGGGCGAGTGGGCGCATGGCACCCACGTAGCTGGTCTGCTGCTGTCAGGCATCCCCAAGGCGCAGCTGGTGGTGTTCCGCTCTGCGTGGGCAGGGGAAGCACGTCCCTACCATCACCGTGGGCCGACGGACGATGAACTGGCGGCTGAGCGTAAGAACATGGACGCGATCGCTGCGTTCATCAATCGTCACAAGGTGCGCGTCGTCAACGCGTCGCTCGGCTTCAGCCAAGACTACCTCGAGGCCGAACTCCGTTACGAAAAGTCCAAGTATCAAGACGACGCCGCGGTTCGCGCGCGCGCAAAGTCCGTGCTGGACAAGCGTCGCGAGAACTGGGCTGCCGTGTTCGACGCGTGTCCGAACACGCTGTTCGTCGTTGCCGCAGGGAATTCAAATCAAGACGTCGTCGAGTACGGAGTAGTGCCGGCGGGGATCCAGCGCGAGAACCTGCTGGTCGTCGGCGCCGTCGACCGCTGGGGGAATTGGGCGAGCTTCACCAACTCCGGGGAGGGTGTGAACGTGTTCGACTTCGGTGTGGAGGTGCCCAGCCTGATCCCGTCGGGAGAGACGGTACCGCTGAGCGGCACATCAATGGCCTCCCCCAACGCCGCAAACCTGGCGGCGAAGATCCTGAGCGTGAATCCGAAGCTCAAGCCGAGTCGGGTCAAGGAGCTGATGGCCGAGCACAGCAGCCCCGTGAAAGCTCCGTTCAGCGGCGTGATCCCCGACGAAGGCGCGGCGCTTTCCGCGGCCCGGAAGGCGCACTGAGGCCGGGGTTTCCCGGCGAAACGCCTTTTCGAACGCTGATCGGTTTAGGTCTCAACAATTCAGTAAGAGTCAGGGAGGTCGAACGGTCGTTTGGCGTAGCATACGCGCGAACCCGGGGTGCGAGGCTGCAGTATGATGCGCAAGATTGGCTGGTTTGGAGTGTTGTGTGGGGCGTTGGCTGTCGTTGCCTGTGGCGGCGGCGACGGTAGCGGCTTGGGTACGGGGGGCGCTTCGGGTGCCGCGGGCGCGAGCGGTAACGGGGGCAACGGCGGGGGCGGTGCCTCTGGAGGCAACGGCGGATCGGTGGGCGGACCCTGCGAGTCGAACGCCGATTGCACCTCTGGCGTGTGTGACGAGGTGGCGGGTGAGTGCGTCGAGTGTTTGTTCCAGACGGACTGCGGCACGGACCAGCGCTGCACTGACAAGCACTGCGTGCCTGACACCAGCTGCGTGAACAGCCTCGACTGTGTCGACGCTGCCGCAGGTCCCATTTGCGATCCCGCGACGTCAACTTGCGAGCAGTGTGTCGAGCCGAGCGACTGCGACGGCACCGCCGACTGCGTGGACCATCGCTGTGTGAGCTTCACGTCTTGCAAGAACAGCTTGGACTGCGACGCGGGTCAGGTGTGCGATCCGACGCTCGAGCGTTGTGTCGAGTGCGTGGAGAATGCCGACTGCGACACAGGCGAGACGTGCGTGGCCAGTGAGTGCAAGACATTGGTCGGCTGCCAATCAGACAACCAGTGCACCCCCCTTGGGCAGCTCTGCGACAAGACCCTCGGCGTCTGCGTGGACTGCTTGAAGAACAGTGACTGTCCGTCGGCTTACCACTGCGCTGGCGGCGGTTGTGCTCTCGACGCGTGCGCCGAAGGCAGCAGTCGCTGCAGCGGAAACGCGGTCGAGAGCTGCTTGGCCGATGGCGTTGGCTGGGGACCGCCGGTCACCTGCGCGGGGGCCACCACGTGCGTCCAGGCTGGCGCCCAGGCAAGCTGCGCTGCGCTCGAGTGCTCGCCGAACAGTGACTACTGTGATGGCGCCGAGCACCGTAAATGCGCGAGCGATGGTCTGTCCTCGAGTCTCATCGAGGACTGCTCCGGAAAGGGACTCAACTGCGTCGCAGGTGCGTGCTCCGCCCAGGTGTGCGCGCCAAACGAGTTCTACTGTGACGCGGGCGACGTCAAGCTCTGCGACAGCACCGGGAGCAGCTCGAGCCTGGTCGACGACTGCACCGCGACCGAGTACTGCGACAACGTGAGTGCCACATGCAAGGCGCAGGTTTGCACCCCGAATCAGCCAGCATGCAACGGTGAAATCGCCACCACATGCAACGCCGTGGGTAGCGGGTACGAAGCCGGTGGAACGAACTGCGCTGCCACGGGGAAGAGCTGCGTGAATGGGGCGTGCCAGGCGTGCGCGCCCGGCAGCGCCGTGCGCCAGCTCAGGCTCACCGAGGTTTACCTGGGTACGGGTGACTATGTCGTGATCAAGAACCAGAGCAGCACGTGTAGCGCTCAGCTCCAGGGACTCACCCTGGCCGCACTGACGAGCAATGCGTCAGCCACCGCGAACTTTGCTTTGCCAAGCCACACCTTGGCTCCGGGTGCGTCGATCCGCGTCCTCGAGAGCGACGGCGTCGGTCAGTCGGGTGATCTCTACGTCAGCGGGAGCATCAGCTGGGTCTACAGCGCCGATGGCGCCGCGCTCCTGTGTCAGGGCACTAGCTGCAGCGCGGCGAACGTGATCGACGCGGTCATCTTCACGTCGCGCCCAACTACGGTTCCAGCCGGAATCAACTTTAGCCCGGGGCCGCTCACCGGCATCAACACGGTCGCGCTGGAGGACAACTCGGCGTATCTGCGGGTTGCCTCCACGGGCGCTGCGCCGAACTTCGTCGCGTCCGATTGGAGCGTTGGCTCCGCGAGCCTGCCACTCAACCAGAACCAGTGCCCAGCGGCGCAGCCCGTGAACGGCAGCTCCTGTGCTCAGTTCGGACAGAGCTGCGTCTACGGGGCGATCACCTGCTCCTGCAACTTCATCACCTGGGAGTGCATGTGAACCGCGGCTCCGCCTGAGGGTTTGCTTCCGGCTGAGTTTTCTCACACGCTGCCGGGCGTGACTACGCAAGGCTCGCTGGAAGGTCGTCGGATCGCTGTTACGGGTGCCGCGGGCGCGTTGGGTGCCACGCTCTGTCGGACCCTGGTCGATGTGGGCGCCGATGTGTTGGCGCTCGATCGAGCTCATTCTCACGGTCGCCTCGAGGCGCTCGCGAAGGACTTGAACTGTCGGCATGCTGAGCTGGATGTCGCTGATGCCGCGGCGTGGGCCGAGCTCGCTGAACGCGGCGAGTTGCGTGACTTGTCGGGCGCCGTGCTCGTGGCGGGAGGCTGGGCTGGTGGCTCAGCGTTCCACGATGCGCCGACGGATCAGCTCGCCTCGCAGCTGGCGCTCAACCTGGTCAGCGCAGGTGTCTCCATGCAAGCGTTGCTGAAGCCCATGGTGCACCGTGGAAACGGGAGCCTCGTGGTGATCGGCTCCAAGAACGCGGTGAGCCCCGAGCTCGGTGCCAACGCCGCAGCCTATACCGCGAGCAAGGCGGGCGTCGTCGCGCTCGCCAAAGCGGTAGCCGCGGAGCTACGAGAAGCCGGCGTGCGCGTGAACGCCGTGCTTCCGAGCACGATCGACACCCCCGCCAATCGCAGCGCGATGCCTGGCGC
Source organism: Polyangiaceae bacterium (assembly GCA_050183255.1). Classification (GTDB taxonomy): domain Bacteria; phylum Myxococcota_A; class Polyangia; order Polyangiales; family Polyangiaceae; genus JAHBVY01. The sequence continues at coordinate 6,833 of JBFXBK010000119.1, read as the reverse complement.
GGATGCGTCCCGTTGGGTGAGCCCAAAGTCGCTGGCCGAGGCCATCAGCTTCCTGCTGTCTGACGCCTCGCGTGACATCAGCGGAACGGCGCTGCCGGTCTATGGCAAGAGCTAGTCAGCGCCTAGCGAGCCTGGCTGCGATACGCCGGAAGAAAGTCTCGCCAGCGGAGCTTGCGCAGCTCCGCGTCGGGCAAGTCGAAAGCCTCTGGCTTGATCGCTAGCAGCTTCGCCTCATCCACTTCGTCGATCAAATTTTCCGCGAGGAATTTGCGTGCGTATTCGAGATAAACCCGGCTCTGGACGAAGTGATCGAAGAGCTGAGGGTCGAGGTGATTGAAGCGCTTCATTGCGCCCATGATCCCCATCGCCTCCGACAGGCGTTTGGCCTTCTTGTAGGGACGGTCGTCCGCGGTGAGGGCTTCGAAGACGTCGGCGATCGCCATGATGCGTGCCGGGATGCTCATGTCTCCCGCGAACAAGCCACGCGGATAACCTCCGCCATCCATCTTCTCGTGGTGGCCCGCCGCGTACTCTGGCACGCGCGCAAGGTTACGCGGGAATGGCAGCGCCTCGAGCATGCGGACGGTCTGCACCATGTGGCCGTTGATCACGAGGCGCTCGGACTCGGTCAGCGTGCCGCGCGAAATCGACAGGTTCTCGATCTCGTCTTCGGACAAGAGCTGACGCTCCTGCCCGTTCTCTGAGTAGCGTCGTAGGCCGATCTCTCGGATGCGCGCCTGGTGCTCAGGCGGGAGGAACTCGCCGCCCACGTTGGCGTGCTCGAGGAACTTGAGATCATCGTCCAGGCGCTTCAGTTCGCTCTGATAGCGCTCTTCGATCACGTCGCCCGGCTCTCGACCGTCTAGCTTTGCCTTCAACATGGCGATCTCGGCGCCGCGACGCAGCGACTCGAAGCGGGCGCGCACGATCGAGATGCGGTCCACGATGGTCTCGAGCTTGGTGGCCTTGTCCATCACGTGAACGGGCGTCGTGACCTTGCCGCAGTCGTGAAGCCATGCGGCAATTCGCAGCTCGTACCACTCGTCGTCGTTCAAATCGAACTCTGCGAATGGCCCACCGCGCGTCTCACACAGGCTTTGGGCGATCATCTCGGTCAGCACTGGCACGCGTTCGCAGTGCCCACCGGTGTAGGGGCTCTTCGCGTCAATCGCGGCGGCGATCAGCTTGATGAACGCTTCGAGCAGCTTGCGCTGGCCCTCGAGCAGCATCTGGTTGTCGAGCGCGATGCCAGCTTGAGACGCGAGGGCTTCGACGACTCGTTCGACCTCTTGACTGAACGCGATCACGGAGCCCGCGGTGTCCCTTGCGTTGAGCAACTGCAACACCGCGATCACGCGTCCCTCGGTGTTGAACAGGGGGATGGTCAGGAAAGACCGCGAGCGATAGTTGTTGCGTTCGTCGAAGCTCTTGGTGCCGCTGAAGTCGAAGCCCTCTGCGTCGTACGCGTCGGGGATGTTGATCGACTGCTTGAGGATGGCGGCCGCGGTGGCGACGTTCTTGAGGTTGGGCTCACCCGTCTCCGCGTCGTAGAGCGGCATCTCCGGAAGCTCGATCTTGCGGCCGGTCGTGCCTCCGAGGGCGATGGCGAGGGAGTCCGTGCGCATGATCGCGAAGCGCAGCGTGTCCGTTTCCGTGCGCATGTACAGCGTGCCGCCGTCGGCGTTGCAGAGCTGCTTCGCCTCGAGCAGGATCATCTCGACCAGACGGTCGCGGTTTTTCTCGGCGGTCAACGCGATCCCGACGCGATGGAGGAGTTCCATGCGCTCTGCCTTGTCGAGGGTCGCGCGTTCGAGCTGCGCCGCGTTCGCGCTCTCCTCGCTGGTCCCTGTGCTCATGCGTCGCCCTCCACCATTCCTCCTGCCCGGCTGCCGGACAGCAGCTCAGTATAGCGGGAGGTCTCAACGCGTCCTGAGCTGTCCGCGGCGTCCCTGGCGATTCGGGCGTTTTTCCACGGTTCAGAGGCGTGTCCCCACGCCCCAGTGGAGTAGCGTGGCTTGGGCACTGGAAGGACGACCGCCACGGCGCTCCGCTCGAAGGGTGGCGCGGACCTGCGGCTCCAGACGCTCGCAGCGGGTTCGGGGGTGAGGAGCGCCAGTGCTCAAACGTTGGTCGAGCGGCGCTGACGCCAGGCCTCAGGCGTTGCCAATCGGACCCACCTGGAAGGTGTGTCGCACGTCCTTGCCTTCCACCATGAACACCACCATCTCCGCGATGTTCGTCGCGTGATCTGCGATGCGTTCGAGGTAGCGACCTACCGAGAGCAAGCGCTGGGCGGTCTCGGGCTCGCTCCCCATGCGCGCGCCCAACGCCGGAAACGTCTCTGCGTAGCAAGCGTCGACCACCGAGTCCCGCTCCACCACGCTGCGCGCCCGTGCCGAGTCCTTGTTCACGAAGCTGTTCAGCGCGTCCTCGAGCATCTCCCGCGCGAGGGCTGCCATACGGGGCAGCCTGGGGTCGATTTGTGCCGGGGGGTACTCGATGAGTTCGAGGGTCCGCTCGCAAATGTTCGCAGCGAGGTCGCCGGAGCGCTCAAGGTCCGTGACCAACTTCAGGCTGGTGGTGATGAAGCGCAGGTCGCTGGCGACAGGTTGGCGCCGGGCGAGCAGCCGCAGACAGCGGTGGTCGATCTCGAGCTCGAGCCGATCGACCTCCTGGTCGATCAACATGGTGCGCCGAGCGACGTTCGCATCACGCGAGTCGAACGCCTGCATGGCCGAGTCGACCATGGCTTCAACCTTGGAGCCCATGTGCAGGATGCTGTCCCGCAGCTCCCGCAGCTCGCGCTCGTATTCTCGATCGGTGTGCCGATTCATGTCGTCACCTTGGCCTGCTTGGCCGCTCCCCGCCCTCGAGTTGCTTTGGATTGATACCGTGCGGATTCACCAGCGTCCGCATTCGGTTGATGAGCCTCTGGCTCCCAGAAGGCTTCCGGTCAGCCGAAGCGTCCGGTGATGTAGTCTTCGGTCTTCTGCTGCTTGGGCCGCGTGAAGATCACGTCGGTCTCGTCGTATTCGATGAGCTCACCCATGTAGAAGAACGCCGTCGTGTCCGCCACGCGTGCCGCTTGTTGCATGTTGTGCGTCACGATCACGATTGTGTACTGCTCACGAAGCTCGTGGATCAGCTCCTCGACGCGCGCGGTGGCGATTGGATCGAGAGCCGAGCAAGGCTCGTCCATCAGCAGAATTTCGGGCTCGAGGGCCAGGCTGCGCGCAATGCAGAGGCGCTGCTGCTGTCCGCCCGATAGGCTGGTACCCGAGCGCTCCAGGCCGTCCTTGACCTCGTCCCACAGAGCCACCTGGCGCAGCCGCTTCTCGACCTCTTCGGCAGCGTTCTTTACGCGCGCACCGTTGAGCTTGAGCCCGGCGAGCACATTGTCCCGAATGCTCATGGTGGGGAACGGGTTCGGCTTCTGAAACACCATTCCCACGCGGCGGCGCACCAGCACCGGGTCCACGTTCGACGCGTAGATGTCCTGGCCATCGAGGAGCACCCGGCCTTGCACGGTCGCGCCGGGCACGACTTCGTGCATCCGGTTCAGGCAGCGCACGAAGGTCGACTTGCCGCAGCCCGATGGACCAATCACCGCGGTAACGCTGCGACCCCGAATGGGCAGGCTGATGCCTTTCAGAACTTCGCTCTTGCCGAACAGCGCCCGGAGTCCTTCCGCGGACAGCTTCACCTCGGTTTCCCGGGTGTCAGACGCATCGCTGGCGTCAAGCTGCCTTTCGTCGCGCGGGGTGGTCACGTTGGCGGAGGCTCGTGGCTCAGACACGGAGGCTGACTCTAGGTTCATCGTGCTTTCACCCGGTGACGCACCATCAAGCGGGCGGTCACGTTGAGGATCAGGATGAAGACCACTAGCATCAGCGCAGCGGCCCAAGCTTGACGGTGCCAGTCTTCGAAGGGAGACACGGCGTAGGTGTAGATTTGCACTGGGAGCGACGCGACCGTTGATCGATGCCGTCGTTCCAGAAGCGGTTCGAGAGTGCGGTGAACAGCAACGGTGCTGTCTCCCCCGCCACGCGAGCGACCGCCAGCATGATTCCGGTGACGATGCCTGGCAGTGCCGTACGGAAGATGATCTTGATCGTCACGCGCCAGCGCGGCAGCCCGAGTCCCAGTCCGGCCTCCCTGAGCTGCACGGGTACGAGGCGCATCAGCTCTTCGGTCGTGCGGGTCACCGTGGGCAGCATCAACACCGCCAGTGCGACGGCCCCAGCCACCATGCTGAAGCGCTTCATGGTCAGTACGAAGATGCCGTAGATGAACACGCCCACCGTGATCGAAGGCACTCCGGCGAGGACGTCAGCGCTGAAACGCACGAAGCGCGAGAGCTTGCTCTCCTGAAATTCCGCCAGATAGATGCCCGCCATTGCTCCCGGCGGGATCCCGAACAAACACGACAGGCCCACTAGCTCCAGTGTGCCGACGATGGCGTTGGCCATGCCACCGCCTTCTTCGCCCACGGGCTTTGGCAGCTCCGTGAAGAAGCTGAGGTTCACGCCGCCAATGCCTCTTACCGTGAGGTAATAGAGGACGCTGAAGAGGGGCACCAGGGCGAGCAACGTGAAGACGACGCACAGGCCGCGGACCGCCAGATCCTTCACCTTGCGCACCCGGTAGGCGGCGTCTTTCGCGGTCAGACGCGAGTTGCTCATCTGCCCCCCTTGGCTTCGTTCCGCGAGACCTGCCACACCAAGAGCCGCGCGATGATGTTGAGCAACAGCGTCACCGCGAACAGCAGGAAGGCGATTTCCGCGAGCGCTGCGAGGTGAACGTCCGCGGTTGCTTCCGTGAACTCATTCGCGATCACGCTCGCCATCGTGTACGACGGGGCGAAGAGTGAGGCGCTGATTTCAGGGCGATTGCCGATCAGCATCGTGATCGCCATGGTCTCACCCAGGGCGCGGCCTAGACCGAGGATGATCGCGCCGACGAGGCCGGAGCGAGCGTAGGGCAGCACGCCGACGCGGACGACCTCCCAGCGCGTCGCGCCGAGCGCCGTCGCACCTTCACGCAGATTGTTCGGCACCGCCTGGAGGACTTCGCGACTCACGCTGGAGATCGTCGGCAAGATCATGATGGCCAGCACCAGCCCGCCACTCAGCATGCCGAAGCCCTGGTTAGGGCCCGAAAACAGCGGCAGGAATCCCAGGGTCTTGCGCAGAGCAGGTTCGATGGTCTGGGCCATGAGCGGCGCCAGCACGAAGATCCCCCAGAGGCCGTACACGACGGAAGGAACTGCCGCTAGTAATTCCACGAGGAAACCTACGGGTTTCCGCAGCCAGAGCGGGGCCAGCTCCGAGAGGTAGATGGCGATCCCCAGCGCTACGGGCACCGCGATGAAGAGCGCCACCAAGGACGACACGACGGTGCCGTAGATGAAGGGCAACGCACCGAACTGTTCGGCTACGGGATCCCACTCGCGGCTGATGATGAAGCCCCAGCCGAACTCCTTGAAGGACGCCGTTGAGGCCCGGGCCATCTCGTAGGCCATCGCCAGGAGCAGCGCGACGACGAGCAGAGCAAAGAACCTGGAGGCGCCGCGAAAAACGGCGTCTCCAGGGTTGCTCTTCCCTCCAAGCCACGGCAGCCAACGCGGCGGCTTGCGGGTGATGGCTGTCGTACTCGCCTCAGGCACGGATTAAACCTCTGGCTTGGAATTTCCTTGCGGTATCAGCGGCAAGGGTCAGGGGAGCAGCTTCTTCTCGCCTGATTTCAGCTGCTTGAGGCGGGTCTCCACCTGCTTCACCACCGCGTCGGGCAGCGGGGCGTAGTGCAGATCCGCTGCCAGCTTCTGGCCGTCGTGGATGGCCCACCACATGAACTTCGCGAGGGCTTCGCCCTTGGTGGTGTCCTTGGTGTCTTCGTAAACCAGGAGGTAGCTGTAGCTGGAGATCGGGTAGGCGCCCTTGCCGGGGCTGTCGGTGATCGAGGTGGTGAGGCTCTCCGGGAGTGCCTCGCCTGCGGCCGCCGCGGTGATCGCATCGATCGAGGGCTTCACGAACTCTCCAGCCTTGTTCTTGAGGGCGGCGACCTCGAGGTTGCTCGTGATGGCGTAGGCCAGCTCGACGTAACCCACGGCCCCCTTGGTGGTCTTTACCTGACCCGTGACGCCCTCGTTACCCTTGGCGCCGAGGCCCTTGGGCCACTTCAGGCTCTTGCCAACGCCGACTTTGTCCTTCCAGTCACTGGAGACCTTGGCGAGGTAGTCGCTGAAGACAGCGGTCGTTCCGCTACCGTCACTTCGGTACGCGACGGTGATGCCCTGATCCGGCAGCGTCACGCCATCGTTCGTCTCGGCGATCTTGGCGTCGTTCCACTTCGTGATCGTGCCCAGGTAGATCCCGGCGAGCGCCTCGGGGGAGAGCTTGAGGCCCTTCACGCCGTCCAGGTTGTAGGTGATGGCGACGCCACCCAGGGTAGCCGGGATGTGATGAAGCGTGCGTGGCGCCTTCTTCATCTCATCGTCGCTCATCGGTGCGTCACTGGCCCCGAAGTCGACCGTTCCCGCGAGGATCTGGCGAATGCCTCCACCAGAGCCGATGCTCTGGTAGTTGATCTTCACGTTCGGGTTCTGCTTGTTGTACTCACTCATCCACTTGGAATAGAGCGGGTAGGGGAACGTAGCGCCAGCACCGTTCAGGCTGACGTCGCCCGTGGTGGCGGTCGCCTTCTCGCCACTGCCTTCGCCGGAGCCCTTACAAGCGGTGAGCAAGAGTGCGAGGAGTGTAACGACGACGGGGGCGAGCAGGCGCCGTGTGAAGCGGGGAGCTTTAGCTTTCATTTCGCCGGCAGACTTAGCAACG
>JBFXBK010000118.1:0-23259 GCA_050183255.1 Polyangiaceae bacterium | reverse complement strand
GGTGCGCCGGCAGGAATCGGGTGTCACTCCAGAGCTCGATGAAGCTCGCGTCATGTGCGCGAGCGGCGTCCTCCACCAGAGTCACCAGCTTGCCTGCGATGCCGCTCCCGCGCTCGCAGCGTTCGACGTAGAGCTTCTTCAATTCGATTCCGCGCGGTGTGCGCGCTCGCTTCGGGAGCGGTGTGTACCCGATGCAACCAATGATGCGCCGCTCGCGCTCCGCGACCCAAAACTCGCCGTCCTTCTTGGCAAACTCGGTCTGGATGTGACGGAGCTCGGGGATCTCGCCGTCCACATCCATCACGCAGCCGGGATACTCGAAGAATACGTTCTCGATCAGACGGATCAGCTGATAGCCATCGGAGTCTTGTGCGGGGCGGATCAACACGGACATGGAAGCGACGCGATAGCCTCGGGCAGCGGCGCTGAGAAGTCTATTTGGCGCGCGGCGAGGAGGGCGGTGCGAGGGAAGGCGCCGCGACGCCCTACTCGAGGACCCAGAAATGCATGCTGGTGAACCAGACCTGGCTCTGTCTCTCCAAGCGGACGCGGTGAACGCCGGGGCTGACGTCCGTTGGCAGTCGAATCCAGCTCTCCTCCCACTCGAAGCCTTCGAGCTCGATGTTTCCGATCTCCCGGCCATCGACTCGGACCTTCAGTGTCAGAGGCCACTCGGCGCCGCCGCGCATCCAGAGCAAGCCGCCAGGGCTGAGCTCGAGGTTGAACTCTTCCAGACTCCGATACGTCCGTCCGCCATCTGCCTTTGCGCCGCGCACGCGCACCGTGTTGGTGCCCTCGTGGGCGAAGAACAGTTGGTAGTCGTGCGCGGCCTCGCTCTCGAGGTCGCAGACGTCTAGCTCATCGATGAGTTTCCCTGGGGAAGGCGGTCCTGCGCCGGAACCCAGTAGGTCGAAGCGAGTCTCCAGGGCGACCATCTCCGGCGCCCCCAGGATGCTCGCGCCCCACACGCTGCGGCGCGTGAGTTCCAGCCCGGTGATGGCGTCGATGTCGAGCCACGATGGGTAGAGGATCAAGTACGGCGGCAGCACCTTGGCCTTCTCGTAGTGCTCGAAGCGGGGCCCAGGGCCCGCGCGCCAGTAGGTTGCTTCACCTCGAGTCGTGAGGCCGACGAGATCCACGGTTGGATGGTCGCTGAGGTACGCAATCGCGCCCGCGTCGTTCACGCCGATGGCTGCATCTTTCGGCAGTTCTGCTTTCGCCCAACGCGCCAGGGAGACCTGCTGGCCATGGATCGCCGCGCAGCTAGTGATCAAATCCTTGAGCGTGCCGGGGACCTCTGCCGCGAGGAAATAGCCGGCCGACGCCGCGAGAGCGACTCCCAGCCAGCGCGCGGCCCCTCGCACACGGCTCCGCTGGAGCGCGCGCTCGAGCAGGCGCGCTGCCAGCTCAGCGATGGCACCGAGACCAATCAACCAGGCAGCCGCAAAGGGCCAGATGTAGCGCAGCCGGTTGACCAGGAACGTCCAGTAGGCCGTGGGGATCAGCGCACCCGCCGCAACACATAGGATGAGCACGGTGCGCGCGCGCTTGCGTCCCCCTACCAAACCAATGGCGATTAGGCCGACGCACGGCAGCCACCACACCCCGGTCGGAATCATGCCATCGGCCCATACTTCGCCGTTCAGCAGCGTACGAAAGAACAGCTTGAGGTTTCCTAGCTGTGCGTCCCAAGCCGAGTCCTGCGTCGCATAGGGACTCGTGGACAGCAGCTTCGCCTGCGCGGTCGCGCTCAACATCTGTCCGGTGGCCAACCAGTTCAAGCCTGGCGGGATCACGGGTCCAACGAGCGCTGCGGCAGCGTAACGTCGAGAGAATCCTCCCCCCACGAAGAAGAGCGTCACGGCGACCATCAGCGCGGCGAGCACTCCCTCGGGGCGCGTAATTGCCGCGCAGAAACTAGTTGCAAGCATGGCCCGCAGGTAGCCGACGGCGCTGCGCTGTTCCCACGCTTCTGCGCAAAGGCGCGCGGTGCGCATCAGCAGCCACGCGAGCGGCAGCACTTCCATGCCGCTGGCGGCGAACCACGTGTGAGGGGAAAAGGTGAAGACCAGAAGGCCCGTCACCAAGCCGATGCTGGGTCGGAGCAGGCCACGGGTGAGGCGCGCGGTTTCCCACGCCAAGAGTCCGCAACACAGCCAGCCAAGCGCCCACGCCAAGTAGATGAGCTTCAGCTCGTGAAGCCCGAGCAGCCAGCCAACGGAGAGCGCTAGCACCCAACCGAGGCTCGTCGCGCCGGTCGTCGCCGGCGCACCCGGCGAGTACACCAGCGGATGGAGGCGCGCGAACGAACGGGCGTAGTTGAAGTGGATGTAGCTGTCGTCCAGGGGGACCGCTGGCTCGCCGACGTTGCTTAGGATCGCGCGACTGACGTAGATCCCCATGACGGCCGCGATTGCCAGCCACAGCCAAGGTCGTTCGATCCACGGCTCGCACCAGCCCTCGAAGCGAGAGCGAGGCGGCGGGGCGCTGAGACGATCGTCAGACACGGCGGGCGCGCAGCAAAGCACAGACGCTGACGCGTCACAGCCTCCGAGCGACTAAGGCGCGCTGCGGAGGCTGCGGCGTTCGCACCGCAAGGCGCGAATCAAGTGAGTTTAAGGAAGCAGACCACCCTCGGCGGGTGGGGGAGAGAAAGAGTTGGGGCGCGCGGGGCGCGCCCAAAGGCCGACTCAGGCCAGCGCCGGCATCGGCAGGCGGAGTCGCTCAAGAAGCTTTCGCAGCGTACGCATGGGGATCCTCCAGGGGTGGCGCCGCGAGCAGCGCAAAATCCGTAGGTAAAACGACCGTTTAGTAAGGAAGCGTTGAGCCTGGCGGGGCTGCAACATACAGGTCGTCCGGCCGTTGTGGGCCGATGTGGGTGCGGTGAGTACTTCAAGGCTCGAGGTTTGGCAAGTCTTCGGTGATCTCGGGCGGCTTGGCTATGTTCCGGGGATGCGAACGCTGGTGGTCGGCTGTGGAGCGATTGGTGGAGTGGTGGCTGGGTCCTTGGCGGGTCTCGGCCTGGACGTGAGCGTACTGACCACGAACCCGGAGATCGCCAAGGCGCTCCGCGAGCATGGCTTCCGTTTCTGTGGGGAAAATGCTCCGGGGGATGCGAGCATCGCCAAGGAGCAGGTGCTCGAGAGCCTCGAGGGCCACGCAGGGGAGTTTGACGTCGTGCTGTTGGCGACGCAGCCGCCGCAGGTCGAAGACGCGGCACGCTCTGTCGCTCCGTTCCTGAAGCCGACCACGCAGGTCGTATGCTTTCAGAACGGGCTGTGCGAGGAGCGTATCGCGCCGATCGTTGGAACGGATCGCGTGGTCGGTGCCGTGGTGGCGTGGGGTGCTTCCATGGCCGAGCCCGGAGTCTACGATCGCACCAGCGCGGGCGGGTTCACGCTTGGACGGCTCGACGGCGGGAGCGATGGAAAGCTGGATGAGCTGGCGCGTGCGCTGGAAAGCGTCGGTCCGGTGGTCCTCACCCCCAACCTCGCTGGCGTCCGCTGGAGCAAGCTGGCGATCAACTGCGCCATCAGCAGCTTGGGCACCATCGGCGGCGATCGCCTCGGTGTGTTGATGCGCAAGCGTCACGTGCGGCGGCTCGCGCTCGAGGTGATGACGGAGGTGGTGCGGGTCGCTCAGCATGAGCGCATCGTGCTCGAGAAGGTCAGCGGGACCATCGATCTCGAGTGGATCGCGTTGACCGAGAGCGAAGCTGCGGTGAGCGGCTCACCGTCTCTGGTGGCCAAGCATGGGCTCTTGCTTGCCGTCGGGACGCGTTACCGGCGCCTGCGATCCTCCATGCTCGCGGCCATCGAGCGCGGCCGGCCTCCGGCGGTTGATTTTCTGAACGGGGAGATCGTCCGGCGCGGCGCACGAGCTGGGATCCCAACGCCCATCAACTCCGCAGTGCGAGAGCTGGTGTGGCGCATCGCCCGCGGCGAATCGTCTGCTACGCACGCCGCGCTGCGCGCGCTATACGACCAGACAAGGTGACCTCTCTGAATCGAATCGCGCGCCTCGGCGCAGTCCTGTGCACGAGCGCCGCGCTCTTCAGCTGTGTTCAGGGGTGTGATCGACCTTCCGGAGAGCGGGCCCCCGCCGCGATCGATCTCACCCCGAAGGAAGAGGCGAAAGAACTCCCGAAGCTGGGTGACATCGGCGACTTCAAGCTCACGGACCAAGCCGGCAAGGCGGCGACCCGCGATACGCTGAAGGGCGAGCCGTTCGTTGCGGCCTTCTTCTTCACCCGCTGTCCGACAATCTGCCCACGTCTCACGCGCAAGATGGGCGAAGTGCAGAGCGCCGGGAAGGCGCAGGACCTCAAATTTCGCCTGGTGAGCTTCAGCGTCGATCCCGACAACGACACGCCGCAGGCCCTGCGAGACTATGCCGCGAAGAACTCCGTCGACCTCTCCAACTGGGTGTTCCTCACCGGGGACTACGAGGTGGTGAAGAAGACCAGCGTCGACGGCTTCAAGCAGGTCCTGGAGGGCAAAGCGGACCCGAACGCCGACCATTTCGGCATCCTCCACGGCTCCCACCTGGTCTTGGTGGACGGCGAGGCCCAAATCCGGGGATTCTATCGCTCGGAGGACGACGACGCGGTGAAGCGCCTGCTGTCCGATATCAAGCGTCTCGCTTCGCAGTGAAGTGACGACGCGGGGGCTCGAGCGGTGTCGGGATGGCTCCCAGCACCGAGTCGGGCGCGACCTGAAATCGACGGCGCTGTACTATGGAGCGCCACTAAATAAGCCTTACGACATAGTTTACAATGGTTTAGTAAACGACGTAACGGTGCGTAACATTTGCCAAATTTTGGCAAGATTGAATTTGAGGGGTGGGTTTGGAGCCGTATTCGCGCTTTACGCAGTGCGTCGGCAGCGCTAGACCCAGCCCGCGTTTGGGTGGAGGTAAGCAATGGTGTTGGTGCTAATTGCCAAAGAGCGAGAGCCCGAGCCCCGGGTCTCGGCGACCCCGGAGACCGTCAAGCAGATGGTCGGGCTGGGGCTCGAAGTCGAGGTGGAGCGAGGGGCCGGAGCCGGCTCGTTCATCGCGGATACGGCCTTCGAGGCCGCTGGCGCCAAGTTGGTGGATCCAGCGGCGCGCTGGGCCGACGCGGATCTGGTGCTGCGAGTCCGTGGCCCAGAGGGACCGGATGATCCGGGGGTCAAGCAGCTGAAGCCGGGCGCAGGGCTCATCGCCTTCATCACTCCCCACAAGCACCTGGACCTGGTGCGATTCCTTTTGGAAGCGAAGGTGAGCTGCCTCGCGATGGAGCTCGTGCCTCGTATCACTCGCGCCCAGAAGATGGACGCCCTGAGCTCTCAGGCAAACATCGCTGGCTACAAGGCGGTGCTGATGGCTGCGGCGCGCCTGCCGAAGTACTTCCCGCTCTTGATGACCGCGGCAGGCACCGTCAAGCCTGCGCGCGTCGTCGTCATGGGCGCGGGGGTCGCCGGGCTCTCCGCCATCGCTACTGCTCGGCGTCTCGGCGCGGTGGTCGAAGCCAGCGATATTCGCCCCGCCGCCAAAGAACAGGTGATGAGCCTCGGCGCGAAGTTCATCGAACCTCCCGCTCTCGAGGGTGGGGGTGAGGGTGAAGGCGGATACGCGAAGGAAGTCGGCGCGGACTACCTCAAGCGTCAGCAGGTCGTCGTGGCCGAACACTGCGCGCAAGCTGACGTAGTGATCACCACCGCGCTCGTGCCAGGCAGGCCTGCGCCCGTACTGCTCACACGACAGACCGTGGAGAAGATGCGGCCCGGTAGCATCGTGGTCGACCTCGCGGTGGAAGCTGGCGGCAACTGCGAGCTCGCGAGGTCTGGTGAAGACGTCGTCCACAACGGGGTGACGATCCTCGGGGAATCAAACATTCCAGGGACCATGGCGGGCGACGCGAGCCTGCTCTACGCCCGCAACGTCTACGCACTGGTGCACCACTTGGTGAAGGACAAGGCCCTGGTCTACGACCTGGAAGACGAGGTCACCCTGGGTACGCTGCTCACCCACGACGGCGACGTGATCCACGCGGCAACGCGCGACCTGCTGGGCGGCGCGGCAAAAGTGGCCGCCAAACCCGAGCCCGGCGCTGTCGCGGAACAGGCGTCGGAAGACAACGACGATACGGACTCAGAGCAAACATCTGGGGAGGCTGCGCTATGATGGGACCCCTACTAATCGGCATCTACGTGCTCGTGCTCTCGATCTTCGTGGGCTTCGAGATCATCACCAAAGTGCCACCGACCTTGCACACGCCGCTGATGAGCGGCGCCAACGCGATCAGCGGTATCACCATCGTGGGAGCGCTCTACGCCGCCAAGACGGCGGAACCGAGCGTTTCGAACATTCTAGGCTGCGTCGCGATCGCGTTCGCTACCATCAACGTCATCGGCGGCTTTCTGGTGACCGATCGCATGCTCGGCATGTTCGGCGGGAAGAAGAACAAATGACCGCCGAGCTCAAGACGCTGATCGTCAACGTCGCGTACCTACTGAGCGCGGTGATGTTCATCTTCGGGCTCAAGCGCCTGACCAAGGTACGGACGGCGCGTCGCGGAAACGCCATCGCGGCGCTCGCGATGTTCGTGGCAGTCGCCGCCACGTTGGTCGACCTCGGCTTCATCGACTATCGCTGGATCCTGATCGGGATCGCCGTCGGCGGTGCAATCGGTGCGGTCGCAGCGATTCGCGTGCCGATGACGTCGATGCCCGAGCTCGTGGCCGTGTTCAACGGGTTCGGCGGCGGCGCGTCGACCCTGGTCGCGGTGAGCGTGGTGTGGCTCGATGTGATCGAACCCGCGAAGCAAGGAACGCTGGCTGCAATCTTGAACAAGGATGGTTCCGGTGGCGCCGTCGCGATCACCGTCGCGCTGTCCGTACTCATTGGCGCGGTGACGTTGACGGGGAGCATCGTCGCTTACCTCAAGCTCGCGGAGAAGATCAGCGGTAAGCCGACGCTGCTGCCGGGGCGCCACGCGATCAACGCGCTGCTGGTGCTCGCTTGCCTCGGCGTGAGTGTGTACGTCGGCTTCATCACGCAGACGCCTGCGGAGGCAGAAATCGGGATGCTGGTGCTGTGCGGCCTGAGCCTGCTGCTCGGCGTGCTGCTGGTGATCCCCATCGGCGGCGCTGACATGCCGGTGGTGATCTCGCTGTTGAACAGCTACTCGGGCGTCGCTGCGAGCGCGACTGGCTTCGTGCTCAACAACAACCTGCTGATCATCTCCGGCGCGATGGTCGGCGCGTCGGGACTCATCCTCACGAAGATCATGTGTGTGGCGATGAACCGCTCCCTGGCCAACGTGGTGTTCGGCGGCTTCGGTGCCGATGACTCTAGCGGCGGTGGTGGCGGAGGCGAGTACGTCAACGTGACCTCCTGCGGCACTGAGGAAGCGGCGATGATGCTCGAAGACGCGCGCTCGGTGGTGTTCGTCCCGGGTTACGGCTTGGCCGTGGCTCAGGCTCAGCACGCGGTGCGTGAGCTGGCGAACCTGCTCGAGTCCAAGGGCGTCACGATCAAGTATGCCATCCACCCTGTCGCCGGGCGCATGCCAGGTCACATGAACGTGCTCCTCGCGGAAGCGGACGTTCCCTACGAGCAGCTGGTGGAGATGGACGACATCAACCCGGAGTTCAAGGACACCGATGTCGCGATCGTGCTGGGCGCCAACGACGTGGTGAACCCCGCCGCCCAGACGGACAAGACCAGCCCCATCTACGGCATGCCAGTGCTCGAGGTGTTCAACGCGCGCACCGTGTTCGTGGTCAAGCGCAGCCTCGGCGCCGGGTTCGCCGGGATCAAGAACGAGCTCTTCGAGCGCGACAACACCATGATGCTCTTCGGCGACGCCAAGAAGGTGCTGCAGAGCCTGACCAGCGAGCTGAAAGAGAGCTTCGCCCACGCCGCGTGAGGCGAGGGGTGAACTCACGATCGTTGCAAGTGGCAGATTAGTCGGCATAGAGACCGAGCGAGGGCGCTCGAATCCGGGCGCCCAGGGGCCCCGACCTGGCAGCCAGCTCACGCACTCGTTTGCTGCCGCTGAGCGCCAGGTCGGGGCTGCCTCATTTCTCCTTTTCGGTCCCAGCTGGAGTCCCGTAGAGGGTTGTCCTCTTGCCAGCATCCGACGAAGCTCCCGGCGTGACCCAGCCTAGTCAGCCGAGCGTCGTACTCTTCGATATCGACGGCACGTTGGTGTCCTTGGGAGGGGTCGGGCGCGCGGCGATGCAGCGCGCGATGACCGAAGAGTGGGGGATCGCCGATCCCCTCGCTGGCGTTTCATTTGCGGGGGCAACGGACGGCGGAGTGGCGGCGCGGGTCGGTGGCGATCGAGCGCGCGAGGGAGTCTGGCGTCGCTACCTGCACTACCTCTCCGGTCTGCTCGGACCGGGACGTGGCGCACCGTTGCCTGGTGTCGTTCAACTGTTGGACGCGCTCAGTGAGCGCGGCGTCGGCCTCGGGCTCTTGACGGGGAACCTAAGCGGTTCCGCGCGGCTCAAGTTGGAGCACGTCGGCTTGTGGTCCCGCTTCGACCTGGGGTACTGCGCATTTGCTGAAGACCACGATGACCGCAGAGTAATGGCCGAGCGCGCCGTCGAGCGTTGCGCGGGGGCCCGGGTCGTGATCGTCGGTGACTCGAGCGCCGACGTGAGTGCTGCGAAGCATGTGGGCGTGCCGGTGCTCATCACCACCACCGGGGTAGAACCGCGTGAGGCGTTGGAGGCGCTCGGGCCGGATCACCTGGTCAGCGACCTGACTGACACCGCGACCTTGGTCGAGTGGATCGTTACCGCGCTCACCGCGCGCAAACTCCAGGAACCCGCATGAATCAGCTAGAAGAAGCGTCAGGCGTGCCCACGGCGCGAGACTTTGTGCCCAAAGACGAGCGCTTTCGCTTCAGTCACATCATTCAGGTGCGTTTCGCGGACACGGACGCGCAGGGTCATGTGTTCTTCGCGAACTATCTCACGTTCTTCGATGAGACCTTGACCGCCTACATGCGAGCGATTGGCTGCCCATGGCAACGCATGATCGAGCTGGGCGTCGACATCGTCTACGCGGACAGTCGCTGTCAGCATCGCGGGCGCTCCTTCTTCGAAGACCAGCTGCGCGTTCAGGGAAAGATCAGCCATATCGGCAACAGCAGCGTCACGAGTCGCTATCGGGCGTTTCGCGGCGACAACGAGCTCGTCGCTGAAGGTCAGCTGGTGTGCGTGTGCGTGAACCGCGAAACGAAGCAGAAGGTTAGTTGCCCCGAGGAACTACGCGAGGCGGTTCAACGCTTCGAAGCTGGCGCCTAGTCGCGGCTCGTGTTCGGGGCATGGGGGGAGGTCAAGCGTATGTCAGGCGAAACTCAGCGGCTCACAGCTAGTCCAGCGCACCTGTTGCGTGAGGCGCTGGGCGATACTGAAGCTGTCGCGCGCAAGCTGTCCCGCGTCGCGCGCACGGGTCGCCTCTGGCTGAACCGCGAAGAACTGGAGCGCCGCATGGCGTGCCTCGAACGCGCTGGATACGTCAGCGAGCGTCCGACGCGCGCTCAGTTGGCCTTCGGCGCTCTGGACATGTTGCGCTTCGTGATCGTTCCGGCAGCGCGCGACTACTACGGTTCGCAGGGTATCAACTTTAATTTCCACCAGGTATTGCGCTTCCTTGACGACCCCGTGAGCTTGATGGACCCAACTGGGATCCTCAGTGAGCGAGACACGATCATCGGACACTTGCTCCAGGTTACCCACCTGAACCCGATCTACGACCTCCAGCTGATGGACATGTGGAGCGATGGGTTGGAGGAGCTCGAGCGTCAAGTTGCGGCGATGGTCGCCGGCACCCATCCCCGTGCGCGGACGATCGGCGCCGTGATCGAAGACGCTGGCTACCACGAGCGCTTGCTCGGCTACGTACGACGTTACCGTGCGGATCGCCGCGAGCCCGACCTACTGCGAGAGCAGGCCACGATCCGCGACGATGAGCACTTCGCGGCGGCCGAGCGTACTTTTGCTACGCTGCCCGGGTATCTCGAGTACTGCCGCCGTCTGCCCAAGGCGCCACCGAAGCTTTTCGCGCGGTACCTCCAAGTGAAGCGCTTTCCGCGGGAACTCGAGGTACTCAAGAGCGAGCTTCCAGTTGCGCGCTCGCCGGCTTGAGCCAGCTGCGGAACGCCGCGAGGCTGAGTGCTGCAGCCGCCCCAGCTGGCAGCGCAACATACAGCGCCAACCGATTCAGCAAGAAGGTCAGCGCCAGTAGCGCGCTGGTCAGTGCCGTGGCCGCGCTGGGCGCGAGCAAGCTCGCGACCACATTCGTCTCGAACAACTGGTTCGCCAACCAGCGGTCCAAAGCGAAGCTTGAGAGCGACAACGTGATCCAAACTGCTAGGCGCTTCACGGGGTCTCCTTTGCCGACGCTTCGAGGAGCGAGTCGATCTGTTGATGCGGAGGCGCGGTGAGCATCGCGAGCATGATGGCGTCGGCCAGCGGTCCACCGGAGACGAAGCTCCGGCGCACGCCGTCTGCGGACTCCTGTGTTTCCAGGCCTCCCAGAAGGTCGAACGTCGCCATCAAGCTGGTGACGCTCGCGTCGTCTCCCGTCGCGCGGCTCGCGCCTACCATGAAGCCGCTCGCGGAAATGCTGTAACCGAAGACCAGCGGCCCTGAGTCGATATCCCCGTGCCGCGCACTCGGCGGGACCTGGCTTGGGAACTCCTGTAGCAGACCGAAACCAAGCACCGGAGACAGCAGCTGCACTCGGAGCGCCCGCTGGAGCTCCGCGAACAACTCGTCGTCGACGTAGTTCAACGCGAAGGCGGCGAATGCGCTTCCGGATCCCCGCGGTGCACCAGTGCTCTGTGCGTCGGTGTCTTGCGGGGCTGAGTGCTGTAGGAGCAAGCCGCTCTCTTGATCCAGGTACCGCGCTCTGGCCAACGTAGCCCAACGCTTGCCGATCTCCATGCGACGAGCGCTGCGCGCGTCTACCTTCCCCCGAGCGCGATCGACGCGACCACGCAGAGCGATACTCGCGACGGCCATTGCATTATCCATGGGGTAATATTCGCCGGGGTAGGTCTCGAGCAACATGCCAGTGGACGACTCGTACGCAGCCGCCAGTCGGTCCGTGATGCGCTCCCCCAGAGCGTCGTGGCTCGAGCGACTCAGGGCGTAGCGCAGGCTGAGCGCCAGGTTCAGGTAGCCGAGGTAGGCTAGGTGCGCTTCGCCGTAGTCTTCAGCATCTAGCGGGTCGCTGCCCCAGCGGTCACGGTCGTAGCCTCGGATCTCCCAGCTGGTGACATGAGCCAGCGCGCGGTCGCTGGCGGTCGTGCAGCTTGCACGCGACTCCGGCGACTGCAGGGCGAGCTGCGCGTTGCCGATGGCCGCCATCACGCCTGTCCCGAATGCCCACTCGCCGTCGAACAAGGCTGACCCGGTGCTGAACTTGTCCGGCGCGACGCTTGGCAGCTGGCTGTTGACCGAGCGTGCCAGCTCGAGCTGACGCTGCTCACCAGCTTGCCAGCCCGAAGCCTCTGAGCGAAAGACGCGGCTCGGGACGTTGTGCGCAACGAACCAGCCGCACAAGAGTGCACAGATCCAGCTGCACCAGGGACTGCGTATCCAGGTCATTGCCGAGCTTACGTGTGGCCAGCGGCCTTCGCGCCCGAGGTCCCCTGGTCTCCATCGAACCACCCCCGTGTCGCCTTTTGAGGCAGACTTGTGACGGCGCAGGGCGGACGAACGCGCCGACCGCGCCGTCTTGGGGGGCGGAGTGTTGCGATATTGGAACAGCGGCCAGCATCAGCTCCGGCAGCCTGCCGCGCTGGGTAGCGACACATCTCGGGCGGAAATGCTGGTCGCTTTCGATCCATTTCATGGCGTAAATGGTCCGACTTCGCCTTTGGCGCCGGGAGGACGGCGAGCGTCGCGCTGGGCTCGGACTCAAGTACGCCTTCCGCAGTGTCAGTTCGCTAACCCTGATTCGCCACAGGGAAACGCAAGCGCTTCTCCAAGTGTCGCTAACACGACCATCACCCACGAGCCCGGAGCTTGGTGGTCCACTCCGGATGACACCGCCGTTGGCGTTCAACGAGGGCGTCGATCCCACGCTGTTCCGTGTCGCATTCGGGTTCCCGCTCGATCTGCGACTTGTGCAGTCTTCGTTTACTGAAGCACAGTCCGACTGTGTGGCCGACTGACCGGTGGGGCATATCCAAAAGGTATTTGCGAGCGGACATCGCGGGACGGAGTTGGGCTAGCCTGTAGCGCGTGGAGGACAAGCCGGAGACTGCGCAGCGCCCTCGAGTGCCGAACACCCTCGAGACGCTGCGGCTGGAACCAGAGCACGCTCAACGGCTCGCCATGGAGAGCACGAGCGACGCGCTCCCGACCAACCCCCTGGGCCAGGCTGTGCCGCGACCAGAGGCGCCGCTTGTTGCCCTGGGGAAAGACGCCTCCGCGGCGCCCGGCTCAGCCGCGCCAACTTCCGAGTCTCCAACCAGGCGGCCACCACCAGCGACGGAGCGTGGCGCAGCATCGCCAGCCACCCGACCGCCGCCTCGCCCCCGTGCTGCGGCGACCATCCAACCGCCGTCGCAGCGGTCCACGGTGACGCCCAGCGTTTCTCCGCTCCAGGGGCTGCTGGACGGAAACGCAGGGGAATGGCGGGAAGTTCCATCGGAACCGAAAATCAGGGTTGAAGACGAGGCCACTCGACCTGATCTGCGCGCGATCCGGCGGCCAATCCGCATCGCGCGTGACGGCGGCTTTGACGAAGATCAACCCACCCAACCCGCGCGGCACCTGGGCGGCCGCGGGCCCCGCACGCCGAAGGAGCGCGAGCACGCCGCCGATCCACGCATGTTGCTGGTGGGCTTCCCCGAGGGACTCGAACTAGCGGTCACGGACGGCCTCAAGCGCCAGTCCATTCGGGTCGTGGTTGGCTCGCCACTGGTGCTCTCTCAGGCGCTGCTCGAACGAGTGGACTATCTGGTGCTCTTCGGTGATCCCCGAGGTAATGACGTTCAGCGCTTGCTCGGCAGAGTCTCCAAGCTGCACCTGCCTGCACTGAATGGCGTGTTGCTGGTCAGCGATGATATGACCCTGGCTGCGCGCGTGCTGGCGCTGCGCCACGGCGCGACCTCGGTGATCCCTCGCTCCGCGAGCGTGGGCCTGCTGGTGGAGCGGATCGCGCACGTTGCCTGGGGTACCGAACTCTCCGACGAACGGGCCTGCGAGCGGGAGGCGACGGTGGAGGAGCTAGTCGGCACGTTCGCCGAAGAGCTCGAGAATCGGCTGCGGGCGCCCGGCGAATCGAGCGATCCGCGGGGGGCGACACGACTCGTGTTTTCGGCTGCACGCGAGCTGCCCAGGTTGATCGACGACATGGTGCAGCGGGTTGGTGTGGACATCGAGCGCGTCGAGCACTGGGACTACGAACTCTCGGCGCGCGGATCCCGCGCCTGGCTGGAAGATGAGACGCAGCCGCTGGGCGGCGCGCGCGTCGCACTCCTGGATGACGACGCCATGCGCGCCGACGCCGTGGCTCACGAGCTTCGCGAGCGCGGCGCTCACGTGCTCGTGGTGGGCAGTCAGCTGACCGAGCTTGCCTGGTCCCGCCTTGCACGCTTCGACCCCATGTTGCTGGTGTTCGACTCCGCAAAGGACGCCGGTTGGCGAACCGCGCTGCAACAACGTCAGGCAGCGGATCCCAGTCTGCACCAGGCGACGCGCGGGGCGGTGGACTTGAGCCTGCTTTGGCAGGTCAGCGAGAGCTTTCCAAACATCGAGCCAGTCACCCGCGAACTCGGTCGCGTGACTCAGCGGTTGCGCGGCGCCGCGGACCGTCTGCGCGCCGGCGAGCTGCTCGAAGTGGCTGAGTTGGGCATTTCCGTGAGGCATTTGTTGCGATGTCTGGCGAGCGACGCGGGCTGTCGTCTCGAGCTCCAAGCCGGCGATCGCCGGCTGCGGGTGTGGCTTGCTGACGGCGTGGTGATCGGGGCGACCGAGGTCCGCGTGGGCGTAGACGAAGAGCGAGTGGGCGAGGGGCTGGCGGCGTTGACCGAGCTGCTCGCGTGCCGCCAAGCCCAGCTTGGGTTGATGCCCGCACCGCCTTCGTCTGGGCCGCCAAACTTGATCACCCCGGTTGATGTTGCGCTGGGCCAGGCTTTGTCAGAGCTCAGGCTCAGCGCCGGCGTGGTCACCCCGGGCGCTGTCGGCTCTCCTGCTGCCGTTGGCGCGACCGCGCGAGCTGCAGAGGGGCAGGACGGGCAGGTCACGCCGCCGGGGCTCGTGGTGCTGCCAGCGGTGCCGGCACGCAGCACGCCCCCTCACCCCCAAACCCAAGCACCGCTCAGTGGAGAGCCGTGGCTGCAACCGAGCAGCGTGTTGCGTCCGCCGATCGATCCCCTCGGAGTGCAGCGCAAGCCAGGGACGCGGGGCTGGGTGTGGCTGAGCGCGGCTCTACTGAGCGTCGGCGTGGCTGCCGGTGGCATGGTTTGGTGGCAGCACGCCGGGCGCCTCGCTGAACCGATGAAAGCCCGAGTCGAGGTTTCGAACCAGGGGATCGCTGCCGTACGGCAAGAAGAACGATACGAAGTAGAGCCGTCGTCCACCGCCGCCTCAGCCCCCACGCCACCGCCCGAGGTGGCGAAGCCAAAGCGCGCTGGGCTGGGCTTGACCGAGCAGCTGAGCGAGGCACGCGCGGCGACATTCACGGTGCGTGGCCAGCCGGTTCCCGATTGCGGCAGCGAGGCACCCGTTGGCACTCCAGGTCTGGCGATCGCCAAGGCGCGCCGAGCGCTGATGTCGGGAAAGCTCGCGGCGGCCACGGATGCCTACTGCGCAGCGCTGGCGCTGCAGCCCGAAGACGCACAGCTCATGACGGAGCTGGCTCGAGTCTTCCTCCAACGTGGAGCCGGGGAGCAGGCCGTGAAATGGGCGAAGCGCGCGTATGAGTTAGCGCCGAAGACGCTGAATCAAGTCTTGCTGGGGGATGCGCTGGCGCTGGATGGGCGCAACGAGGACGCTCGCCGGGCGTGGAGCGAGGCTTGGAACATCAAGGCGTCCGCGACTCTCGCGGCGATCGCTTCGGCGCATTTCCACACGGCGACTAGCGCGGCCGGGCAGCGTGACTACGCAAAGGCCGAGCGCTTCATGCGACGGGTGATCGTTTTGGATCCCGAGCGCGCGGACGCCCCGCTCGCGCTGGCGAGAGTCTTGCTTGAAGCCAGCCCAAAGCTACCAGAGCCGCGCTTCAAGGAAGCTCAAGCCTGGGCGCTACGGGCAGTGGCGCTCACCAAGCGGGCCGAAGATCCTGACGCCTGGAGCCGAGGCCTGGAGGTGCTGAGGGATGCCGCACGCAGCAATCAGCAGCCTGACCTGGCCGCCGCCGCCGCCCAGCTCTCCTCCGCGCCCTGACGCGAGCCGGCGTGAAGATCGCGGCCCTCGCCAAGCGTGCCACGTTGTGCAAAGACAGCGGCCGTGACCCGCGATTCGCCTGACGTGTTGCTGGACCTGACTCCGCTCGACACCCCGTCTCGCTATCGCGGGATCGGGCGCTATGCTCGCGAGTTGGGGCGCGCGTTCGCGGTTCTGCCCGCGTGCGATCTGCGGATCGGCGGCCTAGTAGGCGCTTGGGGCAAGAGAGCGGTACTCGACACCACACTCTACGACGGACGCAGCGATCTCAAGCCAACGGCTCGTAGCTTCCGCTGGATGCTGCAGAAGCGGCGCTTTGCGCTGCCTCCTGTGGTGAACCGCAGCGGCGCGCGCCTGGTGCACATCACCGAAGCGACTGGCACGCCGCTCGGCATGCGGATCCCGCGGGTGGTGACCTGCCACGACCTGATCCCGCTGATTTTCTATCGCGAGTACCTCGGGCGGGGTCGCCATCACTACTTGATTCGCCTAGCCAAGGAGCAGCATCGCTATCGCGGCGCGCGTCGAGTGATCGCGATCAGCGATGCAACCAAGCGCGACTTGATCGAGCACATCAAGATCCCTGCGGATCGCATTGACGTGGTCCACCACGGAATTGACCACGAGCGTTTCCAGCCTCGGGCGGAGGCAACTGATGACGCGCTGGTGCGTAAAGTTGGGGTTGGCGAGCGGCCCTACATCTTGTGTATCGGTGGCGGAGATCGTCGCAAGAACCTGACCCACCTCGTGGAAGCGTTCGCGGCGTCAGGCGTGGCACGTGAGGTGGATTTGGTTTTCGTAGGGTTGCTGGGCAACGCGGAGCCGAAGCTGCGAGCCGCGGCCCGGCGTCACCAAGTCGCCGACCAGACGCGCTTTCTTGGCTATGTGGATGAGGAGTCGATCCCCGCGCTCTACCGGCGCTCGCTCCTGCACGCTTTTCCTACTCTGTATGAGGGGTTTGGTTTTCCGGCGGTGGAAGCCATGGCCTGTGGCGCGCCGACGCTCACCACGCCCCACGCGGCTCTCGGTGAGGTGACAGGCAACGCCACCGAGCTGGTTCAAGGGACGGTGGTCGACGAGACGGCTGCCGCGCTCAAGCGCCTAGCGGACGATGCCGAGCTGCGGAGCCAGCTGCGGAGCGCTGGCCTGGCTGTCGCGGCGCGTTTCAGCTGGGCGGAGTGTGCCGCCAAGACCCTCGAGAGTTACCGGCGCGCCCTGGCTGACGTGTAGCAGGGTGTTGAAAAACACCCTGCCAATCAACAACGACCGCGCCCGCGCGCAGCTTGACCGGATCTCGCTCTCGCGCGGCGCTTGACTATCGATCCCCGGCAACCAAAGGTACGCGGCGAAATGGTGCATCGAGTGGTGTGTTTGTCGTCACAGCGCTGGGACGACGGCATGTGGACCAACAAGCAGCACATCATGCAGCGGTTGGCTGAGAAGCATGAGGTCTATCACGTCGACTTTGGGTCGATGGGCGTCACTCGAAGCTTCAAGCAGCGCGCGGGTAGGGGACTTGGCGAGCGCCTGCGCTTCTGGGATCCCGTGGTGGAGAAGCGCGGACGCGTGAACGTCGTCAGTGTGTTCGCGCCGCGCTACGTCAGCTGGTCTGCTACCCACTCCATGAACTACCTCACGGAGTTCGACCTGCGCGTGCTTGGCGTGCGCCACTTCATGCAACAGCGCGGGATCGATGACGCCATCGTTTGGGTGTACCACCCAGGCTATGGGTTGTCGCCGACTTGGTTGCCGCGGAAGCTGCTCGTCTATGACTGCGTGGATGAATACGCCCAGTTCCCCGAGTATCGGAACGACTCGCGGACTCTGACGAAGCGTGAAGCAAAGCTGTGCGCCAAGGCGGACCTCGTCTTCGCAACGAGCCGCCCGCTGTACGAACGCAAGCGTGGGCTGAACCCCAAGGCCACGCACCTGGTGCACAACGTGGGGGACGCTCCACACTTCAAGCAGGCGATGTCCGATGACTTGAAAATCCCTGCGGATATCGCAGCGATCCAGCCACCGGTCATCGGCTTCATCGGTGCGCTCTCCGGATACAAGGTGAATCTGCCCTGGCTCGTGCGGCTCGCGAAGAGCCGTCCAGACTGGAGTCTGGTGTTGATCGGCCCTGTGGGGCTCTCGGATCCGAGCACCGACGTCGCGGCGCTGCGGGGGCTCTCCAACGTGCACATCCTGGGGCACCGCGACTACGCGAGCCTGCCCGCCTACGTCAAAGGCTTCGATGTGAACGTGATTCCGTATTGCTTGAATGAGTACACGGAGTACGTGTTCCCCATAAAGTTCTTCGAGTTGCTTGCCACGGGGAAACCCCTCGTGACGTCGCGCCTGCCCTCGTTGGTCGACTACGCGGAAGACGTGCTGATCGCAGACGATGCCGCAGAGTTCGTGTTGCAGTGCGAGCGAGCAATCGCGGACCCGCTGCTCGGTCAAGAGCGGCGGGTGCAGCTTGCGACTGAGAACGACTGGGACTCTCGGGTTGCCAAGCTGATGGCTCACGTCGAACGAAAACTCTCATGAGCCAGCGGCAGCGCGTCGATCGCGTGCTGGTCAGCGGGTCGTTCTGGACCAGCGTCGGTGAGGTGAGCGGCGCGCTGGTCGATCTGGTGACCAGCATCATCGCCGCGCGTGTGCTGGAGCTACGAGACTTCGGGCTGTTTGGGGCCGCGATGCTGGTGCTGGCGATCCTCGATCAGTTCTCTCAGACTGGCTTCGAGTCCGCGCTGGTGCAGAAATCGGACGACCCGAAGTCTTTCCTGAACGTCACGTTCACCTGGCACTTGATCCGGGGCCTGCTGATGGCCGGCATCCTCGCGCTCGCGGCGCCGGTGATGTCGCGCTGGTATGACGAGCCCGCGCTGTTCCCCCTGTTGCTCTGGCTGGCGCTATCGCCGCTGCTCCAGGGGCTCAAGAACGTCGGCACCATCTACTTCACGCGCCAGCTCGATTTCCGCACGATTTTCCTGATCAAGATCTCGCAGACGCTGCTCAGGCTACTGGTCTTTCTGCCTGCCATTCTCTACTTCCGCAACGTCTGGGCGCTGATAGTCAGTCAGCTCGCGGGCGCGGCGCTGGGTGTGATCGTCTCCTACGTGGCGCATCCTTATCGGCCCCGGCTGGAGTGGGACCGCGAGAAGCTTCGCGAACTGCTTTCGTACGGAAAGTGGCTCACGGGTGTGGCCTGGCTGGTGTTCGTGATCACTCAAGGCGACGACATCTTCGTGAGCAAGTACCTGGGGATCGTCGCCCTCGGCATCTACCAGTACGCCTACCGGCTCTCGAATGCGCCTGCTACAGCCATCACCCACGTGATCGGCGGCATCGCGATGCCGATGTACAGTCGCCTCAACGATGATCCGGAGGAGCGCAAGGCTGCGTTCATCAAGGTCATGCGTTTGACGCTGTTCCTCGCCGGACCGGTCAGCGTGTTCATTTTCCTCGCGGTTCCAGATCTCGTGGAGCACGTGATCGGCAAGAAGTGGGAGCCGACGATTCCGCTGGTGCGCATCCTGGTGCTCGGCGGCGTGGTGCGATCGTTCGCGGCGCTTGCCGGACCTGTTTTCCATGCAACGGGGCGCCCGGATTTCGACTTCAAGATGAACCTGCCACGGTTCTTCTGCATCGTGATTGGGCTCTACCCTGCCGCGCGCTATGGAGGCCTCGAGGGAGTGAGCTGGCTCGTGCTAGCGGCAGTCGTGTGCTGCCTGCCGACCTGGTTCTACGGCGTGAAGCGCCAAATCGGGGTCAGCGCGCGTGAAGTGCTTCAGCACAACGTCCTCGCCGTGCTCGGCTCGCTGCTGCTTGCCGCGAGCTACTACGCGGTGCGGCTACCGATTGGCTCAGATTCGTTGTTGCGCGCCGTCGTCGGTACGCTGGCGTGGGTCGGCGCTTGGATCGTCGCCCTGTGGGTGCTTGGCAAGCTCACACCTTGGGACATGGTCGGCGAACTCAAGCGCCTGAGAGCGTCCCTAAAAGAGAGCTGAAGAGGGCTCAGTCAGGCTTACGCATCAACGCGACTTGGCCTTGGGTCCACGGCTCGAAGAAGTGGTAGTCGGGAAAGCTCTTGACCGTGGCGTGGTACTCTTCGCGCTGGGCGTCGTGAAGCACGAGGACACCGCCGGGCCGCAATAGCTCCCAGCCCGCCTTCAGGCAGAACGTGCGAGCGCGACCGTCGACGAGCACGAAGTCCGCCTCGACACCCAGCTCTGCCGGCTTGGCCACGTAGCGCTGCATGATGCTCCCATCGCTTTCCGCGCGGACGCGCCAGGCGTTCTCTTCTTCCCAAGGCACACCCGCTGGGAGCGGAGAGTCGGGCTCGACCAAGTGCAGCGAGAGTCGGGGGTCGCTCACCTCCCGCTTCACCTTCTCGTACCACTCGGGCACGTGCTCAATCGATGTGTAGGACTCGATGAAGGGGCAGCGGTCGAGCAGCGTTCGGGTGCTCCCGCCGGAACCCCACTCGAGAATTCGGGTGGCCCGCAGGCTGCGGATGATGGCGTAGACCTGGGAGAACTCCGAGGGATCCATCCAAACCTCGAGTCCCTGGTCAGCGTCCCGCGCGGGGCTGCGCTTCAGAAAATCCCAGATCGCCATGGGCTGGCTATATCACCGCGGGAGGTCCCTCGCGAGGCTCGTGTACTCACGTATTCCTCGCTCGAGCTCCGCGTCTAGCAGGTACGGCGCCGGCCCAAACCGCAGCACGTCACCGCGAGAGTCCACAAAAACGCCGCGCTCTCGCAAGGCGCGCGTGGCAGTCCCAGCGTGGGGTGTGCGGAGCGCGACGAAGCCGCCGCGGCCCTCGGCCTCCGCTGGCGTCAGTAGTGCGGCGCCGAAGCCGGCCTCCCGCAAACCGTTCATCAGCACGTTCGTCTTGTGCAGGCTCAGCTCCCGGAGCCGCTCCACACCGAGGCCCTGCTGCTCGAAGAAGCGAATCACGCGAGCGGCGCGGTAGTGGCTTACGGGGTCATAGGTGCTGCCCGCGAAGCGGTCCGCAGGCGTCTCTCCGTAACCGATGCGCGCTGCATCTCGACCCTTGTCCAGGTTCGCGAAGTCGCTGAACCAGCCCGTGAACACGGGACGCAACACGCACTCCTTTGGTACCCGGAGGAAACAACAGCCTTCGCCCCACTGAGCGTATTTGTAGCCGCCCGCGGTCACGAACACGTGAGCACCCCCAAGCTCACTCAAGCTGAGCGGCATGACGCCGAAGCCGTGATAGGCGTCGACCAATACCTCGACGCCGAGGCGCCTTGCGGCTGCCCCCAACTCCCCGAGGTTCGAGACCCGCGAAGACGTCTCGAACAAGACGCTGGAGACCAACACCCCAGCGGTGCGCTCATCGAGCGCAGCGGTCAGGCGCTCGCTGAGGCTCTCGAGGGGCGACGTTGCGATGCGCACCACTTCGACGCCTGCCTCCGCGAGTCGTGCCAGCTGGCGGTGCATGCTGTGAAACTCGCCGCTGGTGGTCACGAGCCGGGGACGCGCCTCGAGGTCGAGCGCCGACAGGAAACGCGTCACCAGTTCGTGAGTGTTCTGTCCTAGGGCGATCTCTTCCGCCGTTGCGCCAACCAGCTGCTTCGCGACATAGCCTCGAATGGTCGCGGCGCGCTCGAAGGCCGGACCCCACTTGTCGTCGACCAACTTCGCCGCGTCGTCGAACGCTTCGAGCGCACCTTCACGAGCCACGTCCGGCCAAGCCTGGTGAGAGTGCCCCGTGAGGAGCACCCGCGCGCCACGGTCGCTTCCAAGGAACGCGCTGTAGTGGGGGCGGAGCGTTGCTGGGTCGAGCATCCCTCAGTTGCCTTTCGGCGGCGGAGCCTTGGGAGCGGAGGCCTTGCGCGCCGCTGCGACCTTGCCCAATGTTGCTTCCGCGAGGATAATTACCGCGGGGGGCCAGGCCGAATAATACTGCACCAGACCAAGACCTGGGGGCAACGCATCCAGCTCCGCCGTGAACGCCCGGCGCACGTCCACGATGGACGCGAGGGCCGTCCGCGTGTCGGCGCCCAAGTCGATCGCGAATACGGCCTCGATTTGCCTGGCCCACTCCTGCCCGTCGCTGCGGCGATGTAGCTCGAGCTCCGGGTGGGATCCGCTCAGTTCCGCGAGGAAAACTTCGACCAGGTCCGCCAGGGTGGAGGCGACCATGCCAATCACGACCACCGCGGTCTTGGTGCGGCTCGAGGCCTGGGCCCAAGCCGCGGTGGCGGGGGCGAGCTGCATCGAGGAGAAGCCCGTGTGTCCCTCCTGCGCCGCGTCGTAGCCGAACAGCGCTAGCTGGCCCACGCTGAGCAGGCTCTGGACTTGCGCCGTCAGCGCTACCACCACCTGCTGCTCGTGTGGGCCCAGCACCGAGAGGTGCTGCTTCAAGCGCTTGCCAGCCTCAGCGGAGGTCTGTTCCAGCGCGCTGACCTGCCTGGCTTCGATCTCGTCCATGCAAAGAGGTTAGTCGATGCTGGGCGTGACGCCCATTTCCTTCAGCAAGTCATCGGCGTGATCCACCGCATCCATCAGCCACAGCACGTAACGGATGTCCACGTGGATGCTGCGGGTGATGGCAGGCATGAAGAGCCAGTCGCTCGCCATGGCCTCGTAGTTGCCGTCGAAGGCGAGGCCAACCAGTTCGCCCTTGGCGTTCAGCGTGGGGGACCCGGAGTTGCCTCCGGAGATGTCCAAATCCGCGAGGAAGTCGACGGGCAGTGTCCCGAGAGACTTCGAGGCGTATGGCCCGAACTTGCCGGCATCGATGGCCTTGGCGAGGCGCGGCGGAGGATCGAAGGGCTCCTTGCCGGTGATCTTCGCCTTCACCTGGTCGATGGTGGTGAAGGGCTCGTAGACCGGTGCGCCGGGTTTCGGCGAGTAGCCGCGCACCGTGCCGTAGGTGATGCGCAGGGTGCGGTTCGCGTCGGGCGCGATGGGTGCGTTCTTGAAGGCCTTGAGCGCCGCGAAGTACTTCGGGCCGATCAGCGCCCAGGCCCCATCGTGGGCGTAGGTCCGCTGATCCTTGGCCTCCAGATCCTGGCGCAGCACCAGTGCGGCCTGGATCAGTGGATCTCGGTTGGCCTTCAGCTGGGCGGTCGTGGCCTTCTCGAGCAACGCCACGCGGGCCTTGGCATCACCGAGCTTGGTCTTCTCGAAGACGGCGTCCACCTTCTGCTTCAGCTTCGCCTCGTCGAGCTTGGTGCCCACGAAGTAGCCCACGAGCTTGGGTTGCTGAGCCTTCGGAAGCTTTGCCGCGCGGATCAGCGCCTCGTACAGCAGTCGCTGATCGAGGGGCTTGCTGTAGCGCTTGTCGAGGGACTCCATGCCTTGCTTGAGCTGCTTCAGGTCGCGCTCTTGGTAGCCGGGGTCGCGCTCGGCGTCGGGCTTGGGTCGCTCTTCGGCGAGGTGCACGATCTGTTCGGCGGCGCCGAGCAGGGTGGACAAGCGACCGAGCTCAAACAGCGCGACGTCGGTCTCGCGGGACTTTTCGCGGGTTTTTTCCAGCTCTTCGATGCGCTCGAAGACGTCTCCCCACGTCGCGTTGCGTTCCGGGTCCGCCTCGATGAAGGCCTTGAGCGCGGCTTCGTCCTTGGCCTTGAGTTCCGCGGTGCCACCCTGGGTCAAGCCTTCGAGGGCGCCCTTGGTGTACGTCAGCACGTTGCCGAGACCCCGCACCCAAGGTGTCGCCTTGAGCGCGGCGTCGGGATCCGACTTGCCGACCTCCTCGAGCACCGGGAGGTAGTGTTCACACAGCGCGATGCGCTTCGGGTAGTACCACTCCACGGCTTCTTTCACTTCGAAGGCCGTCGCCAGGCGCGTGGTGTTCGCGGGGTAGCCGGTCACCATCACGAAGTCGCCCTTCCTG
>JBFXBK010000117.1:0-23427 GCA_050183255.1 Polyangiaceae bacterium | reverse complement strand
GAAGGTCACCTTGGCCTTCACCGACTGAACATTGAGGTCGAAGCCGTTGGGGTTGTAGGCGTCGAACTCGAGACGCAGCGTAACGCCCGTCGGCCCCACCGACTGAATCGTGCCCTTCTTCGGGGTGATGGTTGGAGGTTGCGGCTTGGAGCAACCGGCGCTCACGAAGCTCGCACCTAGCGCTAGCATGATCCCGAGCAGCGCCGTCCTTCGCCGCGCGGAAACTACGAAGGCGCCTCGAGCAATGAGACGTGTGGCCAAGCCGAACGCAAAGCACCCAAGCACGAGGGTGCTGACCAACAGGCTGACGAAGGGCATGGCGCAGCATAGCGCGCCGGCCCGAAGCCTGCGGGTGACCAAAAGCGCGAGTTCGCTGGGGGTCTCGGGTGCGCTCCAAACCTCGCTCTAGGCCCCTGGTCGTCCGCGTCAGCGCGATCCACCAACCTTTCGATTGGGCTCTCAGTCGCGGCGACCCTCGCTCAACCACTTGATATTCCACAGTAAACTTACCCAATGGAAAATCCACTCAGCTCTGGGTCGGCCGCCACACCGGAGGCTAGGATCGCCCCATGGCACGGCGACTCTGGGCGGGCGCGGCAGCTTTCGGCTGCGTCCTGAGCTTTGGCAGCGCTGCTCTCGCGACCGACTTCTACGTCGACCCCGCAAACGGCAGCTCGAGTGGCGACGGCTCGCAGGGTAACCCGTGGCGCACGCTTCAAGAGGTCGTCGACGCAAACCTCATCGCCAGCCAAAACTGGGACACCCTGCCCTACGATTCCAGTAGCTCCCAGCTGCAGCCAAAGAACCCCAGCGCACCCGTCAAGGCCGGCGACACCATCTGGCTGATGAGCGGCTACCACGGCTCCGTAGATATCACCGGCTACTACAACGCCAGCGACATCACCATCGCCGCAGCTCCCGGTCAGTCGCCGGAGCTCTCGTCGCTCTTGATCCGTGCGGCAAAGAACTGGGTCGTGCGTGGTCTGTTACTCAGCCCAGACTACGCGCCCAGCTACGAGCGCAACACGATGATCGACCTCGACAGCCATGGCTATAGCGGGCCCGTCTCAGACATCACCGTTGAGGATTGTCAGCTGCAGTCCGTCGCCGACGCTTCGAGCTGGACGGCCACCGACTGGGACACGAAGGCCGTGAACGGCATCCAGGCCGATGGCACGCGCATCACGTTGCGCGGCAATCAGCTCAAGAACGTGAACTTCGGCCTCAGCGTCGGGGCGAGCAACTCGCTGGTAGAGCACAACGTGGTCGACTCGTTCTCCGGCGACGGCATGCGAGGCCTCGGCGACTACACCACGTTCCAGTACAACCTGGTGAAGAACTGCTACGACGTGAACGACAACCATGACGATGGCTTTCAGTCATGGTCCACCGGCCCAGGCGGCGTCGGCACCGGTGAGGTCACCGGCATTGTTCTGCGCGGAAACACCATCATCAACTACGAAGATCCGAATCAACCGCTGCGTGGGCCGCTGCAGGGCATCGGGTGCTTCGACGGAACGTTCGTGGACTGGGTGGTGGAGAACAACGTCATCATCACCGACCACTGGCATGGCATCAGCCTGTACGGCGCGCGCAACTCGCGCATCGTGAACAACACGGTCCTCGACCCCAACACCAGCGACCCTGGGCCGCCGTGGATCAAGATCGAGAATCACAAGGACGGCACCGCACCCGTGAACTGCCTGGTCGCGAACAACCTGACGACAGCGCTCGCGAACGCCAGCGGAGTCACCGAGGATCACAACCTGATCATCGACGACCCGCTGAAGTTCTTCGTCGACCCCGCCGCCTACGACGTCCACCTGCTGGACAACTCGCCCGCCATCGATCAAGGCACCCCTGACAACGCCCCGAGCCACGACCTCGAAGGCATCGCGCGCCCCCAAGGCGGTGGCGTGGACGTGGGCGCCTACGAGTGGCACGACCCGAGCGTGATGCCAGACCCCGACGCGGGCGTGAGCGGCGGCTCCGGTGGCATGGGGACGGGCGGTTCCGCGGGGAATTCGCAGGGTGGCAGCGCTGCCGGCGGCAGCAGCCAAGGCGGCAGCTCAACCGCTGGCAGCGGCCAGGGCGGCAGCGCAGCGGGCACTTCCGGCGGCGCCGCCAGCGGAGGCAGCAACGCCGCCGACGGGAGCTCGAGCGACGACTCGGGTTGCGGCTGCCGGGTAGGCAGCTCGGCGCCCAGCGGCAACTGGCTGCTGCTCGGCTTGGGGCTCGCCGCGGGATGGCTCAGTCGGCGCAGGCGCCGCGCGCAGTAGACCGCGAGTCAGGCGGCGCGGCGCTTCTTCGCCTTGGGTTTGCCGCGGGTTGCCGCGCGCTTGCCGCTCTTCAGCCCGAGCGCGGCGTCCAACAGGCGCTGCGCGTGGTGCCGGGCGCTGTCCGTCACCTCTGCGCCGCCCAGCATCCTGGCGAGCTCTTCCACGCGCTCCTCCTCAGTTAGGCGGACGACGCGCGTACGGGTACGCCCAGACTGCACAACTTTTTCCACACGGAACTGTGCGTCGGCGAACGCGGCGACTTGAGGTAGGTGAGTGATGCACAGCACCTGAGCGGCGCCGCCCTGAGCGCTGCGCGCGGCGCGCAGCAAGCGCCGGCCAATCGCGTCCGCCACGGCGCCGCCCACGCCGGCGTCCACCTCATCGAAGACGTAAGTTGCAATGCCGCCGCGGGCGTTGCTGACGGACTGTAGCGCGAGCAGGATGCGCGACAGCTCGCCGCCGCTCGCGACCTCGCTGAGCGGGCCAGCTGCTTCACCCGGGTTCGCCGCTACGCGGATCTCCACGCGATCGACTCCGAACGCGTGAATGCGCTCCGGCGCGAGCTGCTCCACGACGATTTCGATGCGCGCGAGGGGCATGCAGAGTGACTCGAGCTCCGCCTCCACGGCCCGCGCGAGCCGCTCGGCGACGACAACTCGCTGGGCATGCAGCTCGAGCGCGACTTCCAGCGCCTGGGCCAAGCTGCGCTCCCGCGCCGACTCCAGCTCCGCGACGCGCTCAGCGCCTTGCTGCCATTCTTCGACTTGCTGCTCCAAGCGCTCTCGCGCTTCAAAGAGGTCCGGACCGTGCTTGCGCCGCAGCACCGCCAGCTGGTGCTGACGCTCCTCCAGGCGCTGCAGCGACTCCTCGCTTTCGTCCCCGTCACGCAGCATCGCACGCGCGTGACCGAGCGCCTCGTCGCAGCTAGCCGCTGCGTTGATCAGCGCGGCGATCACGGGTTCAAAGCGCTCTCCGGCGCGCGTCGCTCGGAGCTGCCGCTCCAACGCTCCCAGCCTCGAGAGCACCGCGCCGTCGCACTCGTCGAGTTCCGCGTCGACCAGGCGCGCTGCCTCCAGTATTTCCTCACGGCAGCGAAGCGCCTCGAGGCGCTCCCTCACCCCCTCCCACTCCCCGGGCTGAGGATCCACGTCGCGCAGCTCCTTGAGTTGGTGCTCCAGGTAGTCCCCCAGAGCGGGATCCTGATTCAGCACAGCGCGCAGCCGCTCCAGCTCTCTCTCGATGCCGCGAAGCTCGCCGTAGCGCTGCTGGAACACATTCACACACTGCGCAAAGCGCTGGTTGCTGCTCAGCGCGTGCTCGTCGAGCAACTCCAGGTGCCTGCCGAGGCGCGCCAAGGAGTGCTGCTGGTGCTGACCGCAGATGTCGATCAGGCGCTCGCCGATTTCCGCCAGCTGGGGTTGGGGCCGCAGCTGCCCCTGAACCAACGCACGACCGCGACCGCTGCGAGGCACGACGCGCTCGAGCACGACCTCCCGACGGTCACCTTCGCCGCACGGTAACTCGAACCCTCCCAGCACGGACATCACCGCCGCGCTCTCGGGCACGACGAACTGCGCCTGCACCAGCGCGCGCTCACACTCGGCGCGCACCGAACGCGCGCTGCCCTTCCCCCCACGCAGCAAGGAGAGCGCGCCTACGATGATCGACTTACCAGCGCCGGTTTCGCCTGTGAGCACGTTGAGGCCAGAGCTCAACTCGAGCTGGAGCTCATCAATCACCGCCAAACCTTGGATATGCAGGAACGACAGCATGCGGCTTCGTTCTAGCTCAGTCCTCGGACGCTGAGACTGTCAGACAATGTCCCGTTTCAGGCGTACGATCGCCCGTGTTCACCCGCGTGGGCGGCTTCGATGTGCCGCGGGCGTACACGCGTCGAAGCCCGCCACCTCGAAAGGCAGCGGGCTCCGGCGTACTCCCGAGTCCTCGCGTTAGTTGCGGGAGTTGAAGATGCGCAGCACGTACCAGAACATCAGGGCGACGCTGGCGAAGAGGTGGAGCGACGCACCCACGTAGCGGTCCGTCGGGTAATGGTGAAGCACGTTGGACGTGTCGTACAGGATTGCTGCGCCAGCAAACGCGACCATGGCAACGCTGAAGAACACACCGAGCTGGAAGCCGAAGATCAACGCCGCGAAAATCAGCAGCATCACGACAACACCGCCCCACAGCAAAAATCCGCGGAGAAATGAGAAGTCTTTGCGTGTGATGAACGCCACGGCCGTGAGACCCGCGAAACCCGCCAACGTAACTCCAGCCGCGCTGGCGATCACGCCTGGGCCCTTGCTCTCAGCGATGGCCAGGAGGGGAATGAAGATGACCGCCTGGAGGACGACGTAGAGCGCGAGGCCAAAGTACTGTGAAGCCTTTGAGCGCGCCGACTGCGCGAAGTGGGTCGCCACCCAGCTGCCGACCATGAAGGCACCGAGAACCAGGATCCAGCTCCGGAAGAGCGGGAACAGCGCGTACGCGATGCCCGACTTGAACAGGAACACCTCGAGCGCCGTGAACGCCGCGATGGCGCCGAACAGGTGGCCATACGTACGAGTGATGAACTGGGCGCGCGCCTCGACCAAACCGGGTCGCGCGTGCACCGCTGGAGATTGGTAGGGGTTGAACTGATTCATGTTGCGATTCCCTCGTGTTGGGGGTGAGGCTCGGTGTTTCGCGCGCCTTGGCGCCGCTTCAGATCACCGCATCGCTCGCGCGACTTGCGGCACCTTGGTGAGTGGCGGCGCCCAGATGGGCGCGAAAGCCAAAGAGTGAAACCTGTGAGAAGCAGGATCTGTTCCTGCTGGCCCCAGCCTCCGAGCGGCACCTGAAAGCACCGCGGAGCGTGAGGCTCCGTAAAGGATAAGGCGCCCTGACGCCCTGTAAAGCGGAACCGCCACGCGCCGCGCGGCAGCCAGCGACCGCGAGTTCGGACCTAAGTCCGGGGTTTTGCTGGCTTTGTTGGGACGTGCCGAGCCGGCGGCTGACAACTCGAGCACAGCGCAGCGCTTGCGCGGTGAGATTGAGGCGCAGTGAGATTGAGGCGCAGTGCGTTTGAGGCGCAGTGAGATTGAGGCGCAGTGCGTTTGAGGCGCATGAGGCATTATTGCCGCGGCTCACGCCTCGCCCGGGGACAGCGTTGGCCGCGTGTTACCGCGGGGAGCCGAAGTCTTGGACCCAGTAGTGCTGGTAGTCCGAGTTCTGATTGAAGTGGTAGCCGATCCCGAAGTCCACAAACGAACCGGCCATGATGTTCTTGCAGTGCCCGGGGCTGTTCATCCACTGGTCCATCACGCCCTGTGCGGTTGCGCTGCCAGCGGCGATGTTCTCTCCCGCCGAGGAGTACTCGTAGCCAACCGCGTTCATGCGCTCGAACGCCGTCGTGCCGTCCTGACTGTCGTGGTCGAAGTAGTTGTGCTTCGCCATGTCGATCGCATGATTGCGCGCCGCGGTGCGCAGCGGCGCGTTCATCTTCAGCGCACCCACCGCGGGCATCACCTCACCACCACAAGTGGCACCTTGAGCGCGCGCCTGGTTGACCAGGCTCAGCACCTCACACTCGAGGCGCTGCGCGTCGGAATCGTACCCGCTGCCGTCGTCGGGACAGGCGGAGCCAGCCGAACTCGAGCCACCTCCACTGTCGTCGGAGCTACAGCCCAGCATCGCCAGGGCCACTGAAACCAAGCAAACCGCTCTTCGCATCCGGGAAGCATAGCGTGCCGCGAGCGCTCCGCGCCGTAGACCCAATCGATAGGGCGCGATTGGCAGCGGCTGCCCGGGAGGGTATTGCGCGGCCCATGCAGCGAATTTGCGTGTTTTGTGGATCCAGCGCGGGCAACAAGCCGAGCTACGCGACCGCCGCAGCGGAGCTCGGGCGCGCCCTCGCAGCGCGCGGCGTTGGTTTGGTGAACGGCGGAGGCCACGTCGGTCTGATGGGGGCGACCGCAGACGCCGTCTTGGCCGCCGGAGGCGAAGCCATCGGCGTGATCCCCGAGGCGCTGCGGGATCGTGAGCTAGCCCACACCGCGATGACCCAGCTGCACGTGACCGTCGACATGCACGCGCGCAAGGCGCTGATGGCGAGCCTCGCCGACGCGTTCATTGCGTTGCCGGGAGGATTAGGCACCTTCGAGGAGCTGTTCGAGGTCGCCACCTGGGCGCAGCTCAACATCCACAGAAAGCCGATCGGCATCCTCGACGTCGACGACTACTACCATCACCTCGCCCAATGGCTTCGCCACGCGGAAACGGAAGGCTTCGTCAAGCCGGAGCACTCGAACCTCTTCCACTGGGACACGGATCCGGCACGGCTCATCGAGCGCCTGCTCACATCAGCAGAAAAACACCCAGGCTGAGCAGCGCGCAGGCGATCAGCATGCTGCGGGTCACGGCCTCCTTGAACAACAGCCGCCCGCTGATCACGGAGCCGACCACACCCAGAGCGCGCTTGATGGCCTCCATCAAGCTCACGAGCAGCGTCTGAATGGCGATCAGCTGTAGCCCGAGCGCGGCAACGCTCACCACCACACCCGCCAGCACCGCCGGCCAGTGCTTACGTGCCTCGGTGAGCTCGCGGCGGCGTCCGCTGATGAGCAGCCAGCACAGCCCAACCAGCATCACGCCGCCGGTCTGCACACTGGCGTGGAACGCGACGTTCGCGTGAGGCAGCGCCAGCTTGTCGTTGGTGGCCGAAATGGCCCATGCGCCGGCAACCAGCGCCATGTACGCGCTGCCCCGCTCTCGCAGCACGCCGAGGACCAAGCCCTTCAGGCCCTGTCCGGCGTTGAGCGTCCACGCGCCAAGCACGATCAGGCCAATGCCCAGCCACTGGCGTAGCGACGGATGCTCATCCAGCATCAAGTAGCCAATCAGCGCAGCAAAAACCGGCGTCAGCGCCAGCAGCGGCACCGTCCGGCTGATGGGCGACACCTTTACCGCGTGAAAAAACATCAGGTTCGCCGCCACGTTCGCGGCGAGGCAGGTCAGGCCTGGGCGCAAGTAGCCAGCGTCGAGCTCGGGAGCGCCCCAAATCAGCATCCCCAGCAAGAAGCAGGGCAGCTGCCCGCCCCCGAACATCACGACCAAGCTCGCCGGGCTGGCGTGGCGCACCAGCCCCTTCCGCGACGCGTCGAAGAGAGCCCAACCCAGACTGCTGAGCAGAGCGATGACGAGCGCGACGGAACCAGAAAGCATGAAGCCGCGAGGGCTAGCGCAGCTCGCGGCTCGAGTCAGGTGTGGAGTACCGGCGCAGGCGTGCGTGTCGGTGCTAGCCGACGCGACGGGTCACGACGCTGGGCTCGAGCTCGTCGCTCAAGGAAGGCGAAGGCCTGAGCACCTGGCGCACGCTGCTGACTCGGTGGACCGCGCTCTCGGGGTACTCAGCTGACTTGGGCACCTCGTCGAACGGGTTGAACGCCAGCGAAACACGGTCACCTTCGTATTGCTCGAGCAGCTGACGCAGCTCCACGACGTCGCGCCGTGCGCGGTCGCGCTCCCCGATCAGCTGCGCTTGGGCGTGACGCGCACCGACGCGGTCGGCCTCGAGGCGCGCGGCGTAGAGATCGAGTTCTTGGTATGCGGCGGTCAGCTCGCGTTGCTCCGACTGCACGCGCGAGAGCTGCAACGCGGCGTGGCGTGTGCGGTCCTCGAGGCGCCGTTCGTAGTCGCTCTCGAGTGCCTCGATCGCGGCCAGGTGAGCGCGTTGCAGGCTCTCGAGCTGCTCCTCGAGGCTGCCCACCAGCGCCTGGAGGCGCCTGCGCTCGTCTGCGTCCGCCTCCGGGGGCACGCTCGGGGGACGCTGCATCCCCGGCAAATCGCGAAACCAGCGGAAGGAAGGCGGCTCGGAGAGGCGAAAGCTCGCCTGTGAGGGCGCGCTTGCGGCTGGCTGGGTGAACTTCTTGCTCATGGGAAACCTCGCGTCTTGCGGAGCGCCACGCTGACCTCTCGCGGCACACTGACCAATACGGTCACCCGGCGTGTCCCCTTGAATGGCTTTCAACACGAAACATGCGCTGTCAGATCGCCAACGCCTTGACGACGCGCGCCGCCAATGGGCCCGATCTTGGAGCGTGGCTAGCCTCGACCTCTCCGATTCACTCACCGGCCGCGATCGGCCAGCGGTCGGAGCGCGTGGGTGGTGGCTGGATCGCGTGCGGGGCAGGCTCTACAGCTGGTTGGCCAAGACCGCTGTTGGCCCGCTCTTGGTGCACCGTGAGCGGCGCCTCGCGTTGATCGCCAGCGCAGGCATCCTGGGCGCCCTCGCCTTGAGCGTGCTGGCTCCTGCCTGGCTCTTGCTAGTGGGTCCGTTGGCGCTTGGAGTGCCCCACCTCGCCAGCGACGTGCGCCACCTGGTCCTGCGTCGCTCATTGCCTCGCGGATTCATGCTGGTGGTGATCGTCGCCTGCCTGAGCCTCGTCACCTTACGCAGCCTCGAGGGCCTACACGCCTTCGCTGGCTGGAGCGGCCGCGTCGAACTAGGCGTCGCGGGCCTGTGGCTGATCGTCGCCTGGTGGGCCGGAGGCAGCGCCCACCAGGAACAAACCAACTCAGAGCCCAGTCGCAGCGGCCTGGCGCTGGGCGCTCTCGTCATCCTCCTCAGCATCGCCGGCCAGGTCTGGCCGTATGCAAGCCGGCTGTTCCTAGCCCACGCTCACAACGTCGTCGCACTGTTGCTCTGGGTGCAGCTCTTCGCGGCGGGTGCGAGCCACGGTCGCGGGCGCCGCTGGGTGATCCTGCCCACGCTGCTCTGCGCTCTCAGCGTGCTGACGCTTCTGTGGCTGCCTATCCAGAGCTTCACCCTGCACTACGGCGTCTTGCAGCTCTGGGGCTTCGACGTGCTGGAGACCGCGCGCTGGCTCGCACCGTTCGAGTCCGTACGCTGGAGCTTGGGGCTGACGCTTTGCTATGCCGCGCTGCAGTCGATGCACTACACCCTCTGGCTCTACTGTATCCCTCAGAGCGACAGCCGCGCTCAGGGCAGCCTAACGTTTCGCATGACGCTCAGGAGCTGGCAAAACGACTTCGGTGGCTTCGCGCTCGCGCTGCTCTGCATCGCGACGCTAGCACTACTGCTCGCGGCTAGTGTCAACGCAGACGGGGCCCGCCAGCTGTACCTCACCGTCGCCGGGTTTCATGCCTATCTGGAGCTGGCGCTGTGGGTCTTCCTGCTACGACGCGGCGTGCTCCCGGCACAGTGCCTATCCGCGCGGCAACAACCGAACCCATGCTAGCGAGTATCGACGCGGTCTACGTCACCGCCTGGGTCAAGGCCCTGGGGTTCACCTGGCTAGTCGAGGTCGGCTTCGGGGTCTTCGTGCTGGGCTTGAGCA
The DNA here is from genome assembly GCA_050183255.1 of Polyangiaceae bacterium. GTDB lineage: Bacteria > Myxococcota_A > Polyangia > Polyangiales > Polyangiaceae > JAHBVY01. The sequence continues at coordinate 13,811 of JBFXBK010000117.1, read as the reverse complement.
CACCGGCGGAGGCGCGACCGAGCATCGGTTTGCGCTTGGCGCTGTTGTTCCTCGCGAGCGGCATCACGCACCCGTTCGTATGGTTCGTGTTCCCATTCATCGGCCTCCCCTACATGCCGGCGATGATCCTCGCGGAACTGTTTGCCGTACTCGTGGAGACAGGAGTCTATTTCTTCGGTGTACGAGGCCTCGGCCTGCAGCGCGCGTTCGCCACCTCGCTATTCCTGAACGGCGCCAGCCTAGGCATTGGGCTCGTTTTGCGGCATTTTTGGGGGTTAGTTTAGGCGTGTCTCGCGCCCCAACTCACTCGCCGAGTCACTAGTGTCCCGTCTCCGTCGATCGCTGCAAGACTACTCTTGAGACGAGGAACGCTGTGTTGACTGGTTCAGCGAATCACAGATTCGCTGAGCTAGCTCGCTGCGTCAGCCAACGCCAGCCGCTCCACCCCCTGACGGATCTCTGGCACGGTCGCTGCGGCGACGCTGATGCGCACATACTGAGCTATCGGCTCCGCGGGGAACCAACTCGAGCCAGCGTTGACGCGGACACCCATGCTCGCCGCGCGCCTGCTGAGCTCCGTCGCGGAAGCTCCGCTACCGAGCTCGAGCCACAAATGGAAGCCGCCTTTCGGTTGCACCACGGTCCGCCACGCCGGCAGGCGCGCGGCGAGTTCAGCCTGAAGCACCTGCATGCGCTCTTCGAGTACGCGCCCAACGCGCGCCAGGTGCCGCTCGAATCCAGAGCTGGTCACCAGGCCAAAGGCAGTCTCCTGGAGCAGCCGGGGCACGAAGAAGTCTTCCAGTACCCGCGCCGCAGCCACACGCTCGAGCACTGGCCCCTTGCCGCAGATCGCCGCCACCCGAAGGCTCGGCGCCGTGCACTTGGTGAGCGAGCGGATGTAGATGACCTGCCCCGGCGCCTGGCTTGCAAGCGTCGGCGGCGCCGTCCCAAACGACAGCCCGCGCGCGTAGTCATCTTCGATCACGAACGCAGCGTGGCGCCGCGCGATCTCCAGCACTTCAGCCCGGCGTCCTTGGCTCAGGACACCTCCCGTCGGGTTCTGATGCAGGGGCTGGCAGTAGAACGCGACGGCCCGGCTCTGCTCGAACGCCCGCTCCAGAAACTCAGGGACCACCCCGTGCTCGTCGCATGGGACTGGCAGGAGCTCCACGCCGAGCGCCCGCGCGACCTCGATGGCGCCGACATACGTCGGACTCTCAACCAGCAAGCTCCCTCCCGGCTTCGTTACCGCCCGGAATACACTGTGAATCGCCGCCTGGCCTCCCTGCACGATGAGCACGTCGTCCGACGTGTAGTCCGCACCGACGTTGCGCGCGAACCAGCTCCTCAGCTCCGGGAGCCCCGAGAGCGGCGCGCGGTCCCAGCCGCTGCCCGTGTTGAGCGCGCTACGAGCGGCCCTGGACAGCTCCTTGACGGGAATCAAGCTCACGTCAGCGTATCCGCTCGCAAGCTGGATACTGCCAGGTGCCACCTCACTCACCAACGCATGCAACGCAGCCGCCGGCGGCGCTGCACCGAGCACCACGGACTGCCAAGCCAAGTCAAGGCGCGGCTGCTCCCGTTTCTTCGCGGCAATGAAGGTACCCGCTCCGGGCTGAGCGTCAAGCAGCCCCTCCGCCTCGAGCTGCTGCAGCGCGCGGGAGACCGTCACCGGACTCGCCCCGAGTTCCCGCATGAGCGCGCGCACGCTGGGCAGCCGCTGGCCAACTTCACCCACCGCGCAGCGCTCACGCAGCAGCTGCTCGACGCGCTGGGGCGCGCTGATCGTGGCGCCGCGGCTGGCACGCCCGCCGCGATCTGTTATCTTCACCCGTGAAGACATACGATAACGTTATCAGCGCCCCGCGAGGAGCGCTACTCTGGAGTTTTCTCGGTGTTCTTGGGTTCAGCGGCAGCCTTCCGGCTACGCGCGCGGCCGTTCCGCACCTTGGAGCGATAACGGTTGGCCTGGGTCGAGCCTGCGTCGCTGGACTGCTGGCAGCGCTGGTGTTGAGCTGGCAGCGTTCGCCGCTCCCCAGCAGACAGCAGCTGTTCGGCCTGGCGCAGGTTGCGCTCGGGGTGGTGATTGGGTTTCCGCTGTTGAGCGCCTACGCGCTGGAGCGCGTTCCCGCCTCCCACGCTGCGTTGGTGGTTGGGCTCACACCACTGCTCACGGCAGGCTGGGCAGTGCTGCGCGCCGGCGAGCGCGTTTCCCGTGGGTTCTGGGCGGCAAGCGGCTGCGCCACCTTGGTCGTCCTGGGGTTCTGTCTACACAGCGGGGACGGTCGGCTCAGTAACGCTGACGTTTGGCTCCTGCTCGGGGCGCTGATCTGTGCGTATGGCTATGCGGAGGGGGCGAAGCTCTCGCGAGAGCTCGGTGGGTTCCGGGTGATCGCTTGGGCGCTGGTGATCGCGTGGCCTCCCCTGGTCGCTGTCGTGGCCTACGCGGGTCTACCAGAGCTTCGGCAGGTCCCGCTCTCGGCGTGGCTCGGCTTCGCTTACGTCAGCGTGGTGAGCATGTTCCTAGCTTTCGTGGTCTGGTACGCCGGACTGGCGGGCGCGGGCATCGCCCGCGCGAGTCAACTCCAGCTGCTCCAGCCGCTGCTGAGCATGGCTTTGGCGAGCTGGCTGCTCCACGAATCATTGCCTCGTGGAATTTTGCTCGCGATGTTGGCGCTGGTTCCGTTGATCTTGGTGGCGAATCGATCGCGTGCCGTCAGGGTTGAGAGCTCGTAACCAGACCCCACAAACGAGGAAAGGCGGCCAGAGGCCGCCTTTCCATTTTTGTTACTGTTGGCTTCTGATCACCAGTCGCGGCCACCGCCGTCATCACGGCTGCGCCCACGGCCACCGCCGCGACCACCACCACGACCGCCGCCACGACCGCCGCCGCCGCCGCCGCCGCCGTAGCCGCCGCCGCCGCCACCACCGCCGTAGCCGCCGCCGCCGCCGCCGCCACTACGGCCGCCACGACTACCGCCGCCGCCGCCGTAGCCGCCGCCGCCACCGAAGCCGCCGCCGCCACCGCGGGGTGCGCGCTCACGGGCCTCGTTGACGGCCACGGTGCGCCCATCGAGCACAGTGTCATTCATTTCTTGGATCGCCGTGTCACCACAGGCGTCATCCACGAACGTCACGAAGCCGAAGCCACGTGAACGTCCCGTCTCGCGGTCGCTGACGACCACTGCCTCTTGAACCTCACCAAAGCGCTCAAACGCGCTACGCAAACTTGCCTCGTCCGTGGACCAGGACAGACCGCCAACAAACAGTTTCTTTGCCATCTCTCTCTCTGTCTTGCTGGGCTCCAATTTCCAGAACCGTTGATAAGAGCGCCCAGCAACTCCACTGGCACAAGCGCCAGGGGTTCCCCACTGTCAGGGAACACATTCTGATTCACTGCCGACGCCGCAGAGTCAAGCCAAGCTGCGAGATCCTGTTACCGTTTGCGCCGGCTGGCTCCCCAACTCGCGGGCACTCGTGCATGATCCCGCGGAAATCCCCTGGCTCCCGCGTCACGAGGCTGAGACGCGCACCAGCGGCTCAAGCTGAACAGATGGCCCCCTTTCACTCCCTCGGCGCCGCACTCGCCACTCGCCGCGCGGCCTGGTTTGTCTCAAAGGCAGGTCTTGGAGCGAATCGCCAGGTGGTCAGACACTGGTCGGCGCTGCGCTACGGCGTCGCCTTCTTGAGCCTCCTCGCCACACTCGCCGTGCTTTCGTCCACCGCCTGGGCGGGTTGCCCCGAGCAGGTTGCGTGGGCCAAGCAGTGTGACGACGGCAACTTCAGGTTCGAAGTCCAGGCTTGCCCAGCCGGTGTGATCGTTGGTACCGCACGGATCAAAGGAGGCGATAGACTCCCCATCGAGGTCAAGGCTGCGACCCAGGGCTCGTTTCGCCGTGTGGGCGACACAGGCGTCCAGCCCATCGGTGAGTTCGCCGATTGGAACACTCAGCCAAAGTCACAACGAGACGCGCTCGAAGCCATGCTCGCTTGCGTGAAGCGCGCGGGACCACCACCGCTGCCCGAAGCGAGCGCGCCAGAGCTGCAGGGCCCGAAGAGCGCGCGTTTGCTTGTGATTGGTTTGTTATTGCTGTGTGGCGCGCTCGGGCTGAGAGCCAGCCTCCTCGACAAGGCCTCGCGGAAACAGCTCAGGCGGAGCAGTCTTCTCGTGTGCGCCTTCGCGCTCGCCGTCGCGTTCCTACGCTGGTGGTTGACAGCGCCTGCGATGTTTCATCAGAACGGTCAAGGCCCGCTCTGGGTGCTCCTGGCGCTTGATCGCCCGGACGCGCCACAGATCTATGGCCCAGGCTACACCGAAGTCTGTGGCTGGCTGGCGACGCGACTCGACCCCGAGCTGGCCGTCTACGTGATGAACGCGACGCTGTTCGCTCTCGCGCTGCCTGCCGCCTTCGCCTCGGCGCGAGGTCTGGGCCTCAGCCGCGGGCCGGCGTGGGCGCTCGTCGGCGCCATGGCACTCCATCCGTTGGGAGCACGGCTGGCAAGCAGCGAGTCTTACTACGCCACCATCTCCGGGCTGAGCATGCTCGCTTGCCTGGCGATGGTGCTGGCGGTCCAGGGCATGCACGAACTGAGCACGCCGCGCCGGCGCTGGCTATTCATCAGCGGCACACTGGCAGCGGGGGTGCTGATCGCGCAAGCAGCACGCATCCACCCGATTGGCTGGGCACCCCTCGCGTGTCTCGGCTTCATCCCGCTGTGCGCGCCAGGACCCACGCGCCGCATATTTATCCGCACGGCAATTATATGCGGCGTCATCGCGGTGCTGGTGTCGGTCACCTCGCTGCTGAGCATGCTGCATGTGCTGACCGGAGAGCTCGGGCGAAAATGGCTGCCTGCTACCACCATCCGCTGGGAGCTCATGCGTGGAACGTTGGCGCTATGCGGTGTCCTCTGGGTGATCGCTAGACGTCGCAGGGCGTTGCTCCCCGCCCTTGGGTTCTGTTCGGTGCTGGCCATCATGACGGGCAGCCACCCGGTAGCGGGAGCCTCGCCACGCATCGCTGACGCCGTACCATGGCTGTATCTCCCCGCCGCCCTGGCGTGCTTCGCTGCCTGGCTCGCTCAGATCGGCTCGCTGGCTCGCCTGGTGTGCTGCGCCTGCGCAGTGGGCGCCGGACTCGGTTGGGGTTGGGAGAATCGTAGCAACTACCTCACGCTGAGCACTGACGCCCTAGAAATCCGCGCGGCTAATTCCTGGAAACACGAGCTCGGAGCTGGTGCGTACGTTGCGTACGTTTCGCGCGCCAAGCAGCGAGTCCTGGTGCTGCCGTTCTACGACAAGTCCGAGGTGGGCAGCGCCAGACTCGCGGACGATGCCCAGACCATCGCGACTCCAAGCTTCTACTATTATCGGAGTTCGATCTGCTCGACTCCGGACGGTCGGGACCTGTGTGCACGCATCGAAGCACGACTCGAGCTGACGCCTCTCAAGGAAATCACGTTGCCTGCGGTCGCGAGCCTGGCGCACTTGCCGCTGGATCCACAGCCGATCACGGTGGTGCTGTTCAAGGCCAAGCTGCGGCGTCAGCAGCCGACGCCGTGAGATGGATCGTCACCAGGACGGCGAAAACGCTGAAGGCTGATGGAAATCAGGCATGGCGCCCAGCGTCGGATGGCTCATCGCGTGGCTGCGATCAGAGGCTTCACCCCAGATCGCACACGCGCTGAGGCGCCACGGTCGGGGAGGCAGCAGCGCAGCGCGAATCACGGCCGTTGCCTGCCAGCGATCGACACCGCGCTGGAAGGAGACATCCAAGTCTAGATCCTCTCGGCAACGGCTACGCCACGTCGAGAGCTCGAGGAGCCACCAGTGGCCGTTTGGGGCCAGCTCGAGTTCCAGATAGCGGTCCTCTCCCCCCCAAATGAACAGCTCGGCAACGCTGTATCGCCAAAGCTCCGGGACACGCCCGGGGGGGCAGTCTAGCGCGGGCTCTGTCCACAGCGGGGCGTCTACAGTGAGAGACAAGTCTCCCGAGTGCTCCAGGGTAAACTCCACGTGGTTCGCCAATGCCAGGGGTGCACCGTCCCAAGCGCGAGTCACGCTCAGGACACACTGCGTTTCCCCGCGCGAACGCAGGGTCACGCGCGCTCTCGCTCGAGCGCGACGACAGGGATCTCGCGCTCCACGAGCCCCTGGTAGTGAGCATAGCGGGGCTCCTTCTCCGTCACCAAACGCCAGGCCCGCGCGCGCTCGTCTCCACTGAGGGTGCGCGCAAGCGCCGTGTATTGCTCACGTCCCACTTGCAGCTGCACGCGCGGATTGGCTCTCACGTTGTGGTACCAGGCCGGGTGCTTCACCTGGGCGGCGTTGGACGCGATCACCACGAGGTAGCCGTTGACCTTGAAATACGGCAGCGGCGCCACACGCAACGCTCCGGATTTCCGCCCAGTGCTGCCAAGCAGCAAGATGCGCAACCCGATCAGCCCATGTCCAACGCGCCCGTCGGTCTTGCGATACAGCCAAGTGTGAATGCGACTGATGTGGCCGAGCAGTTTGCCGCGAGGCTTGAGGTAGAAAGCCATGCGCGGGGGAGGATACGCGCTCGTCGGAGCGAGTCACGGCCCCTTTAGCGCGTGCGCTCAGAGACCGTAGGTACCGTGGAGGCGAAACCAGCCGAGCCTATGGCGCGTCATTCCGCTAGCATCCCGCCCACCCCGCGCACGTCGCCAGGCATGCGCGACGGCAGAGAGTCGAAGTTCATGGCGGCAGTGCCACAGATCAAAGGCCTATCCACTCGCTCGGTGTTTCAGGCGCTCGCAACCTTGAGGGGCCCAGAGGTCGGGACTGCGGTGATCGAGCGTCTTGGGCAGTCAGCGCAAACTCAGCAGCTCGGCGAGCTACTGCGCCTGGGCGGGATCCTCGCCAGCACCTGGTACCCTCTCGAGTGGCATGGCCAGCTGATGCGCGCGATTCGTCAGGTCACCGGAGAAGGACCGGAGCTGATCTGGGCACTGGGGCGCGAGTCGACAGCGGCAGATCTCAGCAGCGTTCACAAGCTGTTCATGGGCCTCTTGGCTCCACACACCGTCCTCAGCATCAGTCCCCGCTTGTTCGGCAACTACTACGACACGGGCACGGTGGCGGTCACCGAGTCGCGCAAAGGTTACGGCTTGGTGGAGTGGACTGGCTGCCGCGGCTTCGACGCCAACCTCTGGACGGAGATCCTCGGAGGCTGCGAGGCGTTACTCGACGCCGCTGGGGCCCAGTCGATTGAAATCCAGCGCTTGCAAGGCGGCGCGAACAATCAGGATTTCATGCGGGCCAGCGCCAGCTGGGGCTAACCCCCGCCGGCCCTCCAATGGCCGCGGCTCTGGAAGCAGATTCCGCGAGATTTTCGCGCGTTCTTGCATCCAAGTAGAACATGTTCTACCTGAAACATGTTTCAGTTGGGGAGCGAGTGCCCCGACAGGTTGGGGTGGGCCTGGCCCGCCAGATGGAGGCGCGAGTGCGAACTGGTGGACTTGCAACGTGGCTGGTGTCGTTTGCTGTGCTGGCTCAGGGCGCAGCGCTGTCGGCAGCTTGTGCGGATGGCGGCGCGATCGACCAAACCGTTGGCGGGGGAGGCAATGCGGGTACCGGTGGCGCTGGCGGCGCGTCGGGCAGCTCCGGTTCCGGGGGGCAAGGCGGCGAGATCGGCGGAGCGCAGGTCATCCACGTATCTCCGCTCGGAAACGACAATGCCGACGGCAAAACTCCAGACTCCGCGGTGCAGACCATCAACGAAGGCATCCAGCGTGCCGTTGGCTGTGGAACGAAGCCATGCGACATCCATGTGATGAAGGGCACCTACGAGGAGCAAGTCACCCTCGCGGACGGCATCCACATCATCGGCGGCTACGCTGCAGGCTTCAAAGCGCGGGACACTGCGGCGAATCCCGTCGTCATCACCTCCACCGAAGCCAAGACGGTGGTCGCCGAGGGACTCACCAAGGCAACGAGCCTCGAATCGCTCACCGTACGCGGAGCCGACTTGAGCGAGCTCGCCGACGGCTCCAGCAGCTACGCAGTCTGGGTTCACGCTTCTGGTGACGCCTTGAGCATCATCGACGCGCGAGTCGAGGGCGGAAAAGCTGCCGCGGGCGCCGATGGCGCGGCTGGTGGCGAACTATCCTGTAGCGCCCTGGGCGGTGCTGGCGGCGTCGTCGCTGACTGCAGCTCCGGCCCCGGAGAACCGGGCGATGCCGACGGCGATCCAACCAGCGGTGGCGGCGGCGGCCCCGACGGCTCCGACAACTGCCCCAGCGCCTGTCCGCTGGTCGGGGGTGACGGCGTGAGCGGAGGAACGACCGGCGACGATGGCGGCAACGGCGCGAACGGATTACCAGGCGGAATTTCAATGGATGCGCTGGGCGTGTTCACCGCCATGGGCACCTGGCAGGGCGCGCCAGGTAGCGCTGGCGAGCGGGGTAAGCATGGCACCGGGGGCGGCGGCGGCGGCGCGGGCGGGACGAAGCGCTTCCGTGCCTGCTTTGGCTGCGGAACCCTGCTCGGAGGCCCCGGGGGCAAAGGCGGCGACGCTGGCTGCGGCGGCGGCGGTGGCGAAGCGGGAGGCGTTGGTGGTGGCGCGTTTGGCGTGGTGCTGATCGACTCGAACCTCAGCCTCGACAAGACCTACGTCTCAGGCGGCGTCGCAGGCAAAGGCGGTCGCGGGGGCGACGGGGCGACGGGTGGCACCGGGGTGATGGGCGTAGGCGGTGATGACGGCGGCTCGCAGCAGTGCGGCGCGATCACCTACTTCTCTGCCGGTGGCGGCAACGGCGGCAACGGCGGCAACGGCGGCGCGGGTGGCGGCGGCGCAGGCGGCAACGGCGGTGTGTCGATCGCCATCGCGTTGATCGGCAAGGCGGTTGTCAGCGAGGGCGAGGGTGTCATCATCGACCGCGGGACGTCAGGTGTCGGCGGCCCTGGCGGACAAGGTGGCAACGACGCACAACCCGGGATCAAAGGCGAGGCATGGGGCTCGAAGGAGTTCACCATCGCGATGCCTTGAAGCCCTCGTAGCCCTGCTGGTTCTTGGGGGAGAGGTCAGCTGCGACCGCACCGCAACTCATCAGGCTTCGCCTCCACCGGTCAGCTCCAGCGGCGTAGCCGCGACGGCGGAGCCTCGTTCGCTCGCGGAATCGGGGTACGTCGTTTCCCTGGGGAGTGAATCGATCGACGTGCAGTTGTGCTTCACTGAAGCCCCCGGGAGGCGCATGCTCCCTCACGACGCAGCTCCGGCGCCGCTCGTCGACAGCATGCAGCTGTTCCACGCCGGACAGGTTTCACAGCTCACCCGCGCGGGTAGCGACTACGCGCTCCCGAGCGGACTCGGCCGCGGAGACTGCGTCGCGTACAGCATCCCGCTCAGCAAGCTGCGCGGCGTCGGCGCACCCAACCGCACGGAGCAGTACGCTGACGACTGGCTCCTGTGCGCCGACTACTGGTTGTGGCACGCGGAGCGCGTGACCGAGCTACCGCTCAAGTTCTCTTTGCCGCGCGGCATCAGCGCGAGCTTCCCGTGGAAGAAGCGTGCGCGGCGCTACATCGTCCCAGTCAACGCGCACCGCTGGAAGTCCGTCGGGGCGATCGGCTCACTCGAGATACAATCGCTCCAAGCAGGAGAATTCCGGCTAGAAGTGGCCGGCTTGGGCGACGAGTCGCCGGCTCCCTACATGGCGTGGCTGAGCGCGTCCGCCAGGGCCGCCAGCCTGCCATTCCGCGGGGATCCAACTTTGCCAGCGCTGGTGGTGCTGGCGCCCGAGCCGAATCGGGACGATTCCTTCGGCTTTGCGTTTCACGGCGGCGGCCGGTCGAGCCTGATCTGGGCCGCCAACAGCGCGAAGGACGGGAGCATCGCACAAGACTGGGCGGCGACTCACGAGCTGTTCCATTTGCTGATGCCGTATGTGCGCATGGAGGATGCGTGGTTCAGCGAAGGGGTCACGACCTACTACACCGCCATCCTGCGCGGACGCGCCGGGGCGCTGAGTAACAAAGACGTTTGGTGGGAGCTGGTCGATGGCTTCGAGCGCGGAAGCCGAGTGGCGGGCGAGCTGCCCCTCCAGCAAGAGAGCGAGCTGATGCACGAGCATCGCAGCTACTGGCGGGTGTATTGGTCCGGCGCCGCGATAGCGCTCGCCTGGGAGCTCGAGCTCGCCAAGGCCGGCAAGAGCCTGGACGAGGTGATGCGCGCCTTCGGAAGATACGGCCGGGAGAATGATCAGCTGTACACTGCCCAGGAACTCATTAGCCGCGCGGAAACTGAATTCAACGTACCCCTGTGGTCACTGGCAAAGCCGGCCCTGGAGTCGACCAGCTTCTTTGACTATCAACCGCTGCTCGATCAACTCGGCGTGCATGGCGACTCCCGTCACTTGAGCTTTCGCAAAGCAAAGCTCGCGGAGCTACGGGAACGGCTGACGCAAAGCTCGGCTCCACCAAGCCGCGCAGCGGGCGGCCAGCCCGCCCAGCGCAGTCACTGAGCAGCCCGCGCCGCGCTCGCTTCCGCACGGCGTGCGCCCTCGACCGCGAGCACCACAATCAGGCTGCCGACGACGTGTCCGATGCCGTAACTCTCGCCGAGCACCAGCGCCGCCCACACGCTCGCCAACAGCGGCACGGCGGTCAGCACGATAGCGACGAGTGCCGCGCTCACCCGCCCGTGAGCCCAGTTCACGAGCAAGTGACCATTGCCGGGACCAAACGCGAGGATCGCCAGGAGCAACCACTGCTTCGAGGTGCCAGGCGCGGATACGGGCGCGCTCAGCGCGAACGGCAGCGCAATGCAAAGGCCAATGAAGAACACCGACGCGGTCAGGGTCAACGTGTGCGCACCTTCGAGTCGCGCGCGCTTGCCTGACAAGAGGTACGCGCTCAGCGCGAACAAGTTCAGAAGTGCAAGCAGATCACCGAGGTAGTCGTGCTCGGCGGACTTGAGACTGCTCAGCACGACCAGCGCCACCCCCAGAACCGCTAGCACACTGAACGCTGCGACTCGCCTCGGCACGATCTCACCGACGGCTCTCCTGCTGACCGCAGCGACCACCACCGGCTGTAGCGCAGCGACAAGTGCGACGATGGCGATGTTCGTGCGCTGGGTCGCGCTGATGAAGAGCAACTGATGGCAGCCGAAACAGAGTCCCGCCAGGACGACTCCGGTCCACTGCTTGGGCCACGGCGTTCGTCTGGCGAGCGCAACGAGGCCCAGCAGGACACCTCCCAGCGCCATCCGCCAGGTGGCGATCACGGGAGCGGATAGGCCGATCGCCTTGGCGAGGACGAAGCCCCAGCTGAAGCCGGTCGCAGCCAGCAACACTGCCAACACTCCGCTGGTGTGGCGATCCGTCGCCGCCGATTGGTCATGGTCGGCGGGATCGGCCGTGTTCCCTGGACGAAGCATGGGGCGCAACCAACATCAGGCACCGGGCGTGGGTGACTCCACCGCCGCGCGCCAGATCTCGGGCCAAGGTCCCGTCGCGTCAAGGTACGCGAGCACCGAGTTCAGGCCCCACTGGAGTCGGTTGAGAAATAGCCACTCCGGCGGCATCGCCGTCTTGAGCTTGTTCGGGTTGTCGAACAGCAAGAGCGCGTAGCTCTGCTGCACGTACTCGTGGGTGTAGGTGAAGTAGGGCGCGCGCTGGATGAACGGAGTGTAGAGGTAGCGCATGACCGCCCACTGGTGGTCCCAGTCGAAGCGCTTCGGCTTCGGCACCATACCAAGATCGGGGAAATAGCGCTCGAAGTCCGCCCGACGGTCGTCCAAGACGCTCAGCGCGACTCGCTTCCACGCGGCAATCATTTCCGGATCAAAGCGCCGCACGCAGCCGTAGTCCAAGAACGTAACGTCACCGTTTCTCCCAAACAGGTAGTTACCTGGATGCGGATCGGCGTTGTATGTCGCGTGACGGAAAATGCAGTCGAACGACACACGGAAGATGGCCTCCGCTGCGCGATCCTTCAGCTCCTGAGGCGCGCTATCGCAAAACGGATAGAAGCGTTGTCCATCGACCAGGTGCGTCGTCAGCACGCGCTTGGTGGTGCGTTCTGCGACGACTTCAGGCACGTGGACGTGGGCGTAACCTGCCAGCAGTCGCGTGAAGAAGCGCTGGTTCTCTGCCTCGTTCTGGTAGTCGCACTCCTCCATCAGCCGCTCGGAGAGCTCGCTGATCAGCGCCTTGCCATCGATGGGCATGCCCAGCGTGGAGAGCGTCGTGGCAAAGCCAACCGTCTTGAGGTCACTCTTGAGCGCTGCTTCGATCTCGGGGTACTGCACTTTGACAGCCACCGCTTGCCCAGCGTACGTCGCGCGGTGCACCTGCCCGATGGAGGCGGCAGCGAAGGGCTCGCTCTCGAAGTCGTCGAACGCTTCATTGATGGCGCAACCGAACTCTGCCTCGACTAGTTCCCTGACGCGTTCGAACTTGAGCGCCGTGCTCTCAGCCTGAAGTTCCGCGAGGATACGCTGCGCGTCCGGTGGCAGTGCGCCTGGCATGTAGCTCGCCATCTGCCCGAACTTCATGATCAGGCCCTTCATCGAGCTCATGTCCCGCACGAGCTTGCGGGCGACTTCGAGCTGCTTGGGGGTCGCCTCCGCCGGCTTCCCCGCGCCCAAGCTGCGCTTCACGTAGCGAACACCGAGCTTGGAGGCCATGCGCGCGGTAACCAGCGTGCGGTCCTTGAACCCACGAGCCAAAGCGTCGATCTTCCCTTCTTTCACGCGACTACTCCTTGTGAGCGTGCTTGGCGCGCCCCAGAAAACCTCAGCACTTCATTCCGTCCACCGCGAGCTCGAGGCTGATCCGCAGCTGCAACAGCGCGGTCTCCCGATCCGCCATCGCTCGACCGAGCCAGAGCTGCAGCGCGAAGGCATACAGCGCAAAGAACTGATATCCCGCCTGGAAGTCATCCAGCGGTCGGAGCGAGACGCCTCGCGCCCGGGCAGCGCGCACCAGCGCGCCCACGCGCGCGACGATGCCGAACGTCACCTCGTTGAAGTCATCGCGCACGCGCCCCGTGCCGAACTGATATTCCTTGAGAAACGTCCGCGAGAGCTCGTGGTCCTGATCGTAGAACGCAAAGATCTCACGAAACACATACAGCAGCGCGTCCACCAGCTCTAGTTCCTCGGGGATGCTGTCCAGCGCGCGATTGGCGACGCGCTCGAGCTCCTGGGAGAAGACGAAGAAGAGCAGGTCCGTCTTCTCGGGGAAGTAGACGAACAGCGTGCCCACGCCGATGCCCGCGCGCTCGGCGATTTCGCGAGTCGTGGTGCGAGCGTAGCCCTGGCTGCGGAAGAGCGAACGCGCCGCCTCTTCAATCGCCGCCAGCTTGGCTTGCTTCTTCTGCTCTCTCAGGGATGGCGCTTTTCGTGCCGTTTCCATCAATCTTGAGTGCGCTCAATTTTGAGCACGCTCAATTTCTAGTCCAGACTGAGCTTTCAGCAAGTGGAAAGCGCAGCCGGCGGGACAAAAGCGTGGTCAAGCTAGTGTCCTGTCTCCGCAGTTCGCTGCAAAACTCGCCCGCCCCCGCATGTCGCTGACCAGCTTCGACCTCGACTGCACCCGTTGCGGGGCGTGTTGTGCGCCCCGCGTGGACTGGACGACTTACGTCCATGTGCCGCCCCATGAGCGGCGTCGCCTGCCTCAACGCTTCGCGCTGCTGGTGGTGGACGATGAGCTGTCCACGATCGTGGACAGCGACTCGCACGACGCGCCTCCCCCCCAACCCCACGGGATACATGAGGTTCCGGTTCGCCGCGCTCCCGGGGTGCGCTGCGTGGCCCTGGAAGGCGAGCTTGGTGAGCACGTCG
>JBFXBK010000116.1:0-23827 GCA_050183255.1 Polyangiaceae bacterium | reverse complement strand
CAAATAGAAGCTCACGCCTTGGATGACCAAGAACACGAAGAGCAGGATCCAAGCCAGGGGCGACACCCACAGGCTCAACATTTCCCTGCGGGATATAGCTAAGAAGCCGCTCATTCGTCCTCCACGCCGGTCAACTGAGCGAAGACGTCTTCCAAGCTCGCCTTGCGGGGCGCGGCCTCCCTCACCCCCACCCCCAAACCAACCAGCTGCGATACGATCGACTCGAGCGCTGCGCCGCCTTGCTCCGGCTGCTTGAAGTCGAAGGTGATGCGCAGCATGCCCGCGTCACGGCCAAGATCTGCCTGTTGCTTGACGCGCTCGATGTCGTCACGTTGCTTGAGTAACGGGAGCGCCTGCTTGTCGCGGTCCCGCAGCACCAAGACGGCGGCGTCCGCGGCGCGTAGCGCCCTCAGCTCCTCGATGGTGCCTTGAGCGACCAGCTTGCCGCGATCGATGACTAGCGCACGGTCACACGTGGACTCCACTTCCGGGAGGATATGCGTGGAGAGCAAGATCGTGTGCTCCGCTCCGAGGCCCTTGATGACGCGCCTCACCTCACGGATCTGATTCGGGTCGAGGCCCGCCGTCGGCTCGTCCAAGATCAACAGCGGAGGGTTGCTCACCAGCGCATCCGCCAGACCGACGCGCTGACGGTAGCCCTTCGACAAGTGCTGAATCAGCGTGTCGCGCATCTCGGTGACGACGGCGAGTTCCATCGCGCGCTCGACCGCGGCCTTGCGCTCCTTGCGGGGCACGCGCTTCAAGTGAGCGCGGAAAGTTAGGTATTCCCCGACGCGCATCTCGGGGTAGAGCGGCGACGACTCGGGCATGTAGCCGATTTGCGCCCGGGCTTGCTCGGAGGCCGACTGGATATCGAAGCCCGCGATCTCGACGCGGCCCTCCGTTGGGCCCAGAAAGCCCGCGAGCATGCGCAAGGTCGTACTCTTGCCGGCGCCGTTCGGCCCCAGGAACCCTACGACTTCGCCCTTGCCGACGTCGAACGACAGACGCTTCACCGCGACCACCGTTCCGTAGTCTTTCGTCAGGTTTTCGGCGTGGATCATCCGAGGCGGCCATAGCACGGCCAGCGCAATCCGGGGACCTTCCGGCTAGGGTTTGGGGGGGAGGAGCGCCGATCGGGCGCCGACTTGTCCCCGAGCGCCCCGCAATGCGAGAACAGCGCCATGCGAGGTGCAAAGACTGATGCTGGCATGCTGGGCAGAGCCGGCGAACCAGGACGTTTCGTCCCCGCTCTGGTCCTGCTGCTGGGCCTAGGTTGCTCGTGCTCCCACGACCGGGCTGAAGCTGCAGCAGCACCACCTCAGCCAACGCCGGCCAGCGCGGACACCGGCAAGACAAACACCGCCAGCGCTCCGGGGCCGGCTCCGTCGGCATCCACCACCAGCGACGCCAGCGAGGCGACCGCAGCCGCGGCGGAACCAGCACCGCCGGAGCCACCGGAGGACATGGCGCGCATCCCCGCCGGACCATTCACGATGGGAGCCGACAGCGGCGGCGAGCAAGACGAGCACCCAGCCCACGTGGTCACGCTCGAAGCGTACTGGCTCGACAAGACCGAAGTGACGAACGCCGCTTACCGCGCGTGCATGGATGCAAAGGTCTGCCGCCCCTACAAGGCGGGCCCCTGGGCGACGTACGGCGCAGACCGTCAGTTCCGCGGAGATCAGCAGCCAGTCGTCGGAGTGAGCTGGGACGATGCCAAGACCTTCTGCGAATGGAAGGGCAAGCGGCTACCTCGAGAAGCCGAGTGGGAAAAGGCCGCGCGAGGCCCAGGTCCCGGCGGCGGCGCTGAGGACCGCACGTTTCCCTGGGGGAACGACTCACCCGACAGCAAGAAGCACGGCGTGTGGGGCCGACAGGTGACCGAAGCCGTCGGGTCGTACCCGCAAGGCGCGGGCCCCTACGGTAACCTCGACATGGCGGGGAACGTGTGGGAGTGGATGGAAGACTACTACGACCCCTACGCTTACCGCAGGGATACCGCAGACAAGGGCGTACCTGGCAGCTGTGAGCAAATCAAGGCGACCCAGGACATGCTGCGGCGCGAAGGCATGCAAGGGTTCACGGGTACGAACCCGATCCCGGAAGGCTGCGATCGCGTACTGCGGGGCGGTGCCTTCAACTATCACACCCGCGGCCTGCGGGTGACGAACCGCGTGCATCATCCAGGCAGCTGGCGCCTGGTCATGGCAGGTTTTCGTTGCGCCCAGACGGAGCCCACCAGCGGCGCGAGCGCAGAAAAGCCCGGGGCAGAAAAAGCTGCGCAAAAATCCATCGGCGACTGACTCAACTCCCGCGGAAGCTGGCCGTCCATCAGGTTCGTTCCGGGATGTCCTCTGCCGCCGCCAACTCCACGCCGCCCGAGCCGAGCAAGTCAGCAAGCTCGACGCCTGACGGCTTCGACGCCGAGCCCATGAGTCGCGTCGTGAGTCTGCCCGCGACCGCCCCGCGCATGAGCTACGGCGAGTCGGCGATGGGCTTCGTGCAGATCTTCCTCGCCTCGCCGATGCCCATGAGCATCCTGCGGCTGGAAGATGGCCGCTTCGTGGACGCCAACGACGCCTTCCTCGAACTGTTCGGGTTTCGGCGAGCGGACCTGATCGGGTACCGCCCAGGGGACGTGGGGCTGTGCCACAAGGCCTGCTTCACTTCAGAGCAGAGTCAGCAGCTACGGGCCCGGGGCTTTCTGCGAAACGTCTCGGTTTCGTGGTTCACCAAGCAAAGGAGCCTGCGCGAGCTAAGCACGACTTGTCAAATCATCGAGGTGGGTGGCGATGACTGCGTTCTGATTGTCCAAGACGACGTCACCGAGGCGCGAGCCGCCCAAAGCGCTCTCGCCGCCTCGGAGGCACGTTTCCGCGCGGTTTTCAACGAAGCGCGACTCGGCATCGTCGTCGTCGACTCTGCTGGCGACATCCTGCGCTACAATCACGCCCTTGCAGGCGTGCTCGGCGTGACCGCAGACGAGCTCAACGGCGAGCCGCTCGACGAGCAAGTGCACCCCGATCACCAGGGCGAACTCGCGGCGCTGCTGCGAGCCGTCTTTGACGACCGTAGCCAAGGCAGCGAGCCGATTTGTGTGCGCGCCAGCACCAACAGCGAACACAAGGTGTGGCTCGAGATCCAGGGCTCACGCGTCGAGGAGCAGGGCAAGCCGCGCGGTGTCCTGCTGATCGAGGACGTCACCGAGCGCAAGCAGATGCAGCTTCAGCTCGAGGTCGCAGACCGCCTGGCTTCCCTCGGCACGCTGGCTGCTGGCGTCGCGCACGAGATCAACAACCCGCTCGCCTACATCACGGCGAACCTGGACTACGTGCTCGACGAGCTCGCGCGACTGGTGGGAGGCAGCGTGGATGCGGATGTCCTACGGGAGCTCACCGAAGCCACTGAGGAGGCGAAGGCGGGGGCGGAACGCGTGCGCGCCATCGTGCGCGATCTGAAGACGTTCTCCCGGGAGAAGCAGGACCACACCGGTTCGGTATCCTTGGCGAGCGTGCTGCGCAGCGCGCTCAACATGACTCACAACGAGCTCAAGCACCGCGCGACGCTGGTCGTGGACGTGCCCCAGGGTCTATACGTGGAGGGCAACGAATCGCGGCTCGCTCAGGTCTTCATCAACCTGCTGGTGAACTCGGTGCAAGCGCTCCCTTCGCGCTCGATGGCAGAGAATCGCATCCAGATCACCGCCGAGGCTGTAGGAGACAGCGTGGAGTTGCTGTTCGAGGACAACGGATCTGGAATCCCCACGGAATCGATTGGCCGGATCTTCGACCCGTTCTTCACCACCAAGCCGGTAGGAGTCGGCACCGGGCTTGGACTCTCCATCTGCCACAACATCATCAAGGCTGCGGGCGGCGACATCTCGGTGGAGAGTGAACCTGAGCAGTACACACGCTTTCGCTTGAGGCTCCGCAGAGGCTGAACGCGCTGCGCCCAAATGCATGAGGGCGGCCATTCAGGCCGCCCTCGTCGCTAGTCACTGAGCCAGCTGCTCAGGGTTTGATCACCTTGGTACCCGCTGGTGGCTTGAACTCGAACTCGCCCTTCGGCGTCTCCTTGTTCACGCTGGGAGACAAGAAGTCGAAGGTGTTGCGGTTCCCCTCGGCATCGATGAGCATCACGCGGCGCACCTGGCTGGTCTTGGCGTCGATGTAGAACAGCACCTTGGTGTACGCCGGCGTTGGCTTGCGAGGCTTGCCGAGCAATACGTAGCCGCCTTCGAACTTCATGCGCTTGGCGTCCAGCTTGCGCAGCCGGAAGGCCTTGCGCAGGCTGCCGCTACCGGTGAGGAACGCGAGCGCAGCGGGATACTGACTCTTGTCGATATCCTGCTCGTACATCTGCTTCTCCTCGGCTTCGTAGACCTTGATCTTCTTGCCGTCGGAGACAACGCGGTTGCCGTTGTTCTTGTAGCGCCAGCTCATCTTGCCAGGCTTCTCGAACACCACCTGACCGTTGCTGTTCTTGTACTTGTTGTACTTCTTGATCCAGTAGCGCTGCTTGAAGCCCGCTTGGAAGGTCTTCGTCTTGTCGTAGAAATCCTGAACGCGCTTGGCGATCTCTTTCGAGCGCGGGCCCTTCTTCGCCTTGGAATCCGCCTGCTTGGCAGCGGTTTGGGCCTCAGCGACGTTTGGGGCGCCGGAGACAGTCAGCCCACCGAGGGCGACGCACAGCGTGTAGGCGATCCAGTGCTTCTTCGTCTGCATGCTCTCTTCGTTTCCTTCTCGGCCCCGTACTTGGGAGCCAGCAACCTGGCAAGCCAGGTCGCGCTTTCAGGGGGACAGACGGGCTGTCCCCGCCTCGCATTCGCCTAAAAACACGACTGTCGTCGAATACTTACACCTCAAGGCAGAGGCTTAACACGAATCCAAGAGGCGGCATTCCGGGGCTCAGCGAGCGCTCCGCGATCCGACGTTCTAGACGCACGCGCGGGGCAAGCTGGCTCAGCGTTGGCGCAACCACGCCTCAGCGGGCGGCGCGCTGTTTCAACGCGAGCTTCGCCAACGCCACTCGGCTCTGACGGCTGCGGCCGCGTGAGTTACCGAGAGCGGCCAACACCTTCGCCGCGTTCGAGTCATTGCGAGCCAGCGGACCGAGCCGAAGATGCGTGATGGCGATCGCGAGCGCATCCGCGGCGTCCGCTGGCGGCAAGTCGCCCAGGGCCAGCATCGCCTTCACCATCTGCGCCACCTGACGTTTCTCCGCCTGACCGTTGCCCGTCACCGTGCGCTTCACGCGTGCCGGCGGATACTCGAACACGTCGAGGCCAGCGCGAGCCAAGCCGAGCAAGATCACCCCTCGCGCGTGGCCGAGCTTCGCCGCTGCCTGCGCATCTTTATTGAAGAAGATGCTCTCCACGGAACCCACATCTGGTCCATGGGTCGACAGGAGCTGGGAGATCCCCTGGTCGATCGCGCACAGACGCTTGGCCAGCGCCGCCTGGGGATCCAGGCGCAGCACGCCGTGCGCGACGTGGCTGATGCGATTGCCCTCACGCCGCACGACACCCCAGCCGAGGTTCCGCGTGCCAGGGTCAAAGCCAATCGCAAGCACCTCCAATCGATACCAGCCCAGGCACCAAAGCGAAAGTTTGAAGCCGGCGTTTTGCGCCTTTCCCCTTTCGACACACGAGCCTTGCCTCATACAGTCCCCACGAGAGGCGAACTGAGTGAGCACGCGGGATCCTGAAGCAATCGTGATCGGGTCGGGCCCAAACGGGCTGGTAGCCGCATGCATCCTGGCTGAAAACGGCTATCGAGTGCTGCTGCTCGAGGCGAACCCAAAGCGCCCTGGTGGCGCGCTGGGCTCCGAAATCGCCACGCTGCCAGGCTACGTCCACGACGTTGGTGCTGCGTTCTTTCCCTTTGGCAAGACAAGCCCCGCGTTCAAGCACCTCGATCTGGTGGGCCATGGCCTAGCTTGGTGCCACGCGGAAATTGAGAGCTGCCATCCCGCGCCAGACGGCAGCGTCGCGGCGATTTCTCGCGACGACGACGTCACGGCGGGCATGTTTGGCAGCGCAGAAGATGGCGCCACCTGGCGCAAGCTCGCGCGTTGGCATCGCGGCGCCGAGCGCAACATCTTGGGCTTCCTGCTCGGGCCCTTTCCCACGCTTGGCCCGCTGTTCAAGCTCGGCTTGTTCAACCTGCTGAAGCTCACCCGCATCCTGGCGTCCAGCGGTCGCGGGCTCTCCTCGCGACTCTTTCAAAGCGAGGCGGCGCGACGAGTGTTGCCTGGGCTCGCACTGCACGTCGACGTCGGCCCGGATGATGTATTCGGCGCTGGCCTCGGCTACATGCTCGGCCTGACAGCGGTCACTGGCGGCTACCCGGTTCCGCGCGGAGGAGCCCAAGCAATAACAGACACGCTCGTCCGCATCTTGGAATCTCACGGCGGCAAACTCCGCCTCGACGCCCGGGTGGAGCAAGTCATCGTCAAAGACGGCCGTGCTGCAGCTGTTCGCTTGGTTGGGGGTGAGGAGATCCGGGCTTCCCACATGATCCTCGCCAACACCGCGGCGCCGTCACTCTACCTGGACCTCTTGAAAGACGACCAGGTCTCGGCCCGCGTCATCAAGCGCATGCAAGCGTTTCCTCACGGATGGGGAACATTCAAGCTCGACTGGGCACTTGACGCACCGGTACCCTGGACGGAACCGCTCGCTCACAAGAGCGCCGTCGTGCACGCTGGAGACAGCCTCACGGACCTCAGTCGCTTCACGAAGGTGGTTCGCGACGGCAACATCCCTGACAACCCGTACTTGGTCATTGGTCAGCAGAGCCTCTGCGATCCGTCGCGCGCTCCCGACGGTAAGCAGACACTGTGGGCCTACTCTCGAGTGCCACCACAGGTCGAAGGTGGCTGGGCAGGCCAGAAGGACCGCTTCGCCGATCAGGTGGAGGAGCGCATCGAAGGGCTCGCGCCGGGGTTCCGCAAACACATCTTGGGACGCCGAGCCGTCGCCCCTCCGGATCTGCAAGCCATGGACTCGAACCTGGTCGGTGGTGATCTGGGAGGCGGCTCCAACGCCTGGCATCGCCAGTTCATCTGGCGGCCGGTGTTTCCGTATTTCCGCTACCGCACACCGGTGAAGGGGCTCTACCTGTGCTCGAGTTACGCCCATCCCGGTGCGGGCGTACACGGGATGTGCGGCTTCAATGCCGCGCACATCGCGATGAAGGACATCGCCTGAGCGGCATCATCACTCGTCGTACGCACCCATGGACGGGGAGTCCAGGCGCACGGGACGGCTCTCACCTCGAGCGCGCCGCTCGATCAGCTCATCCACCAAGCGGAACAACATGCGGTTGTCCTCCTGGCGTGGATAGCTCTCGAGCGCCTTGGCGTAGGTCGCGCTGTTCTCGATGAAGTGCTGGATCTTCTCGACCTCGAGCGTTGGACTCCAGGTGCCGTAGCCGAGGTGCGCCAACCAGCGCGCGTTCAGCTCTTGCTCGAACTGTTGCTCCACGGGAACGGAGTGCACCGGAACCCCCAAATGCACCGCCTCACTCATCAAGGTGTAGCCGCCACCGGTGATCACCGCGCGCGCCGTGCGGAGATCCTCGACAAAGCCGCTCTCCGAGAAGCTGCGTAGGCTCACGTTGCCTTCCGTCGCCTCCCTTCCCATGCCGTACAAGCGAAACTCGTACGGCAGCTGCTGGAGCGCGGGCACGAGCTTCTCGTTGGCGCTCGCCGTTTGGTAGACGAGCACGTGTGAGCCCGGTTCCCGCTTGGCCTGGAGGATCTCGTTGCGCAAGATCGGCGGCACCAATGTCGTGCGCTTCTTGCGCACCTTCGGGAAGAAGAAGCTCGACACCAGGTAGTGATAGGCGCCGGGGATCTTCGTCTTGACCGCCAATTTCGTGATGCGATAGCTCTGGGACTTCTTGCCGATCACTTCTGCTGGGTGTTTGCAGCGATTGATCACCTGCATGTTGTCGATGCTGATTACCGGGAGGAAATGATTCAGGGCATAGAACGCCGCCCAGGACTCGAAGTCGCTGATCACGAGCTCGGGCTCGAAGCTGGCCTCCGCGACCTTGCGATAGACGTCGAGGTTCTTGCGCATCCCCTTCGCCGCCGCCTTGAGGTTCTGCTTCAGGCTCTCGCTCTTGTCCACGCGGTTGCCGACATAGGTGAGGCTGAGCCCGTGGATCTCTTCAATGCTCACCGAATCATGATGCGCGAGACGCTCCGTCAAGAAGCGATGGGCACGACCACTCACCACGACCTTGATCTGGTGTCCTCGGCGCACCAGGTGCTCGAGGATCACACGACTGCGCGTCGCGTGCCCCATCCCCTCTCCCACAACCCCGTAAAGGATCCGCATGGGGCACATGCTACAAGAAGTTGCGCGCAGGGCGCAGCCGCAGCGAATCGAGCGAAAGCGGCGCCCGCTTGCGCACGCGGAGCCTGGCCGGGCGCTTCGGCGAACTGCCTAGCGAGGTAGCTTGATCGTGGGCTGCTTCAGCCGTGGGCGGTACAAGACGAGGATGCGTCCGATGCGTTGGGCGAGGCTCGCCGTCAGCTGCTTCTCGAGCGGCTCGCCAGCCTCCGCCGGCTCAACTGGGGATTCCTTCGCGAGCTTCACCTTGATGAGCTCGTGGGTCTCCAGCGCATCGTCGATCTGACGCACGACCCCGTCAGTGATCCCTGCATGACCGATCTGGACCACAGGCTTCAGCTCGTGCGCCAAGCCACGCAAGTAGCTCTTTTGAGCGCCCGAGAGTTCGATGCGGCGGCGGGGCGCCGCCTTCCCGCTCGCCCGCTTGCTGGGCTTGGAGGGGAGCTGCTTTTTTGGCGCGGCAGCGCGAGTGGGCTTCTTGGCGACGGCCATGGGGCGCGGACGCTAGCGCCTGGGACCTGTGGGCGCCAGGTAGATCCTCTATGCTCGGGGCATGAGACGATCGAGCGCGCTACGCCGTGGTCCGCTAATTGGAGGTGCGATCGCATGCGGTGGCCTGCTCTTGGGCAGCGCGAGCGTGGAGGCTGCGGAGCTCCGCGGCCTGATCATGACCCCGAGTTACGAGACGTTTGGGCTGTTGATCACGGTCGAAGGCGCCTCGGGCAATGAGAGCTTGAGCGTCGAATACAACGCTGGCTCGGGCACCCGCACCCTGCATCCGCCGGTGCGGTACGATGGCCGCAACTGGGCGACGAGCGCGTTTGGGCTGAGCCCAGGTAGCACCGGTGAAGTCACGGTGACGCTCCAGGACCCCGACGGCGTCAGCGGCGCTCCGAGCATGGCGATCATTGCCACGACGCGCCCATGGCCTGGTGCCCTCTCCCCCAACCAAACCTTCTTTGTCGCCGTGGGAGGCAGCGACCAGGGCAGCGGCACGGCTACGGCGCCATTTGCCACGCTCCAGCACGCCGTCGACGTCGCGGCCCCAGGCGACGAAATTCGCGTCCGACCCGGCACCTATGCACCGATCCGCATCCAGGACTACGCCGCGACCGCAGACACGCCGCTTGTTATCCGCGCGGATACACATACCAACAAACCCGTCATCGAAGGACCAGGTAGCGGGTCGGGGTCCGTGGTGGACATCAGCGGTTCGAGCTACATCTGGTTGTCTGGTCTGGAGATCCGCAATGGTGGAGACGACACGGATGGCAAGGGCGTGCGCATCCACTCGTCGGCTCACGTGATCGTGGAGGACTGCGACATCCACGACAACGGGCACTACAACCTGCTGGTCACGAAGAGCGCGGACTACCCGGGTGGGGCGGAGCTCGGAGGGAGACACCTGATCCGCAACAACCACATCTACGACTCCGACGCGGGCAACTGCGCTGGCGCCAGCAACCAAGCCTGCCCAGGACAGACCTACTACGGCGTCCAATTCGACAACAACCCAGGCGCCGCCTCCGTGGTGATTGGGAACCGCATCCACGGCAATGTAGACAACGTGATTCTGTGCGGCAATGAAGCCGAAGGGCGTGCACTGGCGGCTCTCGGTGACGACGTGCTCGTGGCCACCGGCGGCACCAACCTCGGCTTCACGAACCACGACGCCGAGCTGGCAAACAACGAACTCTACGATGCGCGCGACGACGACCTGGAGCTGGACGGGATCTGCGTGAACGCTCGGGTCTACGGCAATGTGTTCCGCGACGCGGAGAACCCAATCTCCATGGCCCCTGCACTCCCCGGGCCCTACTTCGTGCTGCGCAACGTGATCCGCGGCGACTGGGGGCAGGGCGCGATCAAGATGAACACCAACGGCGACCCCGAGAGCTTGACGCGAAACCTCTACTTCTACCACAACACCATTTTCCGCGAGGCAAGTGGCCCGCTCCTGAACCTCTGGTACGACTTCCCCGGGGAGCACTCGGTACCGATCGATAACATCGTGTTCCGAAACAACCTCTTGGTTGCGAGCGCCGGCGGTCGTCTGATCGACTCCTACAACCAGGGTAGCACCCACCCGAGCTTCGACTACGACCTCTGGTACACCACGGATACGCAGTCCGTCTTCACCTGGTACGATGGGTCGGCGACTGACCGCTACGACGACCTAGCAAGCTTCAGCCAAGGGACCGCGCAGGAAACCAACGGGCTCTTCGCTCCGCCAGACGTCGACAGCGCTCTGAGCCCGAATCCGAGCAGCCCAGCTGTTGACTCAGCGCTGGTGATCTCGGGCATCAACGATGACTACGTGGGCAGCGCTCCGGACCGCGGCGCTTACGAGCTCGGCGCCATGGGCGGCTCCCCCGTGGGAGGGAGTGGAGGCGCCACGAGCGGCGGCTCTGCGAATGGTGGCACTGGCGCCACGACGGGCGGCTCCGCCAACGCAGGCAGCGGAGGAAACGGCTCTGGAGGGAACGACGGCGTGACCGGAGGCAGCGGCGGAAGCGGAAATGACGACGCTGGCTGTGGCTGTCGCACGCAGTCGGCGCGCCGCTCAGGCTCTCAGAGCTGGCCGCTGGGGTTCGCCATCGCGTGGGCCATACGCCGGCGCCGACGGCTGCGGCGATTGCGACGGCGATGACCTCAAGCCTACGGGACTCGCTCCTCGCTGTTGGCGCGCGCTGCAGTTTGTTAACTTTGACCGATGCGCACCCAGAGCCCTGAGAACCTGGTCTGGATCGATCTCGAGATGACGGGACTGGATCCCCAGAGCGACGTGATCATCCAGGCCGCGCTGATCATCACTGACAGCCAGCTCAACCCCCTCGAGGAGTACGTGTGCGACATCTGGCAGCCGGAGTCTGCCCTCGCCCAGATGACGCCCTTCGTCCGCGACATGCACGCGAAGACGGGACTGACAGAGCGTGTTCGCGCGTCGAACGTAGACCTGGGACGCGCGGAGCGGGAACTGTTCGAACGCGTCGCTGGTTGGTGCCCGCTGCGCGCTGGGGTGCTGGCAGGCAACAGCGTTGGCCAAGACAAGAAATTCATCGAGCGCTACATGTCGATGCTCGCCGGCTACCTGAGTTACCGCATCATCGACGTGTCGAGCATCAAGCTCCTGGCCAAGCTCTGGTATGGAGACGGGGCGCAGTTCATCAAGCCAGAAGCTGGAGCCCACGACGCCTTGGTGGATATCAAGAATTCACTGGCAGAGCTGGCCCACTATCGTGAGCACTTATTCCGCAAGGAATAGAACTAGCAGGCTCCGTGCCCCTGAATCGGGAAGATCTTACCGGGGTTGAGTAGCCCCGCAGGGTCGAACATCCGCTTCAGATCCTGCTGCAGCCGAATCAGCTCCGAGCTTTGCTCGAGGGGCAGGTACGGCGCCTTGAGCACTCCGATGCCGTGCTCACCGCTCAGTGTACCTCTGAGTTCAATCACGTCCCGGAAGAGCTGCTCGATGGCTCGGTCCACCTGAGGGAGCTCCTCAGCCTCGTCCCACAGGAAATTGACGTGCAAGTTGCCATCTCCAGCGTGGCCGTATGTTACCGTACGGATACCAGTCTCCTCGGATGTGCGCGCCACTCTACGTAGCAGCTCCCCCATTTGCTGGCGGGGCACGACGACGTCTTCACTGAGCTTGTTCTTCGCCATGCGGCGCACGGCGGGGCTCATCTCCCGGCGTGCATTCCACAGTCGGTCGCGCTGAGAAGCGTCCTGAGCGACCAACAGCTCGATCGCACCAAGATCGTCAGCAAGTCCGGCCAAGCGCTCCGCCTGAGTCTCGCACTGCCGCTCATCGCCATCGACGTCGATCAACAACATCGCCTTGGCCGCGGCGTTGATTGGGTTCCCGGCGTTGCGCATGGCTTCCAAGGTGCCGCTATCGAGCAGCT
Source organism: Polyangiaceae bacterium (assembly GCA_050183255.1). Lineage (GTDB taxonomy): Bacteria > Myxococcota_A > Polyangia > Polyangiales > Polyangiaceae > JAHBVY01. Next base: position 11,554 of record JBFXBK010000116.1, on the reverse strand, counting down.
CGATACAACGTGGGATCAGCCCCATCGCGGTCGCTCGAGCGACCAGCTGCGCGGCCACGTCGAGCTCGGATAACAACACCATGAGCGTCATCACGTGAGACGGCTTTGGCACCAACCGGAGCGTGATGTCCCCAAGCACAGCCAGGGTTCCCTCGCTGCCGACCAGCAGCCCGGTCACGTCGTAGCCAGTCACTCCCTTCCTGGTGCGGCGACCGCACTGGATGTGCTGCCCTCCAATCAGAAAGGCCTCGGCCCCCAAGACGTAGTCTCGCGTCACCCCGTACTTGAACGCGCGCGGGCCGCCAGCGTTCTCGGCGACATTGCCCCCGAGACAGCACGCCAACAGCGAGTTTGGGTCCGGTGGGTAGAACATGCCCTCGGCTTCCACCGCCGCATGGAAGTCTCCGAGCACGACGCCGGGCTCCACCACCGCCAGGCCCTCTGCCGGGTCGATCTCGAGGATTTGGTTCATGCCGCTCAGCGAGAGCACGATGCCTCCGGCGACTGGGACCGCGCCGCCGGTGCGTCCGCTGCCGCCGGCCCGCGGAGTGACCGGCACCTCGGTTTCCCGCGCAACCGCGAGCGCGTCAAGGATGTCCTGCTTTGTTTCCGCAAGGATTACCACATCAGGCACCTCTCCTTCGGCCTCCGATTCATCCGAAGCGAAGCGCTCACAGCTCTCCTTGGCGTCAAGCACCTTGGATGCTCCGAGCCTGCGGTGCAGCTCGAGCTTGGCGCGCTCTACGCTGCTCTGGCTGGGTTTCGGCACATTGGGCTTGAGAGAAAGCATCCTGGTGTGCGTAGCCTTTCGCACGCGGCGAGCCTTGTCCAAGGACATCCGCCGAGATGACCAGATAGCTGTGGCGCAACACCTAGAACAGCGTTGCGCAACGGCGTCTTCAGGAGGTCTGCGGAGGATCCGCCGCAAACCGCGAGCCTTCGGAGCGGCACGCGGCTTGCTCATCGCCGAACATGGCAATCATCAAACTTCACCCGCTGCGTGCGGTGTTCTCCTCGTTCATCTTGCTGGCGCCGATCTCTTTCGGTCTCGTTGGCTGCGCGACCGAAGTCGACCTCGCCGACGACTGCAGCCAAGACGATAGCTGCGAACCTGAGCCGGAAGAGGAGCCGGTGGCCGAGTCCGACGCTCCCCTCACGACCCGACCGAGTGCTGGCGGCAGCGCAAGTTGCGTGATCCTTCAGTGCAATGGTCTAGCGAATCCATTCGGCACTTTGGTGTGTATGTGGGGGAGGTGCGTCTGCATCACAGACGACAAGGGGGCGATTTGCGAGCCAGGAGAGACGGTCTGCAAGCAACGCTGTTCATCTACGGCCTCCACCCCGGGAGGGATGGCTCCGTAGCTCCAGACGAACACTCCGACGCGCGGGTCGACATGGTATGACCCCTGCCGGGGATGACCTTCAGCAAGACGGAGACCACGTCGACTGACGCAGACGACGATGGGGACGCGCTCAGCCACCAGCTTGCACTGGTCTTGGCTTTCGAGTGTCAACGACCGCGGGCGGGGGGCTTGCGCGTCCCCCTGGGCGCCAACGCGCTGTTATCGGTGGGGCGCGGAGCGGAGCGATCCCTCTCTGGCGACTCATCACACTTGGAACTCCGAGTTCCCGACGCCAAGCTCTCTAAGATCCACGCGGAAGTTAAGCGCCGTGGGGATAAGCTGCTTGCTCGCGACGTCGGCTCCACGAACGGAACCTATGTCAATCAGGTACGTTGCGCGGACTGGGTAACGCTAGAGGATGGTGACGTGCTGCGCGTCGGTCATACCTTCTTCGTCGCTCAGTGCCGGCCTATGATCAGCTCCTCAGCCAACTTGGTCGACCCAAAGGACCTGGAAGGTTTCGCAACCCTGGAGCCGAGTCTGGCAGCAGGTCTCGAGCGGCTCGAGCGCATCGCGGGCACGCCGCTCCCCGTAATGCTCCTGGGCGAAAGCGGAACGGGCAAGGAGCTGCTCGCTCGAGCCATACACCAGCGTTCGCGCCGTAGTGGTCCGTTCGTCGCAGTGAACTGTGGGGCGCTCACCCCGACCCTGATCGAATCGCAACTCTTTGGTCATGTTCGAGGAGCCTTTTCCGGCGCCGTGCGCGACCAACCCGGTCTGATCCGCACGGCCCATCAAGGAACTCTGTTCCTGGACGAAGTCGCTGAGCTGCGGCCCGAAGCTCAAGCGACGCTGCTCAGGGTGCTTCAGGAAGGCGAAGTGTTGCCGGTCGGTGGGACCCAAGCGACGCGCGTCGACCTACGGGTGGTCAGCGCCACGTTGCGGCCAATCAATCCGACGGACGCGGACGGGAGGTTTCGCAGGGACCTCTACGCACGCTTGGCAGGCTTCGTCTTCTCGCTACCGCCGCTGCGGGAGCACATCGAAGACCTGGGCGTGATCACCGCCCAGCTGCTCGAACGCTCTCCCGTCACCAGCAACCGCAACGTCAGCCTGCGGCCCGCCGCAGCCGATCTCTTGCTGCGATACGACTGGCCGCTCAACGTCAGGGAGCTACAGCAGGTCCTCGCCGCGGCGAGCGCCCTCACGCCAGACGGTGTGGTCAGGCCGAGTCACCTCCCGGAGTTGCTGCGCCCCACTGAGGCGCTCGAGGCGGCGAAGCGGGCAGTCCTGGTCTCCGAGCTGTCGAGCGCTGACCAGAGTTTCCGCGCAGATTTGATCCGTGAGCTCCGCGCGCACGGCGGGAACATCACCGCGGCTGCCCGTAGTATGGGCAAGGCTCGCCAGCAGGTTCAGCGATGGATCAGGCGATTGGCGATCGACCCAGAACACCTGGATGAGCAGCCCTGACACTCAAGCGATCAGTGCGCGCTAGCGAACCAGATCTTTCAGCAACGCGTCTCCCTCGCCCTGATCGGGTTCCACCATCACAGCCACTGCGCATAAGCCGCGCACGGCGACGTGATACCTGGGCGCGTTGAGATAGGACAGCGTCAGCGTTTGGCTCGCCTTGTCCAGGTGTCGATAGAAGATCACCATCGCCGTGCGCGGTAGACCGGCACCCACCTGCGTATACGTCAACGTGGTAGAGACGATGCCCCAGGTGTTCTGAGGATGCGCGGCCGCTGACACCCACCCGCGCTTCTGCGCTCGCGGATCGAGCAGCGCCGGGTCGAAGCAGTCGGCCGGATGGGCCGTCGCTATGGCGGCGGTCGGGGTCGAAGAACTGGCAGCGGAAGCTGAGGCTGAGGGAGCGGTGCCTGCAGCGTCACGCTCGCGTACGAGGCTCCGCACGTGGCGATCATAGAGCGTGCCCCCGAGCGCAACCAACGCAGTCACCGACAACGCGATCGCCGCTGGTCGCCAACGCCACCGCTGTGGCGCCGCAGGCAGCGACGGTTGTTCTAGGACCCCGACATCGCTGGTAGAGAGCAGCTCGCTAGGCTTCGATGCAACCCCACTGGCTCGCTCGTGCGTGCGTCCAGCGTGGATACGCTGCTCTTCAGCGGAGAACTCTCCGGAGATCTGCGTCGACTCGGAAAGCTTGGAGTCACTGCTGACGGCTCTGGCCGGGAGCAGCTGTCGGAGCTCCGCGAGCAACGCACCGGCGTCGGGCTGTCGTCGCTCTGGGTCGAGGGAGAGCGCACGTGCGAGAGTGCGTCTGAGCGCGGCGGGCGTCTCATCGGTACCGTGTGGATACGGTCGCTCTGGCGAGCGCACTGCCTCTAGCAGTTCCTGACGCGACTCTCCACGATACGCGCGCTCACCGCTCAGCAGCTCGCACACCAGCAGTCCCAGGGCGTGAACGTCGGTCCACGGGCCAGTTGGCCGTCGCGCGAGCTGCTCGGGGGCCGCGTAGGCCAGTGTGAACGCGGTGTCTTCGCCCGACAGCGCGGTTGCTCCAGGTCCTTCGAGCCACTTCGCCACACCAAAGTCCACGACGCGCGGGTCGACACGCGCGCCGTCTCGCACAACCATGATGTTACTTGGCTTGAGATCGCGGTGCGCAACTCCTCGGGCGTGCGCGTGAGCCAATGCCTCGAGCACGGGCTCCAGAACGGACCATGCATCGAGCACGGACCACCGGACCGCGCGGTCCTCGATCTCTTGCGCGAGGGTCACGCCTTCGCACCACTCGGTGACGAGCCAAGGCGTCGCCTCGAGCTCACCGTCCGCCGGCTCCACCCCAGTGTCCAACACGGAAACGATGTTGGGGTGGCGCAGCTGAGCAAGCAGCTGAGCCTCCCCCAAGAACCGCGAGAACATGCGCTGCTGACGCTCGGCGCTCCACTCGGGCGACACGCGCAGGGCCTTCAGCGCCACCGGGATGTCGAGCCACAGGTGATGAGCTCGATAGACGACACCGAAGCCACCCTCACCCACCACGCGCTCCACGCGATAGCGCTGAGCCAGCGTCCTTCCGCACCACGCCGCTGCGTTCGCGCCACCCACTCGCTCGGTATATCGCGCTGAGTCCGGTGTGCCCAGCGGCGCGGTTTCTTCGGTCGCGCGACCGCTACCGGAGGCGCACTCCGGGTGAGACTACCGTGGGCGGCGAAACCGGCGCGGAAAAGATGCCCTTGCAGACCTCGGGTTCCTTTCGAAACAAGTCGCATTGCTTGCAGTGGCAATACGACTCTTCACGATCGCACTTGGCTTGGCTGCCTCCATTCGCGATGCAGTCCACGTGTTGTTCCAGGCAAAAGAGCGCGCAACGATCGGTTAGACCGTCATCCTTCAGCTCCGCTTCGCTTTGTCCAACCGCTTCGTCTCCGGCAGCTTCGGTGTCATCGAACTCACTGCCATCTCCGGCGATACACGCGGGCAAGCAAAGCGCGCTGAGCAACACGGCGAATACGCCGGAGAGGACGAAAGATCGGTTCAACATGAGGCTTCCTCCTGAGTATTTGGCGCGACGGCCGCGCAACGAACGCTAGAGCAAAGGCCGTGCCTCTCACCGACTAGGCGTTCCCTTGAAGTTTCTGCGTGCTCTCAAGGCATTGGACAGTTGCGCAACACCTCCAATCTGGGGGCGCAACACGGGAGCCAAGCGTATACCCACGCGGAAATACGCAAACGCGGCGACGCGGCCCGCAGGTGCAATGTCCTAAGGAGACTGACCGGCCAACGAGTCGAAGCACCCGTGTGGGACGGTGCTCAACTGCCCGACCAGTTGTGTTGCCGCGGCTCCACGGCCGGCCGCACATCCACATTGAAGCCGGTGAGGTGCGCCATGCCGCTCACCGCCTCCAGGCGCTGAGGGCCGTCGTGTGCCAGCAGGTTCACGTTCACACCGCGCGTCTCCCGCGCGACGCTGAGCCCGGAGTGTTGGTGTCCCCAACCGTGGGGTAACGCGACGGTGCCTGGCATCAAGTCGGCGGTAAGCCGCACAGGGACGCGTACGCTGGCGACCTCCGTCCTGACGTCTGCGAGATCGCCTTCCTTGAGTGCCAGGCGCGCCGCGTCATCAGGGTGCAGGTAGAGATAGTTCGTACCTCGGTCACCCGCGACGAAGTCATCTAGGTTGTGAGTCCAGGAGTTGTGCGTCGTCACCGCGCGCTTGGTGATCAACTTGAGGCGCCGCGCGTCTCGCTTCTCCGCCTCGAAGAACCCTTCGAGATTTTCCGCCTGGCTCATGAGCTGTGGCGGAGCGAGCTGGACCCGGCCGTCGTCGGTCACGACGCGCTTGCCCAGGAAGGTGTTTCCCTGGTGATCCGGGCGCAAGCGCCCATGGGTCGCGGCGAGCAGCTGTCCGAAGCTCCCTTGTCCCGTGACGCGCAGAAGCAGCGAGAGCAAGAACTCCTGGGGTAGCGCCGGCTCCCTCGTCGGATGCTTGCGTGAGTGCCAAGCCTGAAGCAGCTCGAGCCCGCGCTGCGCGATCTTCGAACCAAAGATGCCGAGACCGGCGGCGCGCGCGAGCGCCAAATAGATGCTCGCCTCGTCCCGCTGCTCTCCCGTCGGGGGCAGCACGGCCTGGGTCGCTTGCAGGTAGGGCCGCGACTGCATCCCGAGCAACAACGGGAACACGAACGGCAGGTCGGGACGCTGAAGCGGGCTCGTGCACGGCAGGACATAGTGAGCGAGGCGCGCGGTCTCGCTGGGCTGGATGTCGAGTGCGACCAAGAGCTCCAGCTTCTCGAACGCTTCACGCAGCCGTCCCGCGTTCGCCATGGTGATCAACGGGTTGCCGCCGGTAACGAACAGCGCCTTCACCTGACCATCTCCAGGCGTGAGGATCTCGTCGGAGAGCGTTCCCCCAGGGAACCCGTCGTTGACGGCCTGAAAGCCTCCGACTCGGGACCTATCGCTGCGCAGGAGCACGCCGGTTCGCTTGCCAAAGCGCGCGAAGTCGACAATCCCCTGGCCGACCAGCGTACCGCCCCGGCGGTCCAAGTTGCCGCTGACGAGATTGATCACCTCTTGCAGCCAAAACGCCATGCTCCCGTGGCTGCCCATGTTGACCCCAGTCGAGAGATACAGAGCGGCGCCATCTGCCTGGGCGTAGGCGTTGACCATCGTGCGCAGCACATCCGCAGGGATACGCGTCACCTCCGCGCAGCGCTCAGGCGTCCACGGCGCGCACACCGCGCGTATCGCGTCGAATCCGTGCGTGTGTTCCGCGATCCTTTGATCGGAAATCGCCCCGAGCCTCAACAGCTCGTTCAGGAAAGCCAGATAGAAGAAGACGTCAGTGTTCGGACGGATGAAGACGTGGGTGCCTGCGACCTTCGTGCTCTCGGTGCGCCGAGGATCCACGAAGTACACCGAGCCACCACGAGCCTCGATCGCGCGTAGGCGCTGAATAGGGTTCGAGACCTGGAGGAAGCTCCATTTGCTGACTGCGGGGTTCGCACCCACCACGATCAGGCAACGCACCCGATCCACATCCGGGAACGGCTGGGTGAAGGGGAAACCGTACATCAGTCGCGCGACCGCGAACTTGTTGGCGCAGTCTTGGGTCGCCGAGGAGTACATGTTCCGCGAACCCACCGCGTTCATGAAACCCTGAGCAAAGATCGGGTGCAGCACACCGAAGCCCGCCGCGGTCCCGACGTACATCGCGATGGAGTCGGGCCCCGAGCCGTCGCGCAGCGCTCGCACCTTGGCGCCGATCTCGGAGAGCGCTTGTTCCCAGGAGATCCGCTCGTGGCGCTCACCGACGCGCTTCAGCGGATACTGGAGCCTATCCGGACTGGTGTAGAGGCGCTGTTGCTTGAGACCTTTTACACATGCAAAACCACCGGTCGCCACGTGCTGTGCATCGGGGCGGATCTCCTGCACCTCATCGCCGTCGAGGGTCACCTCGAGGCCACACAGCGCCTCGCAAATGCGGCAAAACGTGTGCTCCGTACGCGACATGTGCGACAGCGTAGCCCGACGCGCTGAAGATACCGTTGGGATACCGAACGTGGGCGCCGCGCAGCGTGCTGAGAGCTGGATCGACTTGTCTCCGCTGAATATGCTGCGCCGATGATGAGCCGCACTTCGCGTGTCGCGTTGGTCACCGGCGCTTCCAGCGGGATCGGCCTGGAAACAGCGCTTGGGCTCGCCCGCCACGGACATCACGTCGTCGTGGTTGGTCGCGACCCAGAGCGAACTCAGGAAGCCTCCGAGCGCATCCGGATGGCCGGTGGCAGCGCTGAACACGCACTGGCAGACTTCTCGAGCCTCGAGCAGGTTGTGCAACTCGCGCGCGCGTTCGAGGCAAAGCACGCCCGGCTGGACGTGCTCGTGAACAACGCAGGGCTCTGGCACCCCGTGCGCCAGCTGAGTCACGATGGCTTCGAAGACACCTTCGCGGTCAACCACCTCGCGGCGTTTCTGCTCACTCGGCTCCTCGAACGGTGCCTCACGGCTGTGCCGGGAGCGCGCGTTGTCACTGTTTCCTCACGGTTACACATCAAGCCCAAGAGCTTCGACTTCGGGGACGTGATGAGCGAGCAGAACTACGAGGGTCGCTACGTCTACGCGAAGAGCAAGCTCGCCAACGTGCTGTTCAGCAATCAGCTCGCGAGGCGGCTCAAGGCGCGCGGGGTGACCAGCAACAGCGTTCACCCGGGTAGCGTCGTGACCAATGTCGTACGTGACTCCAGGCTCCTCTCGTGGGGAGCCAAGCTGCCGTTGCCTGGCCTAATCAGCGCGCGGGACGGAGCACTCCCGTCGCTCTTCGTCGCCACGTCACCCAGCCTCGAGGGAGTGACCGGCACCTACTTCGCAGCAGGTCCGGGCAACACGGCGCAGGCGCACGTGCCGTCCAAGGCGGCGCTGGATGTGCGCGCTGCTGAGCAACTGTGGGAGCTGTCCGACAACCTCGTCAGCCCCCACGTTTGAGGCCTGTTTCCGGCCATCCTTCGCTGCACGGCAATATCCGTATCGGAAAGCTGCGCAAGGGGCGACTTGATGTCGCGGCCTCGACACCAGCGTCGACCGCAGGGAGAGCTGACGTCGAGTTACAGGAACGTTTCGCTGCTCCGCGGGGCGCGGACGACGCTGTGGGCGCAACGGCGTAGGATTCGCCACGCTCCGCCTTTGAATGGTAGGCTTTGGGGCAAGCATGGCGACCCTTTACCCGGGCAGTGTATTCGCGCAGCGCTACCGCGTGGTACGCGAACTTGCGGCGGGGTCCATGGGTATGGTGTACGAGGTCGAGCACCTCGAAACAGGGCGGGCGTGCGCGCTGAAGGTGATGCTTCCAGGCACCAGCCGCTCAGGAGATCTGCGCCAGCGCTTCGAAACCGAAGCGCGGGCGACCGCGTCCGTGCGCAGCGACTATGTCGTTCAAGTCTTCGATGCTGGGGTCGAGCCCGCGAGTGACACGCCGTTCTTCGTGATGGAGCTCCTCGAGGGTGAGGATCTAGAGCGACGCCTCGCCAAGGGTCCGTTGCCCGCCGGCGTCGCCGTGCGTCTGCTCCGACAAGTCGCGAGCGCTCTCGACAAGCTCCACGCGCGCGGTGTCCTCCATCGCGACCTGAAACCCGAGAACATTTTCCTTACGCAAAATGATATCGGCGAGCTCAAGGTCAAGATCGTTGATTTCGGCGTCGCTCGCTTATTCGAGGATGCTGGTGCGGTCACGTCCACGAAGGCGGTGGGAACGCCACTCTACATGCCGCCAGAGCAGTTCAAGGCCTCTCGGCGCATCACCCCGGCGGTAGACATCTACGCGGTAGGGCTCATCGCGTTCGCGATGCTCACCGGGCATCACTACTTTGCGATGGAGCGCGATAACTCAACGTCGTTCCTGAGCTTCCTCAAAGGTACCTGCCAGGGCCCGAAAGAGGCAGCGTCCAAGCGCGCGGCGAAGTTCGGCGCGCACCTACCTCAGGGCTTTGATTCGTGGTTGTTCAAGGCTTCCCACGCGGAACCGGACCAGCGCTACGCCACAGCCGGAGAGGCCGTGATGGCGCTCGCGGAGGCGCTGGGCATGGCTTCACTGGCGCAGCCCTCTTCTCCATTCCACGCTCCACCCCAACTCTCGGAGCCGGACCTGGGTGACGCGCGACGGTCCTACGGCAGCTTGCCTGACTCAATGGGTCCGGACTCCATGGGTCCTCATAAACCGACAATCCCCGCGTACCCCGAGATCCGCGCGACTGCACCTAGTCACGCTGACGCAACCGGACCCCGTCAGGCGATCCGCAATCCAGTGGAGCTGCGCGCGGCGTCGACCACCGGCTCCGTGAGCGTGTCGCGGCCTCAGCCCCCACCAGGCGAGCCGAGCCGAGCCGTCGCGCTGATGGTGGGCATCAGCATCGCGTCGTTGATTGTCTGCATCGGCGCGGGCATCGCGCTCTTCGCGCTGCCAAGCAACGAGCAGCAGCCAGCGGTCGCGCCTCAAGCACAGACGGCGGCGCCGAATCAGCCCGCGCAGCAAGCGCCGGCGACTCAAATCCCCGCAGAAATTCCTGTTGAACCCAAGGCAGTGGGCAGCGCAGATCTGGATCTGCAGGCGTTGCCGTCCAGTACAGCCGCGGCAGAGCCAGCGCCGCGGCCAACGACCCCCGCGAAGCCAGTCGAGAAACCCAAGGCCAAGCCGCAGGTCGAGGCGCCGCCGAACCCCTACGGCGAGTGACCTCCCCTCCCAGGCCTGCGGGTCCGATCACACTAGTTCAGCTTGAAGACGCGCTCGGCGTTCCCGCCCAGGAATAGCTCGAGCGCCTCCCGCTCGAGGCCCAGGCGATCCAAGTCCTCCAGCGCGGCCGCTGGTTGGATCATGGGGAAGTTGCTCCCGAACAGCACCTTCTCGCGTCCTCGCCCACGCATGAAGCGAATCAGTTCCTCGGGGTAACGACTCACCTTGTACGCGGAGGTATCGATGAACACGTTCGGGTACTTGGTGGCCAGCGCCACCATCTCTTCAGTCCAAGGATATCCGATGTGCCCCCCGACGATCGTGAGCTCGGGGAAGTCACAGGCTACACGGTCGAGATACGGGAAAGGCCGCCCCGGTTCCGAGGGCCGCAATGGCCCAGCGTGCCCCACCTGCAAGCAGAACGGCACCCCGAGCTCGATGCACTCCGCGTAGAGCGGATAGTAGCGGCGGTCATCGGGAGGTAGCTCCCAGAGCCACGGCAGAAGCCTGAGCGCCTTGAACCCCAGTTCCCTCACTGCTCTGCGTAGCTCCCTCACCCCCTCCATCGGCCTCCGCAGATCCACCCCGGCCACACCAACGAGTCGCTTCGGTGCGCGACTGATGAGCGCTGCGACCTCGTCGTTGGAAATCAACGCACCCCGCGCCGCGGGCGCGGTCTCGGGTCCATACCATGCGGAAATGAGCGCGCGATCGACACCGCCTGCGTCCAGAGCCCCCAGGGTGAGCTCCAGCGGGATTTCGTCGGGCACCGTCTCGAGGCGCATCCAGCGCCGCAAGCTCGCGAACATGTCGTGGCGAAGGAACTCTGGCGTGGGGTGCTGGATCCAGGCATCGACTCGCATGCCTGCAGCATCGCCCAGCTGACCCGGGATGGCACGCTGCGCCTGCGCAGGATTGGTCTGCGACCGAAAACGAAAGAGCCCGTCGCGGACGGGCTCACTCAGGTTCTGCTGGGCGCGAAAGTGCTTCGCGCTTCTCAGCGGAGAGGGAGGGATTCGAACCCTCGGTAGGTTTCCCTACGCCCGCTTAGCAAGCGGGTACCATCGGCCACTCGGTCACCTCTCCGAGCGGAACTTCGAGCGTGCTCGAAGCCCCGCCTAGTCCGCCTTTCCGCGGACTTGGGAGGCCGCAACCTACCCGCGTTTTTGCCGTCGTCAAGCCAAAGCGTGTGGGAGCCTCGGGACCAAGGCAAAAACCGCCACTAGCGTCGTCTGAGCTGGCAATCGAACCTCATTCGCGCCCCCTCACCTAAAAGAAACCGCGGAGTTCGCGAGCGATCGACGCCGCACTCCCCCACCTCTTACACTCCACGGTCCTACGTCCAGCGGGACGCGGAGACCACGTTCAAAACAGCACTGGGTGGAGTCGATGGCAGAGACCACAGCGGGCAGCGAAGCGAGTCCCGGCAAGAAGTCAGGCAAGCTCAAATGGATCGGGCTTGGGTTGGGCGTGCTGATCGGTGCCGCGGCGCTCTTCGTGGCGACGAAGTCCCCAGCTG
>JBFXBK010000115.1:0-23927 GCA_050183255.1 Polyangiaceae bacterium | reverse complement strand
CCGACGCATCCCCAGACGCAGGGGGTGTGGCGCCCTCAGCAGACGCTGAGCCGATTGACGCGCCCGACGCTCCACCGCCGCCCACAGAAAAGCCCGAGGTCGATCTCGTCGAGCGCGCCATTACCCTAAGGAAACAGCGCAACGAATCTGCCGCCCGCGAACTCCTGCAGAAGGCCTATCAAACCGACAAGAGCCCGCGCGTCGCTGGTCATTTGGGGCTCGCTGAGCGGGCGCTGGGCCTGGCTCAAGAGGCAGAAGTCCACCTGCTGGAGGCGCTTGCAGAGGCGCGAGACCCGTGGGTCGTCGAGAATCAACAGCTCCTGCAGGACGCCCTGCGCTACGCGGAGCGCCAGCTGGCGTGGGCGCGCATCGTCGTGCGCCCGCAAGGCGTCACCGCAAGAGTGACCGTGGCCGGAGAAGTAGTCGATGCCTCGAAGCGCGTCCGCGTCAAAGCCGGCAGCATCGTGATCGAGGCCACGGCGCCGGGCTACGCGAGCAGCCGCGTCAGCACAGAAATCCCTCCGGAAAAAGAGCTAGTGGTAACCCTCGACCTACGAAAGCTCGAGGAGGATCGCCCGGCGCCGCCCCCACCGAGCGTCACCGGCGCGAGCCCGCCCACAAGCGCCTACTGGCTGCTGGGCGGTGGCGCTCTCGCGCTGGGAGTTGGCAGCTACTTTGGCCTGCGCGCGCTGAGCGAGAAGAGCACCGCGGACGACCTCTGCCCAAGCACCAGGTGCGCGAACCCCGAGGGCGTAGACGCCGACCAAGACGCGCGGCGCTACGCGCTCTACTCGGACATCGGGCTGGGCGTCGGCATTGTAGCCCTTGGCGTCGCCACGTATCTCTTCCTCACGGATTCACCCAGGGCCAAACAGGGCAAGCTCCAGCTGCAGCTGGCTGGGCACGGAGCCGGCGCGCGCTGGCATTTCTGACGTCAGCCGGCGATTGAGCGTGGCAGGTGTTCGAGTTCGATACAGCTGAGAGACGCCATCGCGGAGGCGGCGATGAGTGTCTGCTTGAGTTCGCGGATGTTCCCGGGCCAGTCGTAGCGCAGCATCGCGCGAAGTGCGTCCGGGCTGATCTTCACACCCAACGCGAGCTCTTTGAGCAGCACCGCCAACACCAAGCTGAAGTCCTCCTGACGTTCACGCAGCGGCGGCAGCTCGAACTGAAAGCCAGACAGCCTCGAAAGCAAATCCCCACGGAAACCACCCTGACTCACCGACGCCGTCAGGTCGTGAGTCGTCACCGCGATCACGCGCAGGTCCAGGCGTTCGCTGTTTAGCCCGCCTACCGGCACCACCTCGTGGGTCTCCAGGACGCGCACCAACGCCGCTTGGGCTGACGGAGGTAAGCTCTCGACCTGATCGAGCACCAAGCTGCCACCATTCGCGCGCTGGAGAAAGCCATCTTCGGCCTCGACGCCTGGCGCCGCGGCGCGGCCGAGCAGCACCGCCTCGGGGTGCTCCCCCAACGCGCCACAGCTCACCGCCACCAGCGGCCCAGTACGCTCGCTGAGCGCGTGAAACGCCCTGGCCGCGAGCTCCTTACCCGTGCCGCTCTCCCCGCTGATCAACACCGACAAGTCCGACCGCGCAATGCGTGACAGGGCGTGCCGCACCCCTTGGCGCTCCGGAAGCAAGCTCGCAAGCGCGCGCTGCTTCATGCCTCGAGTATCTGCGTCAGGCTTCAGCCCAGTGGGTGTTTTTAGATCCTTGCGGAATAAAAACAAGGTGTGCCCGCACTCGAACACGTCGCCGTCTTGCAGCGTGCGCTTCTTGATGCGCTCGCCCGCCATGTAGGTCCCATTGCGCGACTCGAGGTCGAGTAGCTGCCAGTCCCCTAGACTACACACTAGCTGCGCGTGGCGCCGCGACACCAGATTGCCCGGAATGCTGATCACGAGGCGCTTGGTCGGCCCTTCGAGCAAGCGCTCGACGGCCCGTTCCGTGCCGCGGATGATCTCGACGTCAGCGATGCCATCCAGTGCATAGCGGGCTCCACCGAGGGTCGGATCATCCGCGTGGCACAAGATGAAGAGGTGAGCACCAAGCTCGGCGCGTGCGGCCTGGTGCGCCGCTTCTTCATGCGTCTCGAGTTCGAGGGAGGTGTTCGTGGTGGAGACGCGACCCCGAGCGCTCTCGAAGGTGCCCATGCTGCTCGGCGGCCCCTCCACCGAAGGCGGCACGAGTGAAGTCGGAGGCGCCTCCACATGGCGGTCATGGAGGCCGGCGCCTTGAACGTCAGCGCCCAGCTCCTTGACATCGGCCGTGAAGCGGAAGCCGCGACCTCTTACCGTACGGATAAGGGACTGAGCGGAGCCGTCGTCTCCGAGGGCGCGCCGCGCGGCGCTCACGGCTTGACTGAGAGACGCCTCGGTGACAATCACCCCCGGCCACACGTTGTCCAAGAGCTCGGCCTTGGTCACCACGCGCTCGGCGTTCTTCACGAGGAAGAACACCAGATCGAGCACCTTCGGCTGAATTTCCACGGGCACACCGGCCTGCCGCAGCTCGAACCGTGGTTCGTCCAGCTCGAAGTCCCCGAAGCTCACTCTGAGCGCCACGTCCTACGCTTATCACGGATGAGCCAGTCCGCAGCGCTGCTTCTCGTGTGACGAGTGTTGTCGCCCACGTTCTCGTATACTGAGCAGCGTGCGGCCGTGGATCGGTGTGACCCTCGACTCGGAGCCTGCAGGCGGCTGGTCTGCCTCGGCCTGGTACGCGCTGCGCCAGAACTACTGCTCAGCCATCGCCGCTGCCGGTGGCGTCCCGGTGTGCTTGCCTCACGAGTGCGAACTGGTTCCGAGCTATATCGAGCGCTTGAGCGGCTTCGTGATCACGGGTGGCGCCTTCGATGTCGACCCCAAGCGGTTCGGAGCCAACCACGTGCACCCCAGCGTGCACACCAAAGCGCGACGCACGGAGTTCGAGTGGCGCCTGGTCGAGGCGAGCCTCGAGCGCGAGCTTCCGTTGTTCGGGATCTGCGGCGGTGAGCAGCTGCTCAACGTCGTGCTCGGCGGCACCCTCATCCAACACATCCCCGACGAGGTACCGGGTGCGCTCCCTCACGAGCAAACCAACGCTCACCACCAGCCGAGTCACCGTGTCTCCATCGAGCCCGGCACACGTCTGTTTCAATTGCTCGGCGGCTCGCTCGAAGTGAACAGCACCCACCACCAGGCGGTGGACCGGCTGGGGCGAGACCTGCGAGTCGCTGCTCGTTCGAGCGACGGCGTGATCGAGGCCATCGAGCACACGAGCCCCCACTTCTGCCTCGGGGTGCAGTGGCATCCAGAGTACTTCTTCGACCCTCCGAACGACCACGGGCGCGTACTGTTCCGCGCGTTGGTGGAAGCTTGCGGAGCCTGAACACCAGCACTAACTACCGAGGTCTCAGCTATGCGCATCCTCTTCGCCACCTCGAACCCCGGCAAGATCCGCGAAGTCACCGAAGTGCTGGACCCGCTGGGCGTCGAAGTGGTCGGACTCGACACCCTAGAGAGCGTTCCGGAGGAGCCGGAGGAGACAGAGCTCACCTTCGAAGGCAACGCCCGCCTCAAGGCGCTCTACTACGCCAAGGCCACCAACTACCGTTGCCTCGCGGAAGACTCTGGCCTCGAGGTGGACGCGCTGGACGGGGCGCCCGGCGTCTACAGCGCGCGCTACTCGGGTGTGGAAGGCACTCGCGAAGAGAGAGACCTGGCCAACAACCGCAAGTTGCTCGGCGCGCTCGTGAATATCCCTGCGGATCAACGCACGGCCCGCTTCATCTGCGCGATGTGCGTCGCCGATCCAGACGGCAGCATCGTGGCCGAGACCCAAGGCCGCTACGAAGGCTTGATCGGCAACGAACCCAAGGGTGACGGCGGCTTCGGCTACGATCCGCTGCTCTACCTACCCGACGTGGGCCTCACCAGCGCGGAGCTGAGCCCCGAAGACAAGAACGCCCGTAGTCACCGCGGCCACGCGGCGCGCGCCCTCGCCAAGCTGCTCGAGCGCCTCGCGCCGCATTGAACGCCTCGCACCGTATCGAGCGCCTCGCGCTGCATTCCGGAGCGCTACGGCTTTGCCTGTGCGTTCGGGTTCGGTACCAGAGGCTTGTCTGCATCGGAGCAGCAGCGGAAGCCTGCCTCGTAGCCGTAGTCTTCTTCCTTGTGGAAGGTCACCGTCGGCCGACAGCGGTTCCGCACGGGACCCCACCAGCCGCCCTTCAAGCCTGAGCGATCCGGGTATTTCTTCCCCGGCAGCTCCACCCACTCGTTGACGTTGCCGTTCATGTCGACCACGCCCGCCCAGGACACGCACGTCAGGCGCTCGCCGATCTTGTGGCGCTGATCGAGGCGATCCATCTCCGCCTTGCAGCGCTCGTCTTTGTAGCACTCGTCGTAGTGCTTCATCTGCCGTGTGTGGTCCGGCATCACGTACTCTTTGTCCATGTTGCAGTACTTGTCCGTACGCACATAGCCGAACACATGGGGTTTGCCGTCTTCGCCTTCACACGCGAAGTTGAACTCGTCTTCAGTACACAGCCGCTTGCCTTCGAGCTCACAGCGCTGACGCGCCTCGAGCCAGCTCGTGAGGACCCGCGGTAGCTCACCTACCTTGTTCGGGTACTCGAAGCGGTCCATGCAGAAGTCGAGGGGCGTGCGCTCCTTGGAGATGCACTTCGAAGGCTCTTCGTACTCGAGACAGCGCTCGCTGACCTTGCGCTTCTCCTTCGCGTTCTCGTACTCCGGGTGGTGCTTCTTGCAGGTCTGCACCATGCCTTTGCAGTAGTTGCCGGTGACGCGCACCATGCCGTCGGGGCAGCCCTCCGTATTCGCCTTGGGGAACTTGTCCTCGGGTTTGGGGGGGAGGCTCGACGCAGCTGCCCCGACTGACTCACTCGGCGCCGGGCTGGGCGCGCTGGACGCAGCAACTGCAGTCTCCGCGCTGCTCGCAGCAGGTGCCGGTCCATCGCCACCCTGCTTGTCGCAGCCCACCGCAACGAAACCCAGCGGCAACAGGATCCCGAGCGACGAGCCGAGCCAGCGACGCGCGCGGCGTGTCCCTTTGCGCGCGCTAGACCCTGCGCGCCAGTCCTGCTTCGATCCCGAATTCGTGCCCTGCGTGGCACGAACAAATAGCTGTTTCATTGCGTCCGCTCTCTCCCCAATGCCTGACCGTACGCTTGTTACGGTCCGCGGCGCGGAAGGTGCCGCGTCAACGCGGACTGAGCAAGCGTCCTTTGCAGGCACGGCACGCAGCCACGGTTGCATCGAGCGGCGCTGTCCAGGCATAACCCAGGCCAAATATGGCTGACCCCGACGGCTATCTGCTGCGCACGGCGATGGTTTCCATCCACGCGGTGAGCGAGGCGATGTTCCCCAAGAACGATCTCGGCGCCCCGGACTATGAAGCAACCGACTTGGTTCGTCGCACCCGCGAGTACCTGGACGAGCTACCTCCGGAGAAGCGCCGCTTGGTGTTCACCCTCTTCATCTTCGTGGAGCTAGCGACACCACTGCTCAGCCTGCGCTTTCGCAAGTTCTCGGCGTTCAGCCCCGAGCGCCGCGTGAAGCTGATTCAAGGCTGGCGCGCCCACTGGTTCCAACCGTTTCAGTGGCTCGGGGACGCGCTCAAAGCGACGATGACCATGATGTACTTCTCCCACCCGGCGGTGGTGAAGCACCTCCAGAGCTTCAAGACCTGCGAGCGCCCGACGGATCCACTTCAGTTCCCTGTGGATAAAGACGCGCTGAAGCGCTTGCCGGTGGTGACCTCATGATTTACGGCTTGAAAGACCTCGAGCAGGGCTTCGATATCGACTGCGACGCGGTCGTGGTGGGTTCAGGCGCTGGTGGCGCCGTCGCCGCTGCAAACCTCGCGCGCGCTGGCATGAAGGTCGTCGTGCTCGAGGCAGGGCCCAAGCTCGAGGCCGAAGACATGACGCGCGACGCGCCGCGCTTCCTCGCCCGCTACTACTGGGAGGGCGGCTTGCGCATGATCGCGGGCACCACCCAGACGCCGTCGATGCAAGCGCGCTGCCTCGGTGGCAGCACGGTCGTCAACTCCGCCATCATGCTGAAGCTCCCGGACTGGGTGCGCGACATCTGGCGAGAAGAGACCCACTCAGGGATGTTCCACCATCCGGACTTCGAAGCAGCTTACGACCGCGTCTTCGACCGCCTGAACGTGGCGCCCACTCCAATGGCCGTGATGGGCCGCCGCAACCTGAGTGCCCGAGACGCCATGGAGGCGATGGGTATCAAAGGCAAGCCTCTGCCCCGTGCCGTCGTAGATTGCGAAGGCTGCGCGGACTGCCTGACCGGTTGCGCGAACGGCGCGAAGCAGTCCGTGGATCGCACGTACATCGAGGACGCGGTCGCTGACGGCGCAGACGTCTACACGTGTTGCCACGTGGAAGAGGTCGAGACCAAGGGCAAGCGCGCGACCGGCGTGCGAGGCCGCGTGGTCGATCCCGTCGGCAGACGCAAGGTCGCGGAGTTCTCGGTCAACGCCAAGCTCGTGATCATGGCCGCTGGGACCATGCACACACCGGTGATCTTGCAGATGAGCGGCATCAACCCCAGCGACCGCGTCGGCGCGACGCTGTTCGCCCACGTCGGCGGCGGCATGGTCGGCATCCTCGACGAAATCGTGGAGCCGTGGATCGGCGCAACTCAAGGCTGGGGCGCGATCAGCGAAGAGATCCGCGGGCTGAAGTTCGAGAGCCTGTGGGCGGACCCCAGCGTGCTGATGGTGCGCTGGGGTGACGTCGGTCGGCGCTTCCTGGAGCAGATCCCACAGCTGCGCTGCGCGACCGTGATCGCCTTGGTATACCGCGCCAACGTCACCGGGCGCGTCACCGCACGCCGCAACGGCATGCCCAGCATGCGGATCTGGATCCCCGACAGCGAGGCCAAGCCGGTGCTGCGCGGCATGAAGCAAGCCGCAGACGGATTGCTCGCGATTGGCGCGCGCGGGGTGCACACCGGGATCCCGATCGTCGCCCCGGAATTCCGTACGCAAAAAGAGACGGAAGAGCTCTTGCATCCCAAGGTCAGCGCACGCCACTTGCAGATGACCATGAACCACGTGTTCGGGTCGTGCAGGATGAGCGAAGGGGACGAAGGCGTGGTTGACGAACATGGCCGCGTGAAGGGCGTGGAGAACCTCTACATCTGCGACGCGAGCATCTTCCCCAGCCCAAGCGCCGTGAATCCCCAAGCAACCATCATGGCGATGTGCGATTTGATCAGTCGGCGACTCGGTGAGCTGCCGACGTCCGCGAACTAAGACGCGGCACCAGGGCTTCTGTCATCCATAGATACTCTCTATGGATACCATCGAATCTTTCGACTTCACCGATGGTTCTCGGGAGCGCAGACTGTGTTCCTCACCCCCAAACAAGCAGGTGGCGACTATGCAGCCGGCTGCCACGGGGTGCCACACGGAAAGGGACTCCGGGCCATGTCACGGGAATGGAATGCTGCGCTCTACGATCAACACCACCGCTTCGTCGCGGATCTCGCGCGAGACATGGTCGCTGAGCTCGCACCGCAAAAAGGCGAACGCGTGCTCGACCTCGGCTGCGGCAGCGGCCGCATGACAGAGTGGCTGCTCGAAGCCGGCGCCCAGG
This sequence comes from Polyangiaceae bacterium, assembly GCA_050183255.1. GTDB lineage: Bacteria > Myxococcota_A > Polyangia > Polyangiales > Polyangiaceae > JAHBVY01. Next base: position 16,304 of record JBFXBK010000115.1, on the reverse strand, counting down.
TTCTCGGTATCGACCCGGATCCAAAGATGGTCGAGGCAGCGCGCGCACGTTGCCCGAGCGCAGAGATCCAACGGCTGGACGCGCGAGACCTCGGTGATATCCGCGTGGATTCTGTGATCTCGAACGCGACCTTGCACTGGATCCCAGAGGCGGAGAAGGTCGTGAGCGAACTCGCACGGGTGCTGAACGCTAGCCGTGCAAGGCCAGCCTACACCGGCCGCGTGGTAGCGGAGTTCGGCGGCCACGGAAACATCGCGACGCTGCGCGAAGCGGTAGCGCAAGCGCTCTCTCGACGCGGCAAGTCGGTCGACTGGAGCAAGCGTTGGTACTTCCCCCGTCTTGGCGAGTACACGTCGCTGCTCGAGCGGCATGGTTTCGAAGTCAGCGAGGCGCGCTGGTGGGCACGCCCCACGAAGCTCGAGGATGGCGCCACAGGGCTCGGGAACTGGGTGCAGATGTTCCTGTCCGAGCTGGTGGCGGAACACGCAAGCGACGACTTCTACGCGGAGGTCGACGACTTCTGTCGTCCCACCTTGTGGCACAGTGACCACTGGCAACTCGACTACGTGCGGCTGCGCGTTCACGCACGGTTATCCGACTGAGCGCTCGCGTGGTACAACGCGCCCATGAGTTTCGATCTGAAGATCGTGGGTGGGACCATCGTGGATGGCACCGGCGCGCCGCGCCGCAAAGCAAACATCGGCATCAAAGGCGGGCGCATCGTCGAAGTCGGCGAGTGCAACGACAGCGCGACGGAGACCATCGACGCGACCGGCGCGATCGTGACTCCCGGCTTCGTCGACATCCACACTCACTACGACGGTCAGGTCTCCTGGGACGCGGATCTCGCGCCTTCCTCGCTGCACGGCGTAACCACGGCGGTGATGGGCAGCTGTGGCGTCGGCTTCGCTCCGGTGCGCGAGAGCGACCGTACACGCCTGATCGAGCTGATGGAAGGCGTGGAGGACATCCCCGGCACGGCCCTGGCGGAAGGCATACCCTGGGGTTGGGAAACCTTCCCCGAGTACATGCAAGCGGTCGATTTTCCACATGCAATCGACTTCGGCTTGATGGCCACTCACGACGCTCTGCGCGTCTACGTGATGGGGGATCGCGCCCTCGCTAACGAGGTAGCCACCGACGAGGACATCGCGAAGATGAAGGCGCTCGTCGCTGACGCGGTGAGGGCCGGCGCGTTCGGCTTCAGCACCGGACGCAGCGACAACCACCGCGCGAAGGACGGCTCCGCGACGCCGGCCTCGGAAGCCAGCGCGCGAGAGCTGTCGGGCATCGCAAGCGCGTTCAAGGACCTCGACCACGGTGTGCTCCAAGCCGTGAGCGACTTCGACTTGTCCGACGAGAGCTTCGATCGCGAGTTCGACCTGATCGAAGGTATGGCCAAAGCGGGCGGCGGCCACAACATGAGCATCTCGGTGATGCAGCGCGACAACGTGGCGAACCAGTGGAAGCAGATCATCGAGCGCTGCGAAGCGGCAGAGAAGCAAGGCATCAAGATCCACATGCAGGTCGCCGCCCGAGCGATTGGTGTGTTGCTCGGCCTGGAGGCGACCTTCCACCCGTTCATGGGTTTCCCGAGCTACAAGGCCATCAGCCACCTGCCCCTGGAAGAGCGTGTCAAGACGATGCGCGACCCGGCGTTCAGGGAGCGTATCCTCCAGGAAAAGACTGAGAAGGTGGCGGGTGACGGCAGCCCCATCCCGCCCCTCGCGGACATGCTGCTCGCGAACCTGGAGTTCGTGACGCTGAAGCTGTTCCGCCTCGGAGAGCACCCCGACTACGAACCGAAGCTCGAAGACTCGCTGTACTACGAGGGACGGAAGCAGGGTAAGAGCTCCCTCGAGACGGTGTACGACGCGCTGCTCGAGAGCGATGGCAAAGAGCTCTTGTACTTCCCGCTCTACAACTACATCGACTTCGACCTGAACAACGTCAGCACGATGCTGCATCACCCGCTGTCGCTGCCAGGCCTGAGCGACGGCGGTGCCCACGTTGGCACCATCTGCGATGCAAGCTTCCCCACCTTCATGCTCACCCACTGGGCCCGGGACCGAAAGACCGGCGGCTTCGAGCTCGAAGAGGTCATCCGCATGTTGTGTCAAGACACTGCGCGCTTCGTGGGCCTGAAGGACCGCGGAAACATTGCCGTGGGGCAACGCGCAGATCTCAACATCATCGACTTCGAGAACCTGCGCCTTCTACGTCCGCGCCTGGTGGAGGACTTGCCGGCCGGCGGCAGACGCCTGTTGCAAGACGCTGAGGGCTACCGGGCGACGATCGTCAGCGGGCAAGTCATCGCGAAGGACGGCAAGCTAACCGGCGCGCTCCCAGGACGCCTGGTGCGCGCCGGGCACTGACACAGGGAGCCCTTCGCTCCGTGCACCGCTCACCCGGGCGGCGGTCACACCAACGTCGAGACTTCCCAGATCTCCGAGTGGAGCGTGCGATGCACGGGACACTTGTTGGCGATCTCCAGTAGGCGGTTCCGCTGCTCTTCGGTGAGGTCGCCCTTGAGCTGAATCTTGCGCTCGATCTTGTCGAGCTTGCCGGTCTTGGTCGCGCAGTCCGCGCACTCGCTCGCGTCGACTTTGTCGTGAGTTAGCTCCACCTGAATCTCTTCTAGCGGCAGCTTCTTGTGCTCCGCGTACAGGCGCACCGTCATCGTGGTGCACGCTCCGAGTGCCATCAACAGGTACTCGTACGGACTCGGCCCAGTGTCGGCGCCGCCCAGGTCCAGGGGCTCATCCGCAAGGAAACGGTGTCTGCCCGCCTGCATGGCGAGGCTCAGCTTGGAGGGTTGATGCAGCTCGCGTACGTGAGCCCGGGCTACATGGGCCGTCTTTGCCGGTGGCTGCTGCACTTCCGAGCTGATGGGTAGGTACCGCGACGCCCAGGCAGCGAGCACGTCGGCAACGTATTCGGCGTCAGCTGGTCGCTTCAACAGATGGTCTGCACCCTCGAGGGACACGAAGCTCTTCGGGTGGCGCGCTGCTTGATAGATTTTCTGCGCGTTCTCGATCGCAACGGTGTCATCCTCCGGCGAGTGAAACACGAGGAGCGCAGCGCCAAGATGCGCCAGGTGCTCGTCGATCTTCTGCGATTCAATATCCTCAAGGAACTGCCGCTTGATCTGAAAGGGGCGACCCGCCAGGCGCACCGTCGCCTCACCCCGCGCCTGTATCTCGGCCGTCGCAGGCTCGAGGAAGCGCTCGACGTGCGCTGGCTCGTGAGGCGCGTTGATCGTCACCACAGCCTTGATACCGCTCAGTCTGCGCGCGGCGACGATCACCGCCGTTCCGCCGAGGCTGTGTCCCACGAGCAGCGAAGGCGTAGTGAAGTCCGCCTCGAGGGCGCGCGCCGCCAAGACCAAGTCCTCGACGTTGGAGGAGAAGTTGGTATTCGCAAACTCACCGTCGCTCGCCCCGAGTCCGGTGAAGTCGAAACGCAAGACGGCAAAGCCCCGCGCCGCCAGCCCTCGGGCTATCCGCGCGGCAGCGAAGCTGTCCTTACTGCAGGTGAAGCAGTGGGCGAACAGCGCGACCGCCTTCACCTCGCCGGGCGGTAGCTCGAGGAGCCCCGCCAAGCGGTCTCCTTGAGATCCGGTGAACTCCCACTTCTCACTGCGCGTGCTACTCATTGCTTGTTTCTCGGGCTGAAACGCGCGGAGCGCAATCCTGGATGTGGACTGCGCGCCAGGCAGCTTTGATTGGTAGAGGGCCGCGCGCTACTCCGCGTCAGCCAACTGGGCGCGCGCCGCGCTTCGGCTAGCGCCGCGGGTTGGCTGCACCTTCGCCACGAACAGGGCCGCAAAGTGGCTGCGGTAGGCGTAGCCCAGGTAAGCAGTCAGCAGCAGCACCACGACACCGATGGGTGCGGGCGCGAGCAGCGTGTGGAACGCGAAGATGTTGACGACGATCGGGCTCAGCAGAATCAGCGCCAGCGGCACGAAGCGGTTGCTGAGCAACGCCAGCCCAGCGACGATCTCCGTCCCCTTGATCAGCGGAAACATGTAGCCCGTCGCGGCCAGCGCTCCGAGGAAGCTCCCGGCCGCGTCCGGGACCGGCGGATTCGGGATGAAGTGGAGGAAACCGTTGAGGCCGAAAACCGTGAAGAGTAGCCCCAACAGAAGGCGCAACGCGTGAGGGGCTTTGCTTTGAATCTTGGACATTTGAACGTGCTCCTTGCTCCGTTCCCAGAACATGGGTCGTTCCGCTAGCGTCACCAGTGGGCTCATGCGAAAGTGACTGTTGCATGAGTGCAACGTTGGATTTGAGTGGGATCGAGGTGTTCATCCAGGTGGTGAAGGCGGGCAGCTTCACTGCCGCAGGCGATCGCTTGGGCCTGCCGAAGAGCACGATCAGTCGGCGGGTGACTCGGCTCGAACAGGAGCTGGGCGCTCGTCTGCTTCACCGCACCACCCGTCAGTTGCGGCTGACAGAAGTCGGCTCCGAGTTCTTTGACCGCGTATCCAAGGCGGTTGATGACCTCGAAGATGCCGCGCGCTCCGTCAGCGACGATCAAGAGGTTCCGCGCGGAGTCATTCGCATCACGGCCCCTGTCGACTTCGGCTTCAGCTACCTGGGCGATATCGTAGCTAGCTTTCGCAAGCTGTACCCCGAGGTGGAGGTCGACGTCGACATCACCCAGCGTACGATCAACCTGGTTGAAGAAGGCTTCGACCTCGCTCTGCGCGCGGGCAAGCTCGCCGACTCGTCGTTGGTGGCGACCAAACTAGCCGACACTGACTTTGGCTTGTTTGCTAGCCCAGCCTACCTCGCCGCGCGTGGAACACCGAAAGAGCTCGCCGACTTGGCTGAGCACGACTGCTTGCTGTTTCGGGGCCGCCCTGGGCGCAGGCGGTGGAACCTCGAAGGTCCGAGCGGGCGGGAGACGGTGGACGTAGTCGGGCACGTCAGCGCCAACGACTTTTCATTTCTGCATGGAATGTTGCTGGCGGACGCTGGGATCACGCAGCTGCCGCGCTTCGTGGTCAAGTGTGATGTGCACGCCGGTCGCCTCGCAGAAGTGCTACCGCAGTACAAGAACACTGACGGCGCGCTCTACCTCGTCTACCCAAGCTCACGTCACTTGAGCGCCAAGGTGCGGGCCTTCCGCGACCACGTGCTCAAGGAGCTCGAGGATCAACCGTGGGCGATGAAGCGGGCGCCCAAGCGGCCCCCGCGCGAAAAGCCGCCACAGCCAGGCCGCGCGTCAGCAGCCCGCTAGCGTCCTAGTTCGCTGCAAAACTCGCCCGCCCCCTGAGGGTGTGGGCGCACAGATTCGCCTCACTAGCTCAGCGAGCCAAGAAGTCGCGAACCAGTGGCGCGTGGATCTCCGCCTCGGCTTCGCCCTGTTCGATGGTGCGAGCCAACAGTTCGGGCCGCGTGTAGTCCCAGCGCCCAATGGGGACGGGCTTGGTGGGGGAGAGGTACAACCGTTCCCCCTGCCATCCGAGGGCGCGCTCCGGATACGCGCGCGTTAGGAGCACGAGCTGGCGGCGCAGCCCAGCCTGCTCTTCATTGATGAAGGCCGGCGCGTTGTCCACCAAGCCACCGTCGAGCAGGCGTGAGCCACAGTGCCGACCGATGGGCGTGAATGGAGGCGTCGCGGACGACGCGAGGATGAGATCCGCGAGCTGCTCCGGACTCTCACAGCTGCGCGCGTCGTACATTGCCGCACGGAAGCCCACTCTGGACGAGAGCTTCGGATGCACGCGTTCCGGCGCGATGCGCTTCTCGAGGTTGTAAGCCAGAAGGCCAAGCGGAAGCGCCAGCGCAACGGGTAGTCGGCGCGGCAATCGGGCGGTCAGCACCCAGATTGGAAACGGCAGCGAGCGCAGTCGCTCGAGGCCACCGTCCCGCATCGCGAACTCCACGGTGTCTCGATAGACGGAAGCATGGGGCGTCGGGCGTCGCCCCCTCAGCAGACGGCTCCAGTCGAAGTTCTTCGTGACGTGACTGCGACGCACCCGCCAGAACTCGTGAGCGGCGTCGGCACGCCTGGAAAAGTGCAGGACGGCGACGCACGCTCCCGCGCTACAGCTCGCGACGCTGCCGAGACGCGGCTCGATTTCCTCATGAAAACGCCGAAGGAGGCCAACCTGGTAAAAAGCCCGGTTGCCTCCTCCTGCGAGGGTCAAACCCAAGTCCCGCTGCACGTATCCGTTCCCTGCAAGCGCGACCAGGCGTCCCGAATCTCTTGGTCGACGGAGCTACTTAAGCTTGCCTTCGACGTCCTTGAGCTGCGAGCGCAGCCCACGGACCACGTTCTTCACGTGCTCGACCTGCTCTGCGGAGAGCTCCTTCAGCGAGTCCATGCTGGCAGAGATGCCGCGGGGTCCGTCGACGAAGCTCTTCAGCTGGTTGACGGAGCGCACGATGCTGGGGAGCGCGGGACGACCACGGCGCTTGCCCTTCTTCTTCTTGTTGAGGCGCGCGACTTCAGCCTGGAGCTGGTGCGCCGACCAGTTCTCCTTCGCAGCCTTCTTCGCCATCGCCGCTTGCTGCGGCTCAACAAGGGAATCGAGCGTGCGCAGCATCGCGAAGGAGAGGTGCTCCCATTTGCCGTCTCCCAGATTCATCGCGACCCGGTAGGCCGCGAGGCAACGGTTCAACGTCATCGGTGTGAGGTTCAGCTTCTCGCTCCGGACGATTTCGGGAACGGACGTGTCTTCGAAGTTCTCGTAGACGAGACGTCCGATCTCCACCGCGTCCTTGCCACCCAATGCGGGGGCTCCAGAGAAAGCAGTGTCAGGCCATTGGATCTTCTTCTTTGTCGCCACGCAATGTTGCTAACACCCATAACCCAGAACGTCGATGGCCAATCTGGGGGGGCCTGCGTTTTTTCCGTGGAGAGTTTCTGTGGCTAACCCACGTGGAATTTATTCCAGGCTGAGACACGCTGCCGCGGACCTCGCGGTTCTCACCGAAAAAGTTCTGTTCACGGCGTGATTCAGCGCATGAATTGGCTGCTTTTCCCTGCGACGCCAGTCGGCTCGACGTCCCTGCCGTAGAAACGCCATCTCCGCGAGGCAGGGAACTGGGCGCGCCGAGGCAGGTTTTCCGCGGTGAGAATACCTACAGGCGCCGTAGGACACGGAGCATGCAGACTATTCCGCACGTCTATTCCTTAGCCGGACGGATACGGACGGGTGCTCGCGTTTGTCGTGTTGCCCGCCCTCGACCACGGGCAAGGTTCCGAAATTCCCGAGGCTGAGTCATGGCATTGTGCCGCAGCTGGGAAGCGTGAACCCTGTTTCGAAACGCAACACGTACGCGATCCCGGTTGCGTTCCAGGGATCGCTGCCTCCAGAGCGCCGCAGGTCTCGACCGTCCTGTCACGGAATCGTCAAAAAGCGGTCGGGGCGACCCAGCTCGGTTCCCGGCTGCTCCGCCCGCCTGGCACCGCCAGGGCGTGTCGAGAAGACCGCGAAGACAGCCCAGAGCGCTTTGCTTCCACACAGAAATTCTGCGACGCGCGTCAATCGCAATGGCAGTAGAGGCCGCTCTTCGCGCCTCCAGTAGCGCACTTGCCAGACCAACCGGTATTGGAACAAGTGCAGGCTTGCCCGCTTGACCGACAGCCGTCGTGATTGGGATTGGGGGGCGCCGGAGGAGCCATCCTCGGGGCGGGTGTGTCCGGTGCGCCGCTGTCCGCTGCGCCGCTGTCCACTGCGGCGCTGTCCAGAGCGGTCGCGGCGAGGGGCGCCTCGGGTCGAGGCTCCAGAGGTGCAGGTGTTCCCGTTGGCTGAGCGGGTCGCGGCACCTCCGCGACCGCGCTGGCCGAGTCTCGCCTTCGCTCCTTGCAAGCGAGCAGCGCCAGCGTGAGCACCGCGACGAGCGAACACCCAGTAAGTCGTTGCCTTGGTCGACGCATCACCCCTCCGTCAGAGCAATGCTACTCTCAACGCGCGACACGCGGAACGTCACTCGCGGATTCTCAGGACCTCGTGTTTTCGCGCGGCAACAGCCAAAAGACCCAGGCGCTGGTCAAGCGGGCTCGGTAAAGAGACCCGAGTCCGACGCGGCAGCCCTGAGTGTACGCATACGCCAGGTGCGGGCTAGAACGAATCTCCTCGCACAAAACGCAAGCGAGGAACCTCGACTCGAGGTTCCTCGCTTGGAGAGCCTGTATGCTCCGCGCTCAGCAAACGCCGTCGCGCAGCAGCGCGACGAAGTGGCGTGCGATGGCGGCGGGCGCATGGCCTTCCGCACGGAACCAGTTGGGTGTCCAGTTCAACGAACCAAGGAGCGATAGGCGGACGAGTCGGCGGTCGACCCCTTCACGCAGCTCCAGGGCGTCGATCAGCTGCGCGAGACGCCCCTCGTACTCGTCACGCTGCTCGATCAGCCTGGCCCGTAGCTCTTCTGGGAGCTGAGAGAAGTCCACGGCCACTACGCCTGCGATATCACTGCCCCCCAGCAGGTTCTCGAGGTGTGTGACGCAGACCGCTTCGAGTCGCTCCCAACCGCCGACCACGCCCTCGAGCGCGGCGTCCATCGCGCGCAGCAGCTCTTGCACGCCCTCAGCGTGGGCCGCGACGATCAGATCGTCTTTGGCGGGGAAGTGGTAGTACATCGAGCCGGCAAGCATTCCGACCTCGTTTGCGATGTCGCGCATGCTGGTCGCCTCGAAGCCGTTCTTGCTGAACAGGCGGGCGGCGGCTGCCAGGAGCTCGTCGCGACGGTTGTCCGAGCGGGTGTTGCCGCGGCGGCGCTGGGTGACTCGCTTCTTAGGTTTCTGGATTCGTCGGGGGGCGATGGACATAGGCCTTACCAGACAACCGCTTGGTAGTGGGTGCAAGTCGAAGCCGCCCATGCGATCACAACTTCCTGGAATCGTTCGCTTATCACTCAGTGCCAAAATCCAGTACTGGCCCGGACGTGCAGCCTCCGCGCGCGACGGGTGCTGGGCGGGTCAGCCGTCTGACGGACGCTGCAGCAATCCGTTATCCTCCCAGCAATGCGAGGATTCTGGTTACTCCTCATGGCGGCTTCAACAACCGCGCCCTTGTGGGGCTGCGCGACGGGTGGCGACATCGCCACCAACGACCCCGGTACGTTCGGTGGTAGCGGCGGCGAAGACCAGAGTGGTGGATCCGCTGGCGCGGCCAACGGCGGGTCCAGCGGCAGCGGAACTGCCTGGGGTGGCGCCGGTGGCACCAGCAGCGGCGGACAGTCATTCGGTGGCGCCGCTGGTTCCGCGGGGATGTCGAGCGGAGGAACTGGCGCCAGCTCAGTGGGCGGTATGGGCGCCATGGGTGGATCGGGCGGCAACTGCGAGTGCCAGCCCCTCGCCCAAGAGACGGAGGACTGTGGAAACTGCGGAAGCCGTACGCGCACCTGCCAGCAAGACTGCACCTGGGGCACCTGGAGCGGCTGCGGAAACGAAGGGCCGTGCGCGCCGGGTGCCACCCAGGCAGGGGGTTGCGACGGGTGCTCGCAGCAGGTCTGTCAGAACGACTGCAGCTGGGGCGGCTGCGAGCTGAAAGCAGGCAACGAGTGTGACTGGAACATGGGACATCATTGGCGCTGCTGCGGCGTCGACTCCTGGCAGTTCTGTCTCAGCAGCTGCAAGTGGAGCATTGCATGCGAGGTCAACCTCACCAACGCGGATTGCTGTAGCGGCGCCGGCCCAAGCTGCTGAGCTACTTGCGATCCCCCATGTCGGGCACCTTGTCCGGCGCTCCCGCGTCGGCTTCCGGGGTGTCAGCATCTGGGCCCGCGGCGGGTTCACTGCCGGGCTTTGGCGCGGGGGCGCTGAGCTCCGCAGGCGGAAAGCTCTGATCTCCCAATAGATCCTCGAGGAAAAGTTTCGACTTGAACTCCGGGCTGCCGACATTGCCCACATGGCAGCTCTTGCAGTACAGCGGCTCCCCGTCCTTCGTCTCGAACCGCGCGACCAGCTGCGTGTTCATCCACTCGATCGCCTGAGACTTCTTGCGCGGGTTGCCAAGGGGCTTCGGCGTACCCTTATCGCCGACGTGGTGGCAATCACTGCACCAGACGTCTTGCCCTGTTTTCGCGCGGATACTTGGGATCAGCTCTTGAGCCATCCAGTTCGCGACCCGCTTGTTGTGGGTCATCGCCGGGTAGTCATCCTTCACGTGGCAATACTCGCAGGGCACGTCCAGGCTGTGAACGACGCCGCCCATGATGGTGTACACCTCACGATCGCAGCGCGCCTTCGCCGCAACACCGCGGTACTCACGCTTGAGCGGCTCGGGCGCCGGCTTGCCAGGTTCCTGAGCACAATCATCAGCGACGTTGGCTGCGCGTTTCGCGACGGGCGAGCTCGAGCCGCTCTCGGAACCTGGTGGAGGGAGTGGTTGACCCCCGCAAGCTGCGGCGAAGCTCACCCCCAAAAATAGGAGAGTCACCAGGCAGAGGTCGCCATTCACGGCGGGGCTGGAGTGCGAGCTCGGCATCGGCTGCACGATACTCGAAAAGGTTGGATTGAGGGACAGCTCAACGCGTCGCGGTCTCGCTGAGCCGCCTCGCGAAGGCCCCGGGCGTGAGGCCAATCAATGCGGGGGAATCCCCGGTCACGCGGGCCTGATCGCAGCAGCGCGCTTCCGCCGCGATGCGCTCCAGGTTCGCATCCATGGGCGGCGCGAGGGTGCGAGTTCCGCCCGAAGGCAGATCTCCCCGACCCTCAACGTGCCGCGTCTTCGCGGCCACCAAGCGCTGCCGCCGAACAGCTGTGTACCCGATAGTCTGTCCTCTCGGCTCCGCCACCTCTCGTCTGCCGACTGGATGACGAGTGACGAACAGGACTCGCACGCGCCCACTGCGCGGCCAAGGCGGGCATCGATCAGTCTATCCCCGCGGAAGTCACTTCGAGTCTCATCCACCCGAATCGGCCCACGCTGAAACTGAGCGCGCTTGCCGCCATCGCCGAGCGGTGTCAGTGTCTGGGGTCGCGCTCGAAGGGGCTAAGCACGGAGGCTCTACACATGTACCGACTCGACCAATCGCCGTTCCTTGAACGCTTGAGCCGCGCAGAGCGCGTGCTGTTGGCGGGCGCTGGCGGAGGCTTCGACGTGTACAGCGCGCTGCCCTTGTTCAAGCTGTTGCGCGATCAAGGCCGGCAGGTATCGCTGGCGAACGCTTCGTTCACGTCCCTCGGCGAAGTCAGTGGTCGCCGGGTGACGCCGAACTGCGTGGAAGTCACCACGGAGAGCGACGGGCCTGCGCGCTATTTCCCCGAAGGCCTCCTCACGCATTTCCTTGCGGCACAAGACCTGGGCTGCCCTGTGTATGCCTTCGAGAAGACCGGCGCAGTCCCGCTACTCGCGAGCTACCGAGCCCTGCAGCAAGAGCTGCAGTACGACTGCGTGGTGCTGGTGGACGGTGGCACGGACATCCTGATGCGGGGGGACGAGGCGGGCCTCGGCACGCCTCAAGAGGACGTGACCAGCCTCGCGGCGGTCAGCCAACTTCAGGGCGTGGACAAGCTGGTCTGCTGCCTTGGCTTCGGCATCGATCGTTTCCACGGGGTTTGTCACGCCCACTTCTTGCGCAACGTGGCGGCGCTCAGTCAGGCCGGCGGCTACCTGGGTACCTTGGCGCTGCTTCCTCAGATGGCGGAGGCGCAGCTCCTGGCTGAAGCGATCGCCTTCAGCAACGAGCGCATGCCCGGCGCGCCAAGCATCGTGGGCAACAGCATCGCGAGCGCGATCGAGGGCGAGTACGGAGATGTCCACCGCACGCATCGCACCGCCGGCTCGAAGCTCTGGATCAATCCGCTGATGAGTCTGTACTGGGCGTTCGACCTGAGCCAGGTCGCGGCACGCTGCCTGTACCTCGATGCGGTGAAGCTCTCTCACAGCATCTGGGACGTGAACGTCATCGTGGAAGCTTTCCGCAAGGATACACAACAGCTCCAGTGGGAAGACATCCCAGTTTAACTAGCCACGAAACATCACGGCGATGTCGGTCACGCCGGGGTCCTTCCCGAGCCGGGTGAGCGCTGCAGTGACTTGCCCGCGGTGGTGCGTCTGGTGGTTGAAGAGGTGGCTCACCGCCTGCCACATCGGATGATCGAACTCGAGACCGGTAGACGTCTTGTACACGATGTGTTCGAGCAAGCTCTGCTCATCGAGTTCTTCCACCCAGGCGTCGATGTCCGCGTCGGTCTTGCGCCGCTCGGCCTTGAACGCCTCCCAATCGGAGTACAGCAGGTGATCCAAGCCCGTGATCTGGATCACGCTGCCGTCGGCGTTGCGCGAGACGTAGCGCTCTCGATCCTTGGTGAAGCGCAGCATCCAGGCGCGATCCGCGAGGAGCAGGTGGTTCAGCGTGGCGAGCACCGACTTGAAGAACAGACCTTGGTTCGAGCGCAGCTCAGCGTCGCTCAAGGTGTCACACACCGTCAGGAGCTTCTCGTTCATCCACGCGTTGTAGCGAGCCATGCCAGAGTAGTGCAGCACCAAGGACATGGGGCGAGCCTAAGGCCGCGACGGCTACGCAACAAGGCCCTCACTTCGAGTGCTTGCGACAATACTTGACCAGGCCGTCCGCGTAACGCTTGAGGGAGAGGCGCATGATCGGTCCCGCAACGGGGTGGATCTTTGCGAACACGTGGCGCGGTTCGTAAGCGATGGTCCACGTGAGTTCACATCGCGAGTCACCGAGTGGCCGAATTGAGTAGTGCTCCCCGAAGCGCCACCATACGCGCTGTGTTGTTCCACGGAAACAAAACGCCATCTCGCGTTCAGGCGTCCAGGCGATGAAGCGCTCGTAGACTTCCATGCCCCCGATGAAGAACACGGTGCGCTCCGTGCCAACGCCGTACGGCTTCGAGGTGGTCCACTCGACCTCCGCGATGCCTGGGGCCGCCCACACTGGCCAAGACTTAGGATCCTCCAGGATACGCCACAGCTCTTTAGCCGAGACGTCCAGCTCGCGAACGAACTGGTGACGAACCGGCGCCGCTTTGGCGCGATCGCCGTGCAGGCCGAAAAACTCGACGCCGAAAGGCTCACACTCGTAGACGGAGTCCTTCGCCTTGCGCGGCCGGGGCATCGGCCTGGACTCGAGGTCCTGGGATTCGCTGAGGTGTTCGGTGGCGGTGACGGTCATGAAGTTTTCCCCTCTGCGGGCTGCGGTGCCCGACCATCGCAGGGTAGCAACCGCAGTCGGGCCGCCCAATACCAGCGGCGCCGCCTACCCAAGGTTCTCGCATACGCTGCGCACTGGCTCGCCTTGAAAGCAGCGTGACAGCTGGCAAACTCCGGGTTCATGCAAGGTATCCCGGTGTTTTACGCGACCGACGCAGATCGCGATGAGCAAGCCTTCGCCAAGCTCGCGGAGCTGGCGGAGCGCGTCGGCAAGCGGGCGCTGGTCGTGTGTAGCGCCGAGCACGCGGGTCGAGTGGAAGCAGCGGAGAGCCTCGCGACGCTCGAGCTCAGCTTCGAACACCGCGGGGAGAGCCCTGCGGTGCGGAGCGGGGTGCCTGCCCTCGCCTACCAGCTCGAGCCGCCGAAGCTGTTGGAGTTGCTGGAAGACCGACGTGTTTCCGTGGTGATCTATGTTCCGCGCAACGCTGCGGAGCTACGGCATTTCACTTTGGCCTACCCAGAGTGCGCGAGCGTTTGAGTCAGGCCGGGGTGAGAAGCGCGCCGTGATCCAGCCTGCAAGCCTCGGGAAGCGCCAGGCCAGCTCATAGCTCCGGGGGTACACCACCCGCGCCGCTCTCCGTTCCACCCCAAGACGGATCAGCCTCGCTAGCTCGCTTGGCTCGCCAACCGGGGCCGCGCGGCTCGCCCAGCTTGCCTTCAAACCGCGACGCGCATCGCGCTCGAGCTGCGTGCGCACCGGCCCCGGGTAGACCGTCAACACGTCGATACCATGCGGCAACATCTCGGCGCGCAACGTCTCGGAGTAGTGAGCGATCCCCGCCTTGGCTGCGGCGTAGATGCTGCAACCACGAAGTGGGGTGACTCCCGCCAGACTTGCGACGTTGACGATACATCCCCTGCCCCGCGAGCGCATTTCTGGCAGCGCGAGCTGAGCCAAGCGGATTGGCGCAATCAGGTCGATGTCGATCAGGGCTTCGGTGCGCTCCGCGCCGAAACCGTCCGCGGCGCCAACCCACATCACTCCCGCGTTGTTCACCAGCACGTCGATCGGCCCGCTGACTGCGCGTGCTTCGTTCAGCAGCGACGGCAGGCTGGCGATGTCAGCGAGCTCGCAACCAAGCGCTGATGCCTGCCCGAGCTCGGAAACCAAGCGTTGAACGCTCTCAAGCTCACGGTCCACCAAGCTGAGACGGACACGCGGGATGTGACGGCGCACCTCCCGCGCCAACGCCTCGCCGATGCCGCGGGCCGCACCGGTGATCAACCAGTGCGGACCTGCACTCAGCGGCAATCGATCGCGAACCACAGCACCAGCTCCGGACGCTTGCCGTCGAACATGGCGGGGCCGAGATAGAGGTCCTTTGCAACCTCTCGCAACTCGTCACGGATCACGCGGATGAAGAAGGGGTTCTCGACCTTGTCGTAGTCGAGGCGAACGCAGGGCTTACCGTCGATCGCGGACGCCTCGACGAACGTGTCAAACGGGAACTTTTCCCCAAGCAGCACCACACGGTTGATGCCAGCGCCGCGTTGATTGGCTCGATCGAGGGTCTGAAAGGACTTACCTCGCCAGGGAAACAGCGCGCCTTTCGCGAGGCGCGCAAGCACACGCCGAGGCGTTGGCTTTCCAAGGCCTCCGGCCAGAGTCAGCATCCGGCCCTTCGGCGCGCCCGCCAGCTGATCCAAGTCAAAGAGCCTCCCCCCCTCGTAGAGCGCTCTAAGCTCCTCGAGGCTCAACTTGGCCAGGTCGTTTGCGCTCAGGTTCGGCAGCGCGCCAGAAGACGCACGGACATCAGCTTGAAGCTCCACAGTAGCTTGCATCTTATTTCCCCATGGTTATTGCACGATGAACGTGCGTGTCTCATTCACGAGCCTGGTGGCTCGCCTCCAGAGTTCTGATGCTCAATGCATCAGACGAGCGTTGCCGGAGACTAGGTTCGATTCGCCGCAACCGCATCCCACGCGGCGGCTTCGGCTTCGACGATCAGGGCATCGCTCCATGGCAAGTGCCCCAAGCGATAGGCCTTGAAGAGCTGCGCGAGGATCCCCCACACGATCACCATCAGGACCTTACCTGGCAGCGGCTTCATTTCCTCGCGGATGGACTCGAGTTCGAAGAAGCTGGCAAACGCCTCCAGGGAGGTCGCCTCGAGGGCCAGGCTCTCCGGATCGAGGTATGCCGCGTGGTGATGTAACTCGAGGAATGCCAGCTCGTCGCCGTGGGTCCGCGCATACTCAACCACGCGGAACCAAAACCAGCGAAACTGTTGGCGCGGCGTAGCGCCCGATTCGAGTTGGGTCGCGCCGGGTAGCTCACGCGCGAAGCTGCTCATGAAGCGACTCTTCGCCTCACGATAGAGCACGTTGACCAGCTCTTCCTTACTCTGGAAGTGGCGATACATCGTCCCAGCGGCGACCCCGGCACGGCCGGCGATCTGCGGCACCGTCGTGCCGTGGAAACCTCGCTCCACGAACACCTCGAGCGCAGCCTTGAGGATGGCGCTTCGGGTATCCGACGAAGCAGAGCCCGAATGTGAATGAACGTTCACTCCGGTTGTTTGATGGATCGCGGGCCCGATGTCAAGGCTGTGAATGATTATTCATTCGCACCGCTGGAGGTGGCCTTGAGGCGCGACGTGCAGCAACTCAGTGCGCTCACTCTGTCCGTTGCACGAGAAGCACTTCGTCCGTCCCTACGTCGGGCTCCGAGACTTGCCCTTTGGACAGCTTTTCCACGATCCCTTTGAGGCGCGGGTTGAGGGAGTCGAGCGCCGCCAGCAGCTGCGGCGCCTCCTTCATGGGCAACAGCATCGCGTGGGGATCGTACTTCCGAAACGCGTGATCCATGCTGATGTCGCCCGCGGCGACCTCCTTTTGGACCTGCTTCGCCAGAGCAAGCGCCAGGTCCCGTGTGAACGGCGGAGGCTTGCCAAGCCGCTCGCCGCCACTGAAACGAAACGTGATGACCCGAAACGCGGCGCAAACGACCGGAGAGCCGTTGGCAGCAAAGCACTCGCGCTTCACCAGCTGGGAGAGGTTGTCATAGGTCCGGCGCTCGAGCTGGATCCCTCGCTCCTCCGCGGGTTGCTTGAACGGAGATAGGTGCCGAATTTCCCGCTCCAGCCCGCGCTCCCAGACGTAGTTCGTTTGGGGCGCCTGCGAACCGCCCCAGAGGTGTCCGGCGTGGTCGATCTCGGCCTCCATG